>JBEKTN010000071.1:0-25587 GCA_049516015.1 Isosphaeraceae bacterium | reverse complement strand
CGGGCCGTGGTTTCCTGACCCGCCTGGCCTCTGTGAACGCAGCGAGAATCGGATCTCGAGCGTCGCCCTCCGGGCGTCGACCCCAGCCACCCCTGAGCTGTGACCTGCATTTGAACCATGCCAAATCTGGAGCGCGGTCTAAGGCTGTATTCCAGGCACACTCTCGAATTGCATCGGTTATTTCGTGATAGCACTACCCTTCGGCCGACACTCGGGCAGATCGAGGCATGGCCGATCTCCCGCGTGGATAGGCCAAGAACCAGGAATCGAAGGCTTCCTAAATTCTCCAAACATCCACCGTGAATAGCAATGTCCCCTTTGGATTTTCCCGCATTATCTGGATTCTCCAGATTTGGTGGCTGTCACCTTCACCTTCCCTGGTTACCCGCAAGGTTTCGATGAAAGGTTTCACATTTGAGATGATTCTCCTTTCCCGAGCTTCTTGGCGCAAGGTCAGGCTTTGTTTTTGGTTTCGAGGCCAGCACGTAAGAACCAAGAACAAAGTCTGACACCATCCCTCTCCCAGGCCAGCACGTAAGAACCAAGAACAAAGTCTGACACCATCCCTCTCTCATGGGATGCTTCCCTGAAACGACCCCGTACGGGAGGTTACGCCAGAGCCGGCGCGATGCCGTCGGGCGTTACGAGAAAGGGCCGGGGGGTAATGGGATAGCTCGACGTGCGATGATCCTTGTGCAACTGGCGCTCGGTCCGCTGCCGGAGGCGGCGCCGGTCGGAATAGACAACGAGGGTATCTCGATCCGGGATGCCGGCCCTAAACGGGCTCCCGAGGGGGCCGCAGAACAGCCGGTGCAGGTCGGGATGGAGGAGTCGGCTCGACGCCAACCCGTCGCTGGTTGCGATTACGATCACGCGCCCCCCGTCCCGCTGCCGCGCCCCTTCCAGCTTGGTCGGCCAGGCGAGCCGGCACAGGTTTGCGACGGCCACTTGGTGGAGGGCCTGAGCATTCGTCTGCCAGCGGTCCGCGTCCGCGGTGGTCACGAACCGGAAAATGTCATTGCTCCGGAGGGCGTAACAGATCACCACATCGGCGAGCCATTCACTCACGAGCGAACACCGGTTGGCGGAATCGGAATCGAGGTAGCTGCGAGGCTTCAAAAGGGGGAGCAGGCGAGCTTGCGCCTCTTCCCAGGATTCCTCCCCCAGCGGCAGATCCATGGATTGACCCAGGCTCTGGACGAAATGGTGGATGATTTGGACCCGACGGGCAGGAGCCGCGCGAACCTCACGATGGAGGTTGCTCAGAAACACGACGCGGTCGCGACCGCGGATCCCTTTCTCGTCGTGTTGGAAGTCTTGCTCGGGATGTCGTTGCCGCAACAGCTCCAGCACCTCGTTGGTCAGTTGTCGCAGGGCCAGTTCTTCGTCGCGCGTAATCTCAAGGGTCGCCAGCAAGTGCTCAAAGCTCGGGTTCCAGATGTGGCGCTCCGCCGCCGGGACCTGGCTGCTGGCGAACAGCACCACATCACCGCCCGCGATAAGCCAGTAATGGCCTCCTTCGCCTTCCTTGTGCATATCGGCCTTCACGCCGTAATGGCGCAGCGTCGGATCGCGGCGGAGGTTGCACCCCTGGAAATGCGGGAGCGCCTGGCTGAGGATCTTGGGAAGTTCCTCAGCGAGTCGGTCAGTGTCCACGCTGACTGGCATCAGGGAAATCCACAGCCCGACATCGTCGCGGTCATGGGGACCGAATCCACAGGAGCGTGCATCGTCTTTTTGGACTTGGTCCCAGTAGGCTGGGTACTCAAGCCGGTAGACTCCTGCGGGATGAAGGAATTTCTTCCAAGGGATCGGGAACATGGGCTTCCCTAGGAGAGGGAGGAGCGAACATTCGTCGTTGCCTCATGCGGGGAAACTAAAGTCCCCTAGATGTCCGTTTCGTAAGTCCTTCACCAGCCTTTGGCGTCGTAAACCATTACCCAGTAACGGTTGGAACTGGCGGTAGACTTACAAAACGGACATCTAGATGCCGGAGACAGGACGTGAACCTGCACGAGCATGGTTAGCTCACCAGCCCCTCGAGCTCGCGCGTCTGCCAATTCCGCCACTCCGGCTTCATGTTGCGGTGGCGTTTAAGTCGCGTCGCGGCCTAGTATTTATGCCGTTTTTCGCGGTAATTCGCTACTGTGTTCTATTGTAGCCACATTGGGCTAGCACGTGCAACGGCATCAGCAGAGAACGGCGGCAGCAACCGGGCACGGCGAGGCCGAGTCCCTTCGCCTCTCTCGATATGATTAGCTCGTCGCGATCCGCCTGATCTAAGGTGACACGTCTAAGGTGACACTGCACGTCTAAGGTGACACTGTACGCAAACTATTGGCAAATTGCCACTTACGTGTAAAATAATCTATGAATGTGCCGAGACTGCCTCGAAAGCGCTTACAGGGACTTGCCGATGCCACGCACACCGCGCAAGCAGCAGTGGACGGATGAAGCGTGTTACCACGTCATGAACCGCGGCCACAACCGGGAGCGGATCTTTGGCGATGACGACGATCGCCGCCAGTTTCTTCGACTCTTGGCGCGGTACCAGGAACGCTTCGGTCTGCGCCTGTATCATTACTGCTTGATGACGAATCACTTTCATGTCCTGGTGCAACTGGAACGGCTTGCGGATCTTTCGAAGAGGTTGGCCGGTATGTTGCGCGCCTACATCCACTACTTCAATCGGCGCTATTGCTCCGAGGGCCATCTCTGGCAGGGTCGTTTCAAGAGCCCGGCCATCCAATGCGAGGGATATCTCCTGAGTTGCGGTCGCTACATCGAGCGCAACCCCCTGGAGGCCGGGTTGGTGACCAAACCGTGGCAGTATGCCTGGTCGAGCTGCCGGGCGTACGCCTCCGGTGCCGCCGACCCGCTGCTGGCGGAAAACTCGTTCTACCTGGAATGGGGCGAAGACGACGCCAGCCGCCAACGGCGTTGGCGTGAGTTCCTCACGCAGGAGGATCCGAAAGAGCAATCGATCCGGCGTGCCGACTGGGTGGTAGGTGAGGAGTCGTTCCAGAAGCGGCTGCAGGGTCATCAGGGTAGAGCCGTGCAACGGTGGCGTGGTCGGCCACCCAAGTCCGGGGGGCAGGTGGCTGGCATTTCGTCGTAAATGCTCCGGAATACAAGTTTAATATACAGTGTCACCTTCGCCTGTGTCACCTTCGCTCTGTGTCACCTTCGCTCTCTGACGCTAAAGAGACTCTTCCGCCGGAGCCGTTTCATTGTCGGAGCGGGCTTGGCGGTGTCTATTGAAACGTCCCTGGCTGAAGCTGAGGGCGTTGGGCTGACGCTGCCCGGCGGCAACCTGCTCGATTCACTGCACTGCTTCCCCGCGCGACATGGCCTCGGGGTCGCCCGGACACGCCTCGAGGACCATTTTCCAGAGCCGCCGGGCCTCGGCCCGGTCACCACGCTCCTCGGCCATGACCGCAAGTTTGCGCAGGTTGAGGTGGCCGTATGTGCCCTGGTCAACGCTGCAGGACCGGTCGGGACGCTTGAGCGTCAAGATCCGCCACCAACAGGCTTCGGCCTCGGCAGACTGGCCAGCCTTGCGGTGGAGGACCGCCTTGCGGAAATGCAGCTCGGCGTCGTCGGGGGTCGAGCCGCAAGCCCTCCGGAACAGGCGTTCAACGCCGCCGGTAGATCCCCGAGCATCTGGTGGCAGCGGGCGATCAGGGCGAAGAGCTTGCGCACGATGGAATTGGTGGGGGCCGACCTCGACAGGCTACGCTGGAGATAGCCCAGGGCGGTCGGCCAGTCCTGGCGCTCGACGGCGATCGAGCCCAGGTTGAAGAGGACGAACGGATCATTGGACCGCTCGGCCAGCTCGGCATCGAGGATCTTGCAGTCGCGCTGGAGCTTACGTTGCCGCAGCGCCGGGTCGGTGTAGCCGGTGTGCCGGAGCGGTACGCATAATAAGGCGACCGCACACCTGGGGGCGATCCCCATCGACAGCTTGCAGGGCATCCGCGACCTGGCCCTGATGAGCGTGTTCTTCCTGACCGGGTGCCGGGTCTCGGACGTGACCGGTGCCTGTGTGGCCCACCTCGAAACCGACGGCGTCGAGCACTACCTGAACGTGACCGAGAAGCAGAACAAGAAGCGGCGGAAGATCCTGCTTGACGCGGCCCGGCCGGTCCCTGCCTACGTGGCGCAAGCCGGCATCAAGGGTGACAATGGAGGGCCCATTCTTCCGGCCGCTGCGCCCTGACGGCCTGGGGATGGCGCGGCGGCACCTGGACCGCAAGACCCCCTGGCGGCTGGTCAAGAAGTATTGCGAAGCGGCCGGGATCGACCCGTCGCGGCTGGGCGGCCGCGGCATCGGCATTCACTCGCTGCGCAAGACGGCGATCGACGACGCGATCAGGAACGGGGCTTCGGTGCACGAGGTGCGAGAGATCACCGGCCACGCCGACATCCGCACGACCAAGCTCTACTTCGTCCGCAAGGAAGAAGACGCCGAGGTGGCGGCGCGGCGGATCCAGATCCGCGTGTCAGGACGCAAGAGCGAGTAAGTCCGTGGCACTTCCCTTTCGTGAACTTACGATCTCCTAAGGTACGCCCTCAGATCAGCAGCGACTTCCTTTAAACCCGCATCTCCGAGCTTGTCGGCAAGGGGCACCAGCTCTCGCCTTAACCTGTCTCGGTCACGGCTCACTTCGAGCACGGACTTTATGATCTCAACCGACTCCCGACCATATAGCCCCGCGGCCCATCCAGCATCGTTCGTGCTCTTTCCCTCCGCTCGCCATACGACTACACGATCCACTGATGCTCGGCACAAGGCCAACAGGGGCACCTCAAGTTGTCGAACATCCATTTCTCCAGATGTTAGCATCTCTTTGAGCATGAAATGCAGGTGGCAATACTCCGCAAGGCTTCCTTGGGACAGGACGCTCTCCAACAGTTTCTGAACTTGATGAAAAAGACGGCACTGCACCTCTGTGCGCCATTCCTTTTTGAGAACCATCTCAAGTGGCTGAATCGGGTACAGCGGTGAACGCCCATCCTCATCTCGGTCGAATGGCCATCGTTCAAGCGCGGTCACCGAAACTATAAGCCAGCTTTCAGCAAGATCGTCTGTCCCGGGCTTCACATGCCCAACAAATTCCGCCGCTCCCCACATCGCCCCGCTCAAGAACTCGCACAGGTCCTCGGTGCTCGTCCATCCTTGCCGCAGGCCACCAAGGAAGATTTCACAGAGGTCATTCGCACGTTCGCAAGAGGGGTCGAACAGGGACTTAACTGCTCCAGCTCCAAGTAACCGCGAAGTCGAGCGAAGGCTGTCCTGGTAGCCCCCGGAGGAGGCTCGCTTGAGGAATTGCGATAGCTCCGGCACGGGCGTCTTTCTCGCGAGTATTAGCCCGACACGTACCGCTTCATTGACCAACAGTGGATGAGATTCCTCTCTCAGAACATCGGAAATAAGCGAGCGCAGCTCTGTGAATCGATACCAGAACCATCCCCTCAGGCAATGCAATACAGTGGCTTTCGTGAAAACAGGCCAGTCGTTCCATCGCCCTGTCACAACCTTAACCAACCTCTCCTGGAGCGTGTCAAATGGCGGCGATGAGTCAATGGCCAGAAGTTCATCAATGAGCTTCAACGAATTTCCGAAAGGATCCGTCGACCAGAGCGAAATGCCCATCTCTTTGCGCTCGCGTTCAACGGAAGCAGCTGGTGCCCCACCCTCTAGATGGTGAAGGGCAACATCCGCCATCTTGAGCCACCAAGGGGTGTACTTCTCCAACGTTTCACGCCATTTATAGCTCTTAAGCGCCTGGACCATTGGAGCATCCTTCCTCAACCGCTCGCCTGAGTTGCTCTATCCCCTGTCGACACCACCGGAGCGAATGCCCCACCCACTTTTCGCTTGTTGCCTCACCCCGCGACATTACGGTTCTTAAGGCATCCAATCTTTGCTTGAGCTGGTCAGTTACCCCGCCGCTTTTCGCATCCTGTTGTGGTTCGCTGTCCCAATTAGCCAGCATCTTAACTGCGTGTTCGTCTTCTAGATGAGGCCACCCTGTCTCTTCTTCCACATGGACCGGTTCACGCCACACACACTCCCCGAACAACGGGTTATCTCGTAGATCATCAGGCTCTCCAATTTTATGCGCCGAGATTGCCTGTTCGAGCGCACTACTTTCTTCTGATGTAAGCACCCCCCAGTTGCGAAGATCTGAGAGCTCCTCGAGACAGATCATTGGCTCAAGATTTGAGCTGCGGACAGCGGCCGTAATCTCTTCTCTCTCGGTCTGAGTGAGGGTTTCCGGCAATGATCTCCTGAGAAGACGCCTTGCATCTGAAAGGCTGCCCAGAGCCGCCACTCGTGCGTCCTTCAGCAGCCGCAGCGCCTCAGCTACGTACCAGACCTTCTCGGGAGTCTCTTTGCGAAGTGCGTCATACAGGACCAGGATTGGAATCGCGATGCAGCCAGCAAATCTTGTGAGTGTTGCCTCCGTTGATAACTCACGAAACGGAATCGGATCTTCAAGCTCGGCTGCCTCGCGGAATCCCGTCTCAAGAGCCCTTGTCACCTGGACAATCAGCCTATGCTCGCCATTCCGATCAAAACAGGACGCGCGCGGATCTTCATCGTAGGATGGCTCAAACGCCTTGTCTGCATCAAAGGACACACATAATGCCTGTGCGACAGCGGCATGATACTTCATCGACGAAGGCCAATTGCGCTTCTGGCCTGCTCGGATCAGATCGGCAAGAACCTTAACTGCCGCTTTTCCCCACGTTCCAACGTGGCCACTAATCAATCCCTGAATCCGAAGGATCTCCCCAACATCCTCTCCGAAGATTCCTCGATCCTCTCCGAAGATTCCTCGGCGATCGGAGAGTGCCTCGGACACCAATTCGCCTCTGGCAACATCTTCGATTCCCATCCCGGCAGCAAACACTCTGTACGCCCCTTGCAGCTCTCCAGACTCGGCCATGCCCTTTGCAACTCTTAGCACTTCGCCAAGGTGGAACCCGTTGACAAGCCTACCAACCGCAACAAGCCATTCGTGTACGCCGGAGTCTGAGAAGACTTTGGCCGAGATAATCGATTTCACAAGCGTCACGAAGGTCCCATGCACCGGATAGCGGCAGCCAGCGTGACAACGCCGCAAGTCGCGCGCTACTGACCTTCGCACGGCATCACCTTTCGGGTCCTGGCCATGAGGAGCCACCGTTAATTCATAACGAACGACATTCTCATGAAGTCGATCCCCGACGGCACCGAGGAAACGTTCGTCATGAAGCGTTGCGATCTCATCTACCCACTGGGTCGCTCTAAGGTGAGAAGCGAGCACAACCGCTTCTAAAAGCAGCTCATCCGACAAGTCGCTTAGCTTAAACGACGACGCATCCCCTTCGAGCAAGACCGAGAGGGCTTCACGTGCCAGTCCCGTGTTCCGTGACCAGAGTTCGACCAGATACTCAACTACGGAGCCGCAGGTTGGACTCGACGCAAGCCATTTCACGGCTCCAGCAGCCGCAGCGCGGGCGACGTGGTCGACTTCGGAGGTAGTAACTTGGCGGGCGAGGGTCACAGGCGTTAATTCATCCAACCCTGACATGAGCCGGTCAAGAATCGCGTACTCACGAAACCATTCATGAATCCACGCGACAGAGTCGGTTCCCTGCTCTCGAAGAACGCCCTCGCGGATGAGCATCTCGATCCCTGCGTGGAGTTCGGGGTTGGAAGGCGATCGCGCAACAGCCGTAGCGCCCGCAAGATTCTGTTCGCCCAGGTAAACTGCGGCTGTGCGTTTGGGAGCTTGTGATCCCTCACTGTCCCCGACGGCACGCATGCCGATGCTTATTCCGCTCACCCTGCGCCGCCAGAATTCGTCCACCACACGAAACGCTGTGACCTCTCCGCTCTCGGCAAGCGGCATGTCATCAGCGGTGACCACGTCTGCATAGAGTGATAGGAGAAATGGGTTTTGCAGCGCGCGGACGAGGAGCTTGTTCGTCGGGATGGGTAAGCCGACATCCTTAAATGCTTTCTCCACCTCGGCAGCTCCAAGAGGATTTATCTCCACCCGGAGAAGAGCAGACGTCATCTCGGAAAGCCAATCCCGAACGATTAACACCTCTCGGCGAACCGTTGCCAGGATCGTCATCCCTGCAAGACTGAGCATGGCATGGAATGCGTGCTCCCAGGCCGTCCGCATGTCAAGCGGAAACTCGTCTAACCCATCAACGGCAAGCCACGTACGGCCGATTCCAGAAAGCATGCACGAGAGACGTACCAGGGCATCTAGGTCATCGACATCCAGAGATCGCGCTTCCACTCGTATTACGCGCCGCGGATCTTGGAGCCTCCCTTGCTCTTCGAAAGCCATCTCACTCGCGACTGTTTTCCCGATACCCATACCGGCAACGAGTAGTGAGGACTGCGATACGTCATAGTCGGGCACACGCTCCATAAGCTCCCAGCGAGTCTGCCGTGACCCTTGGAGGTTCCTCCACGTAACCAAACGTGTGTGCGGTCTATAGGACTTGGCGGTATGGAACGACAAGAGTTTTCGAATCCGTCCCTCGACCTCCAGCTCGAACGCCGTCGTCCCCACCGCATTGAGAAACTCATCAACGGTGAATCGCGCTTTACCATGGTTCGCAATGGTCTTTGTAAGGACCCCGGTTATGAACTCATCAATTGCCCGTCCCGTGCCCTTCGTGAACAGTCCCGTTGCCAGGAGGGCTACGCCTTGCTCCAACTCTTCTAGCCGATGGCATGCAACGCGAATGCTTGATAGGAGCTCCTTAGCCTCTTCGAACGTGCAGGGTCTCAGAGGGTCGTCGGACTCGACTTCATGACAGAGCTTGAAGACAGCCTCGCATGTCAGCTCACGGGCCGTGCTCCCGCGATCAGGCAGCAGCGCAGGTAACGTTTCGAGGTCCAACCGTGAGATTTCCGACGCAAGCCCTTCGAGGTTCATCAGGGCATTTTCGGTCTGTTTGTCAGGGTTCGTTACCCATACTGGGCGAATGGCCTTGGCGGAAGTGCCGGAAGCTATCTGTCGCCTCAGTCGCTTGTAGAAAATATGTCGGTCTTCGCGTGAGATTGTCGTATCCTTGCACTCGTGAAAATCGATTCCCCCATCACTGAAAGCAAGGTGAATATCCCAAATTGGGGCATCTGATGTCGTTCTTCCTTCGATCAGGAACTCAGTAAGCACCGGCCCCGTCAGGTCGGCTTCCAACACCTTCTGGCTAAGTGCGTTCAAGACCCGGAATGATGCATATGCCTGCTGATAAACCAGCCCTTTGAGGCTTTCAGCTCCGCTCATGGTTTCCTCGCCGAACCCCCCCAAGCTCTGTCATCGAGTTAGGTGAACTGCCTTGCACTTGCGACCTCTTGATGTCTGCTATCATACTCGTACACGGTTCACCACTGGTGACAGAATTGAGTTGGACCCACAACTTGCTCATTCTGAGCCGCTGCAAACGCGAGGAAGAGCGCGAGTTTTACCTGCGACTTTGTCTCCGGCGAGAAATTCCGTCACGCGAAGGGATGATTGAAAGCTTCTCGCTGGGCAATCACCTGCTCCTGGTGGAATACACCGGGCGGTTGTTCCGCGAGGGCAAAGCCGTGATCTCCGGCGAGCTGACCGTGATCTTCGAGCGGCTGGGAAGTAACGCCGAGAACTGGCAGGCGCGGTTGCAGAAGCTGGCCGCAGGCCGGTTGCTGGGCCGTTTCTTCGCCGCCAGCCGTGCCCGGTTGCGGGAAGTCGCCGAGCGTCTGGGCGTGCACCACCTGGCGAACATGGGCGGCTGCGCGGCGCTGGCACTGCCCCGAAGGCTGGATTCCAAGCTCGTCTCCATTTCACTCTTCCAAAGACGCTCGCAAGATTCCGGCGATCTTGTCGTAAGCTATCTATGTCGGGATCGTGCCGACCATCTTTGGCAATTCGGTATGAGAAGCAAGCCCGCGTGTCGCCCACGCCGAACGGCGGTGCGCGGGTGTATGCTCATTGACACGAGGAAACCTGGCCGCCCGACATGCGGATTGCGCAAGACTTGTCGATTAGTCGGGCAAGAAAGGCTGGCAAAAGCTTGTCGGTCCGCAGCGCGGCCAGGTTCACCCGGGGTTGATCTGGCAGGACGCGGTTCGGGCCCGACCGTCGTCACGAGAGCGAACGTGGCCACTCTCTTTCCCTGGGTGCCGGATAGCGGCTGGCCCTACCGCTCTCAAAGCCGATTGGATGGCAAAATGAGGGTAAAATGTCCCAAAAAGGGGGTGAAATGGTGACTCTTGCGGGAACATGCTACGTTACTGGTTATGGCACAACTCCTTTATTGTCATGTGGTTGCGTTAATTGTCGTCGAATGAGCGCCGAGAGACAAATAGACACAACCATCTATTCATCAAGAACTTTCGTCGAAAAGCTGGTTTCCCAAATTTTCGAAAAAGCCCAAAAACGTAGCATTTCGTAGCATATCACGCATGCAAAGCGGACCCAATTCCGGGTCGCGGAACTCGGAGTGGGGTATGACAAATGGCAGATGGCAAATGACGAATGGCAGATGGCGAATGGCAGGTGGCAAATCGCAAATGCCATCTGGTGGATGGCGACCCCCATCTGGCGGATGGCGCATGTCAGTTGGCGGATCAGGAATGCCGGGGGGACGGATGGTGGACGCTCGATGGCGGAGGACCAGTGCGCGGTGAAGTCGGGTGGCTACGATGGAGGGCAGAGTGGCGAGCCGATGCCAGAGGTCAGCTTGGGCCGGGTCGTGGGACACGATTCCAATCGTGTCATTGAGAATTCGAACAACTACAGGATTGGAATCTTGTCCAACGGGGGAACGGACGCGAAAGACCGGCCGGGCCAGAGCGCTGGCGTCCGGCAGAGCCTCCCTTGAGACGTGAAGGCGCCTCAAAAAGCGCCAAACAAAGCCAATTGAAATCAGCCACAAATCTCTTTCCCTTGAAGAGTTAACGTCGGATGGATTCGGGCTTCTTTATGCAAAACAAACCCAATTCCTGAGCGCTGGCTCGGAATGGTGGCGAGTGAAGAGTGAAGAGTGGCCAGTGGCCAGTGAATCTCAGGGAAAGGAGCTGGCGGCGACAGAAAATCGCCAAAACGAAGCGGCATCGTCCCAAATTCCACAGCGGGCATAGTGTACAAACTTGACACTTTGCCGGGCAAAGCTAGGTCGAGCTGGACCTGTTCTACCAGGTGTTTCTCGGAGGAAGTCCTCGTGTCCAGCTATCTGGCCACTACTGAACAGTGTCAAGTCGCCGGAGGGCCGGTTTGGGACGATGCCAACGAAGCCAATTGAAAACGGCCACAAATCTTTTGCCATCAGATAGTTAACGCTGGACGCATTCGGCACCATTTATGCAAAACGAACCCAATTTCCGGCCGGTGGCTCGGAAAGGAAACGTACCTGACTCTTCCCCAAGATCATCTTGGATCACGACTCCGGCTTGGACTATGATCGAGCCTGCTCAGCGTCCGCGTCAGGCTTCTTGATCGTGTTCGGAGCTCGTGCGATGGAAGAACGTGCAACCAGCAGGTCCACCAGCGTCCCTAAAGCCATTATCAATAGCTACTCGTTGTTCTGGCTGTCGATCGGGCTACTCTTCTTCTGTCTCTGGTTGAGCAACCACGTTTCCGCGTTCCAACAGGAGACGACCGGCAGTGGAGGCCAACCCTCGAGAGCAACCGGCGAGCCGGGCGACGTACACGCCCTGGCCCGTCTCGAGCCGGCCTCGGGATTGATCATCGTGGGTGCGCGGCCGGGCGCCCGGATCGAACGTATCGAAGTCGGCCCGGCAGACGGCATCACGCCCGGCCAGGTGCTGGCGATCCTCGAGGGGCATGACCAGGCCCAGGCCCAGCTCGCGCTGGCCGAAGCGCAGAAGACGCGGGCACTGCACCAGCGATCGGTGCAGAAACAGAAGCTGGCTCTGGAGCGGGAGCAGTTCGACAAGCTTCAGAAGTCCAAGCTCGAATCGGCCATGCGCGTTTTCTCGTCCAAGCAGCGGTTCGATGAAATCACCAAGCTGTATAAAGAACTCCAGCCGACCCTGCAAGGTAAGGACCGCTTCGATCTCGAGCTGCGCTATTTCGAGGCGGAAACACAAAACCTGAGGGGTGAGCTGGAGATCAAGTCGTACCAGGTCGCCCAGGAGCTAGTTCCCCGCCAGCGCAAGCTGGAGGACGAGGAGCTGGGCGAGAAGGGTCCCGACCTCGACCTGCTCGACCGGCAGACGGATCTGGCCCGCGCCGGGTTGGCCCAGACCGAGGTGCGGGCGCCCTTCGGCGGGCGGGTCCTCGAGCTGATGGCCCACGCCGGTGAGGTCAGCAGCGGCCCGCTGCTTGCCATGGGCGACCTGTCGGCGATGGTCGCGACCGCCGAGGTCTTTCAGACCGACATCCCCCGGCTCCGAACCGGCGATCCCGCCACGGTTCGGGTGCTCGATCAGGTAGTCACCGGCAAGGTGACCTTGATCGGCTCGATCGTGGGCAAGAACCAGTTGACCAACCTGGACCCCCGGGCCCTTCAGGACCGTCGAGTGGTCAAGGTGACCATCGGCCTGGACAATCCGGCCCTGGCCGCAAGATTCGTCAACATGGAGGTGGAAGCGGCGATCAAGCCCGGCGCACGCAGCGCCGCGGAGTCTGCAGCCGGAGCCGCCGGCCGTTGACCCGAACCCGGTAAGCGACGGAACGGGAGATAGACGAAATCGTGACGCCGCTCTCATCCCGGCTTCGAACCCCACCACTGGCACTCCGCAATGTGGCCCACGGCGGCAGGCGGTCGCTGGCGGCGATCTCGGGAGTCGCGTTTTCCCTGACCATGGTCCTGCTTCAGCTCGGCTTTCTCGAGGCAGTCAAGATCACGGCAGCCAATAACTTCGAGCAAGTGGACTTCGACATCGTGCTGGTCTCGCCCCGGTACGAGCAGTTTTACGCCGCGGGATTCTTTCCCCTGGATCGGTTGACCCAGGCACGGGACGTCGCGGCCGTGGTCTCGGCTGCTCCCATGTACGCGACATTCAACCTCTGGCGGTGCCCCGCATACCCGGTCGGCCAGAGCGAGTCGAATCGGGATGTCGAGCCGTCGCCCGGCCCGATCGAGCGCTGGCTCTGGGGCGCCCATCTGCCTCGTCCGCTCCAGCGCCGGGAGCTGTTCGTCATGGGGATCGACCTCGACAAGAACCTGTTTCACGAGCCAATCCGCGGCCGGATCGAGGCGGCCAAGGATCGGCTTCGCCTCGAGCACCGGGTCTTGCTCAACGAGCAGTCCCACCCCGATTTCGGCTGGCAGATCCGCGACCAGGTCCAGGACTGGGAGCTGGGCAACCAGGCCGTCACGCTGGTCGGCGGCTTCCCCATGCTGCGCGGTTTCGCCGCGGATTCCACGGTGATCTGCAGCGACCTGAACTTCCTGTCGCTTTGCAGGTTCCCTCCGGGCCAGGTGAGTTTTGGGTTCCTCAAGGTTCGAGACGGTCTCGTCGCCACAGCGCGAGACGAACTGAAGGCTCGCCTTCCCGCCGACGTCCAGCCATTCACCCGGGCCGAGATCCTTGCACGCGAGACCGATCACTGGGTGAACCAGACGTCGACCGGCCAGCTCTTCGCATTCGGCGTGCTGGTGGCCATGGTCGTGGCCACCGTGGTCGTCTACCAGGTTCTCTCCAACGACGTGCGCGAGCACCTGCCCGAATATGCGACGCTCAAGGCCATGGGCTACTCGCTCTCGCGGCTGGGGCGGGTGGTCGTTGAACAGTCGCTGATTTACATGGTAATTTCCTACGTCTTTGCCGTGATCCTGGCGATCGTGGTTTACCGGGCGACCGAAGAGCTGGCCGGAATACCCATGCGGCTGACGGCCCAGAACCTGCTGATCACGCTCTTCCTGGCGATTGTCGTGGGCTTCCTGTCGGGATTTCTGTCGCTCTCGAAGCTGCGGGGCGCCCAGCCCGCGGAGCTCTTCTGAATCGACCCAGCCCAGAAAGCGACCAGTCGCGCGAGAACCGGAACCCTGATGCTTCCTCAATCGATCATCCCGCTGGCCTGGCGAAACCTGACCGAGAACAAGCGCCGGCTGCTGGCCTCGGTGGCCGGAACGGCGTTTGCTGTCACCTTGATGTTCATGGAAAACGGGTTTCGTCATGCCATGCTCGACAGCATGGTCAACGTGATCGAGCGGCTGGACGGCCAGATTGTGATCATCAGCCGGACGCTCTACACGCTGGCCGTCCCCTACAGTTTTCCCTATCGCCGGATCGTTCAGGCCAGAGATTTCCCGGAGGTCATCGGCACCAGCCCGGTCTACGTGGTGACCCGTTCGGGCTACTGGCGTGACCTCAGGGACGGATCGCTGGACCGAATCTGCGTCGTGGGCATCCCTCTCGAGGACGAAGTGCTCAACATCGACGAGGTCAAGCAAGAGCGCGATGCGCTCGGCCGGCCCGACACAGCGATGGCCGATGCGCTCTCACGATCGGCCAGCTTCGGCGAGTTCGCCGCCGGGCAGGTCTCCGAGCTGTCCGGCCACACGATCAAGCTCGCCGGCACCTTCAAGCTGGGAATCAACTCACAGTCCAACGGCAACCTGATCATGAGTGATCGGAACTTGTTCCGCGTCTTTCCCCAGCTTGCCGGCAAGACCGAGGGCGATAGCGCGGTGACCGTGGGCCTGGTGCGCGTCCGGCCCGGAACCGACCTGATCCGGCTGCGCTCGGACCTTCAGGCCGCCATGCCGGCGGATGTGCGGGTGCTCACGCTCGAGGAGTTCATCGCCAAGGAGCGTGATTTCTGGGATAAGGTGGCCCCGATCGGCACCGTTTTCTACATCGGCGTGGTCATGGGGTTCATCGTCGGCTGCGTGATCTGTTACCAGGTGTTATTCTCGGACATCAGCGATCGGATCGGCGAGTTTGCCACGCTCAAGGCCATGGGTTACTCGAATCTCAGGTTGTTCCGGGTGGTCGTGATGCAGGGCGTTTACCTTGCGCTCCTGGGCTACCTGGCGGGACTGGCCGTGAGCTTGCTCCTCTTTCGCTGGGTGCACGAGGCGACCGGTCTGCCGCTGGACCTGTCGCGCAACGATCCTCTTGCCATCCTGGGGCTCTCGATCATCATGTGCGTCCTGTCCGGGGCTTACGCGGCGCGCAAGCTCCTGTCGGTTGATCCTGCCCAGCTTTTCGCCTGAGAGGGGTGCTCCCTGAACACCGCCATGACCGACACCGGAACCTTTTCCACCTTGACTTCCGTGGCGGTGATGCAACCGGCCCGCGCGGATGTGGTGATCCGCGCAGCAGACGTGAACTACGCGTACGGGAGCGGCGAGACGAGGACCCAGGTCCTCTTCGAGAACGACCTGGAGATCAGCCGGGGCGAGGTCGTGATCATGACGGGACCCTCGGGTTCGGGCAAGTCGACCTTGTTGACCCTGATCGGCGCCCTGCGCCGGATGCAGGTGGGCAGCCTCGAGGTCCTCGGCCACGACCTCTCGAGCGCCACGGAAAGGGACCAGGTCGAGCTCCGCAAGAACATCGGTTTCATCTTTCAGCAGCACAACCTGTTCAGCTCGCTCTCCACGATCGAGAACGTGCGTATGGCCACCGCACTCCGGCGCGACAGCGTTCAGGAGATGAACAACCGGTGCGTCGAGATCCTGGGCAAGCTCGGTCTTGGGGAGCGGATGAACCATCTTCCGGCGGAGCTCTCCGGCGGCCAGAAACAACGCGTCGCCATCGCGCGGGCACTGGTCAATCAGCCGGCCCTGGTGCTTGCCGACGAACCGACCGCCTCGCTCGACGCCGAGTCGAGCCAGACGGTGCTGGAGGTCTTGCGCAACATGGCCGATGGGCCGGCGCGGACCACGGTGCTGCTGGTCACGCACGATCAGCGCGTGATCGACCACGCCGACCGGATCGTCAACATGGTCGGCGGCAGGATTGTCACCAACTCGCTGACCCGGATCGCCGTGCGGATCTGCCGGGCCCTGGTTCAGCTCGAGATCCTCAAGGGGCTGAGCGAGTCGACCCTGTCGCGGATCGCCAGCTACATGACCGTCGAGATCCGCCAGCCGGGCGAGACGATCGTTCGCGAGGGAGAGGAAGGCGATCGCGTCTATGTGGTGGGCTCGGGCATCGCCGATGCCTACGTGGGCGGTAATTTCGACGAGGAACTCTGTTTCGGTGAAAGCTTCGGTATGATCTCGGCTTACTTCAAGAGGCCGATTCGCCGGACCGTCATAGCGCGAACAACGATGGAACTGTACATGCTGAGCAAGGACGATTTCCTCAAGGCGCTGGCAGCCGATACGAGTTTTGAGAACCGCATCCGCACCGCCCTCATGGCCAATCTTCCGCAGCCTGGCACCGTCGCCGCCGGAGTGTAAGGCATGCACTCACGGCAGCGGCACGTTCTTGAACTCGAACTCGAGCGGGATGTTCACCACCTTGCTCGGTGTTTCGTAGACGAGCTGATAGTCGGCCGGCTTGCCGGGGGCATCGACGAAGAGGTACTCGAAGCCGAGCTTGCCGCCGTCGGAGCTGGTGTTGGAGAAGCCGCCATTGTGCTCGAACCGTGAGCCATCGGCTTTCTGGAGCCAGATCCGGTTGTTGAACAGCCCCTGCCGATAACTCTCGAATGCGGGCCCGTTGCCGGGATAGACGAGCTCGACATTGACCTTCCAGACCTGCTCGTCGATCTCGACGTTCCGCAGGGTCGCGCTCACATCGCCTTGCTTCAGCGTCACGTTCTCTTGCGCCAGGCTGGGAAAGCGAAAAGTCTTGATGCCGGCCGGCAGCGTGACATCGGCCTTGACGCGAAAGCTCGACAGCCTCACGGCCGAGCGGTCTGGGGCCTCGAGGTTCAGGTTCATCTCGACCGCGGGGTTTTCGGGACGGAGCACAACCTCGTTCGATTCCATCATGGCCTGGGGTTTGACCTCGCGGTCCTTGTCATCCTTGACGGCCAGACCGTCGGACTTGAGGGCCAGCAGCATGGGACGAAGCCGGGGTTCCCATGCGACCTCGAGCTGAGCGCTGGCCGCCGAGGTTCCCGCTTGCAGGTCGCGAACCTCGGTCAACTGCTTGAAGGCGACGCGGAACGGGCCGACGTACTGAATGAGCGGATCCTTCGCTGGCGTTCCCGCCGTGATGCCGATCGTGCCGTCGCCCGTGAACGCGTTCACCGAAACCTCGGCGAGCCTGGCGACTCGATCGAGGGCCTCGTGGAACGGCACGTTCTGAATGTCCAGATCGAAGGCCGGATTGGTGACTTCGACGCCGAGCTGTTCGCGGAGATCCGTGATGCCGTTGCCGCTCTGCTTCTGGATCAACCCGAGGGCCTCGCTGAGCCGGATCGCCTTGGCCTGAATCGTCACCCGGCTCGCGCCGGTGCTGGTTTCCTGCTCGGCTTGCCGCAAGGTGGCGCGAACCTTCTCCAGCCGTTCCTTGCGTTCCTTGCTGGTGGCGCTCGCCGGATCAGGAAGCAGCGGCAAAGCCCTGGCGCCCAGCTTGATCAGCCGGGCCTCGGCCTCGTCCCTGGCTTCCGGCTTGGGGTCGTCCAGCCGCTCGATGAGCTGCGGCACTCGATCGCGGAGCGCCGCATCGGCCGTCTCTGTCTGGGCCTGGACGTGCGACCAGTACAACGGTGCCAGCAGGGCCAGGCTCGCCAGCAGGTTGCTCCCGAACGCTCTGCTCATGAAGCGCGCTCTTCTCATGGCTCGACTCCCCGGCTCACAAGACAAATGTCAGACTTCCGCATCGAGCTTATCGGATTGCGGTGATCCGTGCAACGCGCGGGCGCGCCCATCGGGGAACGCTCTTGCATTTGGCATCGGGCTTGTTAACATTATGTTAGCAAGCCCGATGCCCCACTGGAGGCAAACATGGCGACCGCACTTGTGCGTGATCTGGACGACGCAGTGTACGAGCGGCTCAAGGCGCGCGCGGCGGGCAATAACCGTTCGCTCGAGGCCGAGTTGCGCGAGATCCTGGTGCTCGCCTCGAAGCAGGTCGATGTGGCCACGGCAAGGGCGGCGGCCGATGCGATGCGGCGGCGGCTGGAGGGCCGCACTCACAGCGACAGCGGAGAGATCCTCGCGGAGGAACGCCTGCGGTGAGCGGCCTGCCGCTTTTGGGTCCCCAGGGTGAGCCGGGCACATCGACCTCACCGCCGGTGGTTCGGCAGATCTTGGTGCCCGACGCCGGCGTGGGCGTGAAGTGGTTCGTGCCTGAGCCTGACGCCGACAAAGCAGCGCGGCTGCTCGACGCTCGGTTCGAGTTGCACGCACCATCGTATTTCTTCACGGAGGCAGCCAGCGTCTTGCAGCGCAAGGTTGCTGTGGACCGTACGCTCTCGGAGGCCGAGGGCCTGGACGCCTTCCGGCTCCTCCGAACGGTCCCCATGACCATTCACGCAACCGAAGCACTGCTGGAGGACGCCTTCCGGCACGGCGTCCGTTACCGGCGTCCCGTGTACGACAGCCTCTATATGGTGCTGGCCGTGGCGATTCGGGGACGGGTCGTGACCGCCGACCGTCGGCTCTATAATGGAGTACACGCTGGTCCTCTCGACCACGTGGTGCTCTGGGTGACCGACCCGCTATAACCGCGACACGCGAGGCCAGGGCCAATTCTTCCAGATCGAGCTCATCGTATTGCGGTACGTTGTTCTTGGAGGCGATCCATGACGTGCACTCTTACCGTTCCTCTCCAGATTATTGCCGAGGTTCACGAGATCGACGGTGGCGGCTACTGGGCCGAGGTGCCGCGCTTTCCTGGTTGCGTCGCCCAGGGCGAGACGATCGAGGCACTCAAGGAGAACATCGTCCAAGCGGTCGAGGACTGGTTGAATGGATCGCCCGTAAAGACCGAGGATGAAGCCAGACAACTCGCGGAGATTCAAGGAAGCAGCCAGCCTGTCGACGAATCGTTCCCTCAGCCTTACACCTATCAACCGCCTCCGTCATGGACCGACGAGGATGAGTAGCGGGGGAACGGCTGCGGCCCAATTCCCGATCCGCTTTGCCGACATCATCTTTGCGGAAGTTCTGGACCCGAACGGCCAGAACCCGAAGACGCGCCGAGTTGTGGTTCTCACGCCAGACATCGAACTGGCGGCTGGATCCCCCATTGTGGTCGCTGGGGTGACGGGCACACTACCGAACCCTCTCACCGCGGATTACGTGAAGTTGCCGTACAAGAGTCCGCCGGGTAGGCACCCGAAGACGGGGTTGACCAAGGAAGCGGCCGTCCTCTGCACTTGGGTCGCCTCGATTACCCCGAACGACATCAGGGGGCGTTCAGGTTTCGTCCCGCCTGCCCACATGGCGATCGTGAACTCCAAGACGGCGGCGAGGGCCAAGGTGATCGGTGGATGGCCCTGTGACCGACCTGCCCGTCGTCGCCGCGCAACTCACAGCGAACTGGGAACGCTCTTGCACTTGCCATCGGGTTTGTTAGCATTATGTTAGCAAGCAGTGCCCCACTGGAGGCAAACATGGCGACCGCACTTGTGCGTGATCTGGACGACGCAGTGTACGAGCGGCTCAAGGCGCGCGGCGCGCAATAACCGTTCGCTGGAGGCCGAGTTGCGAGAGATCCTGGTGCTGGCCTCGAAGCAGGTCGATGTGGCGACGGCAAGGTCGGCGGCCGATGCGATGCGGCGGCGGCTGGAGGGCCGCACTCACAGCGACAGCGGAGAGATCCTCGCTGAGGAACGCCTTCGGTGAGCGACCTGCCCCTTTTGGATCCCCAGGGTGAGCCGGACGCATCGACCTCACCGCCGCTGGTTCGGCAGATCTTGGTGCCCGACGCTGGCTTGGGCGTGAAATGGTTCGTGCCAGAGCCTGACGCCGACAACGCAGCGCGGCTGCTCGACGCTCGGTTCGAGTTGCACACACCATCGTATTTCTTCACGGAGGCAGCCAGCGTCTTGCAGCGCAAGGTTGCTGTGGACCGTACGCTCTCGGAGGCCGAGGGCTTGGACGCCTTCCAGCTCCTCCGAACGGTCCCCATCACCATTCACGCAACCGAAGGACTGCTGGAGGACGCCTTCCGGCACGGCGTCCGTTACCGGCGTCCCGTGTACGACAGCCTCTATATGGTGCTGGCCCTGGCGCTTGGGGGACGGGTCGTGACCGCCGACCGTCGGCTTTATAATGGAGTAGACGGCGGTCCGCTCGACCACGTGGTGCTCTGGGTGACCGACCCGCAATAACCGCGACACACGGGGCCATGGCCAATTCTTCCAACAAGACGCCCCGCACCTCGCGCAGCGGCTTGGGGGGCATCGAGCTTATCGGATTGCGGTGATCTGTGCAAACGCGCGGGCGCGCCTGGCCGTTCGCCGGTCGGCGACGCTCACGTGACATGCGTGGTTTGTGCCCCGTCCAAGCTTGACGATCTCTTGACCAGAATTGAGAATCAGGGGGTCGAGAGCAAATGGGCTTGTTGCGAAAGGACCCGCTGGCATGCGCTTCCGCGTGTTTGAAACCGGACCACGACGCGTTTTCGGGCTGCTGCTGGGAAGTGCGCTTGTGGTCTGGCTGCTTGTGACGATGCCGGTGAACCGAGGGGCGATCGCGGATGACCGGGGATCCGAAACTCCGGGTACCGTGGCGGTTCCTGCTCTCACCTCCGCGGAGGCGCGGTTGAAGTCGGATGTGTCGTTTCTGGCGGCGGACGCTCGCGAGGGTCGTGCGCCGGGGACCAAAGGCATCGAGGATGCCGCCCGTTACATCGCCGAGACGTTCAAGCAGCTCGGTCTGAAGCCCGCACCGGGTGCCGACGGCTACTTCCAGAAGTTTCCCCTTACCGGCCGCCCCCGGCTGGGAGAGCCGACGGAACTGGCGATCCTGAAACGCGATGGCAAGTTCTTGAAGGCCGAGCCCAAGACCGAGTTCAGTCCCCTGGCAGTCGGCTCGAGCGGTTCCTTCGAGCAGATTCCGATTGTCTTTGCCGGCTATGGGATCACGGCCAAGGACAGCGCGCTTAAGCTCGACTATGACGACTACGCAAGCATCGACGTGCGGGGCAAGGCGGTCTTGATCATTCGCCGCGAGCCGCAGCAGGACCGGGACGACAGTCCGTTTGCCGGCAAGAAGACGAGCGACTACGCAACCTTCCGGCACAAGGCCACCAACGCGTTCCAGCACGGTGCGGCGATCGTGCTGATGGTCAACGACCTTGCCGGACAGCACGGGGACGCGGACAAGGTTCTGGGCCTGGTTGCCGGCGGGCCGGAGATGATCAGCAAGCTGCCCTTCGCGATGCTCACCCGCGACTTTGCCGATAAAATCCTCGCGACCGCGGGCGAGCCCAACCTGGCCGAGCTGGAGAAGCAGATCGACGGCGATTTGAAGCCGCGTTCACGGCTTCTGGAGGGCGTGCTCCTGTCCGCGAAGCTGACGATCGACCGGCCGTCGGTCGAGACCAGGAACGTGATCGGTGTGCTCGAAGGCTCAGGCCCGCTGGCCGAGCAGACCATCATCATCGGCGGCCACTACGACCACCTGGGCCGCGGAGGACTCCTGTCCGGCTCGCTGGCCTTTCTCTCCAGCGACATCCACAACGGCGCTGACGACAATGCCTCCGGAACCGCGATGGTCATGGAGATAGCCCGCCGCCTGGGCTCGCGCCCCGATCGGCTGCCCCGACGGGTCGTGTTCATGGCCTTCTCGGGCGAGGAACGGGGGCTGCTCGGGTCGCAGTATTATGTCGAGCACCCGCTCTATCCCCTGAGCTCGACCGTGATGATGGTCAACTTCGACATGGTCGGTCGACTCAACGGCAAGAGTGAGCTGACGATGATCGGCACCGGGACCTCGCCCGGAATCGACGCCCTGGTCGACGCCTTGGGCAAGTCAGCCGGGCTGACCATCAAGAAAGTCTCGGGCATGACCGACGGCTTCGGCGGCAGCGATCATCAGTCGTTCTACGCCAAGAACATCCCCGTGCTGTTCGCGTTCACGGGCATTCACTCCGATTACCACCGTCCCAGCGACGACTCGGACCGCATCAATTACACCGGCATGGCACGGATCGCGGATTACCTGGAGTTGATCGTGCTGGACTTGGTGCGCCGGCCCGAGCGCCCCGCGTTCACCAGGATTGCGGCCCCCGCCCGCAACGGCCGCCAGAGTCAGTCGGCATCGACCGGCATGACCGTGACTCTGGGCGTCATGCCCGACTACGCCGACGAGGCAAAGGCCGGGTTGAAGATCACGGGTGTTCGCGACGGCGGTCCCGCGGCCAAGGCCGGGCTCAAGGGAAACGACTCGATCATCCGCATCGGCGGCAAGCCGATCGGCACGATCTACGACTACATGGAAAGCCTGAAGGGCTTCAAGCCCGGCGACAAGGTGGAAGTGGTGGTCAGGCGCGACGGCGCCGAGGTCAAGTTGCAAGTGGACCTCGGGGCCTCGACCGCCTCGCCCCGGAACTGAGCGAGCAAACCTTGACGCGTCGAACTGATCTCATGGCCCACCGCGATCTTCATTCTGGCGCCCGCCTTGCTTCGCTGGAACTCCTCTGCCTGGCGGGGCTGCTCGCGGGGGTTGCGGGGTGCGGCGCGAGGGACCCAACTCGCGCCGCGGCGCGTGTCGTCGAGTCGATTTCGGGGGGCCTGGACACCGATGTCTTGCGGATCGCCACGACCTGGCCGAGGTCCGAGCAAGAGCAACTGGAACAAGAATTTTGCGAGCAGACCTCCGGGCCGGTGCCTGTCAGGCTGGTCTGGGTCGAGCTCTCTCCAGGGTCGCGCCTGGACCATCTGGGCACTCGCGCACTACCCGTCGACGTTCTGCTTGGCGGACCGCTCACCGAGTACGTCCGTCTTTCCCGGGCCGGGCAGCTCGAGCCACTGGACGGCCAGGGAGCGCCGAACTGGCTCGTCGCCCGGCGGCAGCAGATCGCCCTGAGCGGCGGGTTTTCCCAGGTTCGGGAACACGCCGCCTTCGACGATCCACGCGTGGACCCGCCAACCATGACCTGGGCCGCCGGGCAATTGCAGAAGGGTTCGTGGCGAGCCGGCTATGCCCGGCTGGTCCTGCTTTTTTCCCATGCATTTCATCGTCCCGGCTGGCAGAGCGGGTCGGCGACGGCCGCCGCAAACCGAGGCGAGGCCGCGCAAACGCTCCGGGTTGCCGCCCTCTCAAACTCCCCAGGCGCGAGCGAGCTCGACCCGTCCGTCGTCCCCTGGAACGAGGGCGCGGCCATCTTGCGGGGGAGCTGGCACAAGTCTCAGGCGCGGGCGTTTCTCCGCTTTCTGGCCGATCATCACGGAGCCACGCCGGGCCGGGAAAGTCCGGAGCTCGACCCCGAGGTGAGTGATCTGCTGGCCGATCTGCTCGGTGCCACGCTGGTTGATGCCCAGGAGGAGCTGCTGGCCGCCGCCAGCGCCGTGGCTTGCGCGGGCGACCCGGCATCGGCGCAGGCGCAGGCCTGGCTGACCGAGCCGCCCCCCTGGCCGCCGGCATCGGTCGAGAAGCTCCAGTCGCGTGGCGGGGAGAGCGCCCTGGCGATGGTCCAGGACCTTGCCGGTCAGATTGCTCCCGATCCCGAGCCGCGTTTCTGGCTGGTGCAGAGCTGGTTGCGGCCGGCCCGGCCAATCGATCAGGCGATGCTGACCGAGCTGGCGCAAGCCGCCGGTGGCCGCCTGGTGCGCGAGCCTCGGTTTCGTGCCTGGCTGCGCGGGGAATGGACAGCCTGGGCCCGGCAACGGTATCGTCGTGTCGCGCGGCTTGTCGCCGGCGCGGATTCCGCCGCGGGGGCAACGCCGCCGAGTTCTCCTCGGCCTCGAGACCGATCCTGAACCACGGTGAAGGCCGCTCGCTCCATGATTCGCGTCATCGTCGAAGGGCTGGTCAAGCGGTACGGGCAGGTCGCCGCGGTCGAGGGCGCGTCGCTCGAGATCGCACCTGGCGAGCTCTTCTGTTTGCTCGGTCCATCGGGTGCGGGAAAAACCGTCTTGGCCCGCCTGGTTGCGGGGCTCGAGGACCGGGACGACGGCGAGATTTACTTCAACGAGCGGATTGTCCATGCGCTGCCGTCGCACGAGCGCCGGGTCGGCCTGGTCTTTCCCGATTTCGCACTCTGGCCCGGGATGACCGTGGCCGAGAACGTGGCGTACCCGATCAGGCTGAAGGGCTTGAAGGGGCCAGAGCCAGCTCAGCGGGTCGGGGAGATCCTCTCGATGTTGCGGATCGACAGTCTTGCCGGCAAGAAGCCCGAGCAACTCTCTCGCGCCCAGGCCCTTCGGGTCGCGCTGGCGCGGGCGGTCGTCACCGGGCCGGAGCTGTTGATCCTCGACGAGCCGCTCGAGCAGTTCGACACCTGCGGCCGGGAGGAGGTGTGGGACGAGATCCGGCGGCTGCGCGGCGAGCTGGGGGTGACCACCCTGCTGCTGACCCGGGTGGTTCCCGAGGCACTGGCGCACGCGGATCGGCTGGCGGTCATGGATCTGGGGCGGATTCTCCAGGTCGGCCCGCCGCAGGAGCTTTACAATCACCCGGTCGATGTGTTTGTCGCGCGTCTGCTCGGCCCGACCAACCTGCTTCAGGGCCAGATCGACGGCAACGGCAGCGAGTCCCGTCGCGAGGTGGTGGTGCGCACGCCGCTGGGCCGCCTGGTCGCCAAGACGGCCGGCAGCGGTTCCACCCTGGCGCAAGGGACGCCGGTGACCATCTCGATCCGTCCCGAGACCCTCTCGCTGGGCCCCTCGATCCCTCCCGACTGGAACCGCTTTCCCGCCACGATCGAGCGGATCCTCTTCCGCGGCGCCATCCGCCAGGTGGACCTGCGCGGGCCCGGCGACTGGCCGATCACGGTGAGGGTGCTCCAGAACCAGTCATCGGGCCTCCGCGAGGGCCAGAGTCTCACCCTTTCCGTTTCCCCGGAGTTCGTGACCTTGCTACCCGGCAAGTTCGCGGTCGGCAACCCATCCTGACGATGTTTCTCTTGCGGCCAGATCAAGGCAGGTCGCCGTGACGGCAACGGCCCCGATCTCGGCTAACGAGGAGGGCCGTTGGACGATTCTTCGGCGGCTGGTACGATGGAGTAGGCAATGCGGCTTAAACGAGCCCTCCATGGGGCAGTGCGGGACCAGAAACATGACGAAGATCGTTCATGCCACGTTCGACGGCCAGGTCTTGAGGCCCGACGAACCCCTGGCTCTCTTGCCGAATACCCGGGTTGTGGTCACGATCGAGACGCTCGATGAGTGTTCTGCTTCTCCCCAGTCGTTCCTGAAGACGGCTCGTTCCCTCAATCTCGAGGGTCCACCCGACTGGTCGACCCGACTTGATGAGAAAGAAGCGACAAGGAATGGGGCATGACTGATTGCCTGTCCTTCGTTGCCATGGAGGAGCGCAGTGTCCATGAGGCACTGACTGCTGATCATCATTTCCGTCAGGCCGGTTTTCGGGCGCTCTTGCTGGAACTTTGAGTGGTGCCAGAAAATGGCTGACCCCCTTCTGCTCCCTCAGTGATGGCGTTCGTGGCCCAAGCCACCCACCCGGCGGGTGCTCTGTTACGCGACCGCCAAGCTGCTGCGTGACGAGGCCGAGAGCATGGTCCCGAACATCGATCCTGAACAGGTT
>JBEKTN010000070.1:0-25855 GCA_049516015.1 Isosphaeraceae bacterium | reverse complement strand
AACGCGACCGAGTTCACCTATCCGGGCACCGAGTTGAAACTCGTCTACTCGATCGCCGCCGAGGCCGAGAGCCCAAGTTCGGCCCCACATCAAAATCCCGCAGGTCAGGAGATCTGAGGCTGCCGCCGCGGCTCCCGCCCAAGGCGGTAGTACAGCAGGCGGCCTTCCTCGTTCTGATGAGCGTCACCTCGTCGTCCTGGTCTGGATCGCCGGCACAAGCTCGGGCTGATCGTGCCGGTCAGGCGATTCACGCGGTGCATAAGCTCACAGTCGCGAGGCGGCCGTCCTCGGCTGATCTTTCGCCATATCGCACGCGTCATCAAGCAAGGTGACCGCGGCCGGTCATTGACTGTTCTGTCACAACTTCGTGTGATGCAGTAGGAGTTTCGAGCTGCAATGCGACGCAAGGCGTCTTCCAACGCTTGTGGTACCCGGAGGTGGTTTGAGCGATGATCCAGGTGGAACGGCTGACGAAGCAGTACGGGTCGGTCAGGGCCATCGACAAGATCAGCTTCGGCGTTGGACAGGGCGAGATTGTCGGCTTGCTTGGTCCCAACGGAGCAGGGAAGACGACGACGATGCGCATTCTCACGACGTACCTGTCCGCGACCAGCGGGCGGGCCGTCCTGGCCGGGCACGACGCCCTGGACGAGCCGCTGGCAGTCAGGCGCAAGGTCGGTTACCTGCCGGAGAACGTGCCGCTGTATCAAGAAATGCGCGTCAAGGAGTATCTTCGCTTCCGGGCCAAGCTCAAGGATGTGCCCCGTTCCAGGCGCCGGCTCGCCGTCAGCGAGGTCGTCTCTCGGTGCCGGTTGACGGACGTCGAAGACCGCATCCTGGGCCACCTGTCTCGAGGGTTCCGGCAGCGCGTCGGTCTGGCCGAGGCCATGGTTCACGATCCCGACATCCTGATCCTCGACGAGCCGAGTTCCGGCCTCGATCCGATCCAGATTCGCGAGGTCCGCGGCCTGATCGAAGAGCTGGGCCAGAGGCACACGATCCTGTTGTCGACCCACATCATGTCGGAAGTCGAGGCCGTTTGCGGCCGGGTGATCATCATCGCCGGGGGCCGGATCGCCATCGATGAGAAGGTTGAGAACCTGCGGATCGACAAGGCGATCCTGGTGGAAGCACGGGGACCCGCCGAGCCGATCCGGAACGTACTGCTGGGCATTGACGGAGTGAATCGCGTGACCATCACCAGCCGGGACACAGGCATCTCCGGGTTCGAGCTGGGCACTCAGGGCGGACGCGACGTGCGCGAGGCGGTCTGCCAGAAGCTGACATCCAACGGCTGGACGTTGCGCAGCCTGGAACTGAAGCGCAGCTCGCTCGAGGAACGGTTCGTCGAGGCGGTGACCGGCGACGGCGCGGACCCTTCGAAAGTCAAGGCGACCTGACCATGCGACACGTGCCCACGCTGCTTGCCCGCGAGCTCGGCGCCTTCTTCCTGGGCCCGATGGCTTACATTGTGCTCATGGCTTTCCAGGTCATCGCCTTGCTCAATTTCTGGGAGCTCGTCGATGCGCTCAGCCAGCCCCAGCGCGAGTTTTCCAGCGTCCGCGACCCGATGACCACGTATGTTTCTTCGAGTCCCCTGTTCTGGTTCAGCATCCTGGTTGCCGTGCCGCTCTTGACGATGCGGCTGATCGCCGAGGAGCGGCGGACCGGCACCATCGAGACCCTCTTGACGCTGCCGGTCTCCGAGTCCGAGATCGTGCTCGCGAAGTGGCTTGCCGGAGTGCTGATGTACCTGGCCCTCCTGGTCCCCTTTGCGCTCTATCTGCCGTTTCTCTATTTCCAGGCGCGCTATTATTTCGACCTCGGACCGCTCTTGAGCCTGGGCATTGGACTCTCGACCATGGGCATGATGTTCGTGGCGATCGGCCTCTTGTTCAGCGCCTTGACGCGGAACCAGATCGTGGCCGCCGTCTGGACCTTCGTGGTCCTCTTCCTGATGGTGGTCCTGACGCTTCTGCTCTACTTTTACGGGGCCCGCCAGCAAGCCGGGTGGGCCGAGGCAATACGGTTCCTGGCGGTTTACGTTCAGGTTCGAGCGTTCGGACAGGGCCAGCTCGACCCGCGGACGACCGCCTTGCATCTTTCGGTGTGTGTCTTTGCCCTCTACGTCACCGTGAAGATCCTCGAGACCGGGCGGCGCCGATGATGTGCGCGAGCGCCTCGAACATGGGATGAAAGCTCGATGTTGGACGGTCTTTCGACGCTTCTCCAATGGCCGGCAGTCTGGGTCGTGGCGCTCCTCGTGGCGAGCTTTCTGGCGATCTTCTGGGTCTTGCGCGGGTCTCCATCGGGCCAGGCGACCGCGGTCGAGGACGACGAGGGTGCGCCGCCTCCTGGTTATCGCGACCGCGTGATCGCCGGGGTGACGGCAGGTCTGGTCTTGATCCTGCTGGGCGGTTTTCTGGCGTTGACTCTGACTCACGGTGTCCGCTGGTCGATTCCCGTCTTCGGCCTGGGCATCGGCCTGGTGCTTTACCTGAACATCGCCAACCGGCGGTATCGCCACGCCAGCCCCATCCTGCGCCGGACCA
Source organism: Isosphaeraceae bacterium (assembly GCA_049516015.1). GTDB lineage: Bacteria > Planctomycetota > Planctomycetia > Isosphaerales > Isosphaeraceae > Aquisphaera. The sequence continues at coordinate 23,303 of JBEKTN010000070.1, read as the reverse complement.
TGGAGCTGGCGAGCATGTTCCTCAACGCGGGCCTGCTCGCCGGCATCCTCATGGTCGCCAACGTGGCCGCCTTCCGCTATGGTGGGCGGGGAATCGACCTGACGCGCGAGCAAACATTCTCGCTGTCGTCGCTTTCCACCAATCAGCTCGAGCGCCTCAATCGCCCGGTCACGTTTCACATCGTCTACGGCAGCGGCCCGCGCTCGGCCAGCCAGCTTGACCGGGTGGTTCAGCTCCTGGAGCTCTACCGCGCGGTCCGGCCGGACATGATCAAGATCGACAGCCTCAACCCGTATACCGAGCTCGCGCGGGCCGAGGACCTGGCGAAGCGCGCGCCCGACCTGGCGGTGATGAGGGGAGGAGGCGTCCTGATCGAGTACGGCGAGGGAACCGACGCCGAGTTCGTGGTGGTGCCCGCCCGGGAGCTGTTCGAGCCGCTCTCGGCCGACGGTTCGCGCGCCGGCACGGACCACTTCGGGTCGGTCTTCAAGGGCGAGGACGCGATTACGTCGGCCCTGATCCGGCTGCGCGAGTCACGAAAGTCGAAGGTCGCCTTCACCACGGGGCATGGCGAGTCCTCATCGTCGGACCTCAACCCCACCAGCCAGGGCATCGGCATCTGGCGGGCCCGGCTGGCCTCCGTCGGCTGCGAGCCAATCGAGCTCAACCTCAATAGCGACGCGATCCCCGACGACCTGGCCCTGCTGATCATCGCCGGCCCGAAGAGCCCGTTCAAACCCGATGAAGTGGCCAAGCTCAAGGCCTACGCCGACCAGGGAAGGCCCGTCCTGGCACTGGTCGGCAATACCGAGCCTGCCGGGCTGGACGACTTCTTCAAGGCGTTCAACCTCGAGCTCGGCCGCGGTCTGGTCATCGATCCCCGGCTCAATTTCAATCGCACGCTCCAGCTCGTCTTCGCGCCTCTCAAGGGCAACCAGGGGCACCCCGTCACCGACGCCTTGCAATCCGACCGGGCCATCCTTGTTCCCAACGGAGCGCCCATCCACATCCTGGGACAGGGACCCTCGGCGCCCGGAAAACCGGGGACCGCGCCGGTCAATGCCAACCTGGTCCCCATCGCCATCCTCCACTCCGGGCCTCAATCGTGGGCCGAGACCGACCTGACGAACCCCCGGCCCCAGCTCAATCAGGGCAGCGACGAGCCGGGCCCCGTGACGGTCGGCGTGGCTGTCCAGGAACGGACACCGGCCACGGCCGCCTCTGCCAGTGCAACCGCCGAGTCCGGGCCCAGGCCCAGGCTCGTCCTGTTCTCGAGCCGCTCGCTGGCCGACAATGTCGTGCTAGGGCTCGAGCCGACCAACCTCGACCTGGTCATGAACGCGGCGAGCTGGTTGCGCGGCCGTCCCGATGCCGTGGGCATCACCGCCAGCACGCACGTGGCTTTGACGCTCACGGCCGATCCCGTGCTCCGGTCCCGCCTGGTCCTCGTCCCCACCGTCATGGCCGTGCTCGGGATCATCGCCGCGGGAACCATCGTTTACGTGGCCCGGCGCGAGTAAGCGGGAACTCCGCCCGCTCGCGCCGGCCTTGATTTCTCCTGTCTCTCCGATTGCTTCCGCCGGATCGTCGATGAAAACGTTTCGCCCGACATTCGTGCTGATTGGTCTTTTCTTCGCCGGCCTGCTGGTCCTCTGGTGGCTCGAGGATTCGGGCGTGCCCACGGAGGCCCAGCGGCGCGGGCGGCTGAGCCGGGTCCTGCCCGATCTGATCGATGTGCCCGAAACCGCCGTCACCCGCCTCGAGATTCTGCGCGGCGAGGAGATCCTCGCTTTCGAGCGCAAGGGCAGGGACCGCTGGCAGATGACCCGCCCGCTCGACGTCGCGGCCGATGCCACAATCGTCGAGACCTTGATCGGCAACCTCAAGAACCTGCGCAAGTCGCCCGACGCGGGAACGATCACCGCTGCGCCGGAATCGTACGGGCTGGCTCCTCCCGGCGCGGTCGTGCGGCTCTGGGGCGACGCCGGATCGGAAACCACGTCGCAGCCCCGTCTGCTGGCCGCGCTCGAGATCGGCAACACGGTTCGCGACCAGTGTTTCGTGCGACCGGCCGACACATCGGGAATCGAAGTGGTCGATAAGAAGCTGCTGGGGGCCACAAGTCTGCCGCTGAGCGAATGGCGGCAGATCAACCTCATCCCGGTGCCGAGCTTTCAGGTCTCGAGCCTGGCGATTCATCGGGATGCCGTGAATCTCAAAGTCGACCGAGGCAGCGGGGGCCGCTGGCACCTCTCCGCGCCGGTCAAGGTGCCGGCCAATGGAGCAAAGATCGAAAGTGCGATCGCCGCGCTCTCGTCGATCCGGGTCCTCGATGGCCAGAAAGGATTCAGCGCCGATAACGTGACCGACTTCGCGCCCTTCGGCCTCGACAAGCCCGTAGCCACGGTCGAGCTGACGTCGGCGTCGCAACCGGATTCTCCGCTCGTCCTGCACGTCGGCAAGAAGGTGCCGGACCACCCCGACCGCGTCTATGTCCGCCGGGGCGACCAGGACGACGTGGTCTCTGTGAGCGACCGGTTCCTGGTCGAGATCCCCCGCGACAGCATTGCCTTCCGCAGCCAGCACGTCACGGACATCGATCCTGCCGCGGTTAGCGAGATCGCGATCGATGCGCTCTCGACCAGGTTCCGGCTCGAGCGTCAGGGCACGGGTTGGGTGTTCAACTCGCCGCAAGCCGAAAAGGCCGATAGCTACCTCGTCCAGTCGCTCCTGGGCCAGCTCGACGGCTTGCAGACCAGCGAGTTTCTGGACCCCGCGCGCGTGATCCGACCCGGTCTTGACCCGCCGCTTTTGACCCTCAAGGTCTGGCAGTCCGCCGCGAACGGCCGGGCGCCCCGAGCGCAACGGGCGGAAACCTCGGAGGCAAGCGCGCGGGCCCCTGCTCTCTCCCTCCTGATCGGCCGGCATGACCGGTTGAAGAAGACCATCTACGGCCGGCTCGAGGGCGACAGCGTCGTCCTGGCCCTGCCGGATGTGCTGCTTGACGTCCTGCCCCGCAATCGGCTGGCCTACCGCGATCGCGGGGTGCTTGCGGTCAATCCGGCCGCCGTGACCAAGCTGACGCTCATTCGCGAGGGAATAACGACAGTCCTCGAACCGGATCGGTCTTCGAGTGCGGCGAACCAGTGGCGGATGGTCGCGCCGGTCCGGGCGCCAGCGGACTTCCGGGCCATCACCCAGCTCCTGGCCCTGCTTTCCGACCTCCGGGCCGAGGACTTCGCAGCGGACGCCGTGGGAGACGGCAAGGTCTTTGGCCTCGATCAGCCCCCTGTCATCGTCTCCTGGGACTCCGAGGCCTCGCCGGGCGGGACCCGCAAACCCGAGCCTCCTGCGCAGCAATCGGCCACATCCACAAGCTCGGGCGGACGCCTGCGGATCGGCAAGCCCGTCCCCGGCAAGCCGGCCACATTCCATGCGGCGGTCGATGTTCAACCATTCGTCTTCACGCTGGGCGCGCCGGCCGTGCAGGCCCTCCTGGCCGAGTTCCACGAGACCCTGGTGCTGTCATTGCCGGCCGACTCGATCCGCCGCCTGGTCTTCCGCGTGCCCGAGCGCACGCTCGCCTTCATCCGCAGCCCGCAGCCCGGCGGTGGGCCGGCCGACTGGAAGCCCGAGCCGGGTACCCTGACCGATACGAGCGGCATCGACCTCTCCCGGTTCAACGACCTGGTCAAGCAGCTTGCAGAGCTGCGCACGTCCAGGTTTCTTCAATACAGCGGCCCGATTCCCCCCGCGACGGGCCTGGCCCGGCCGAAATTGACCGTGGAACTTGGCAGCGAGCCCGGCAAGCCGCCGCACGTCTTGCGCATTGGAGAAACCTACGGTGGACTCGTCGCCGCCGCCGCCGGCACGGCGGACAACGGTCCGGTCTTTCTGCTTCCGGCCGCCGCCTGGAACGCCCTCATCCCGTCCGCCGTCGCCGCGGGCGACATCCCCGCGAATCCCTTCGCGCCTTAACACTGTTCTCATCGCGAGGAGCTGTACCCTGCGCGCCTGAAACCTGGCGGCCAGTGGCGCTTGTGCGTAAAATGATGGAAACTTTCCAGTTCGCTTGCCCGGAGCCCGACTCGTGCTGCATATCGTCAACTACCCCCACCCCGCGCTGCGGTATCCGTCACGGCCCGTGACCCAGATCAATGAGGATCTCCGGGCGACCGTCCAGCAGATGTTCAGCCTCACGTATGCCGCCAAGGGCGTGGGGCTGGCCGCCAACCAGGTGGCCCTGCCCTATCGCTTCTTCGTCCTCAATATCACGGCGGACCCGGAGCAGAAGGACCAGGAGCTGGTCTTCATCAATCCCCAGATCGTCAAGCGCCATTCCTCGATCGAGGACGAGGAGGGCTGCCTGAGCCTTCCCGGGCTCTGCTCCAAGGTCCGCCGCGCCCGCAAGATCAAGGTGCAGGCCTTCAACCTTCAGGGAGAGCTGTTCGAATGCGAGGCCGAAGACCTGTTCAGCCGCGTCATCCAGCATGAAGCCGACCACCTCGACGGCAAGCTGTTCATCGACTACCTCGGCCCGCTGGCCCGCCACGCGCTGAAACCCAGGCTCCAGGACTTCGAGAACCAGTTCCGCCAGGCTCAGGCCAGCGGCGAATATCCCCAGGACCGCGAGATCATCACTCAACTCGACAATATCACCTCCCTGCCCGTGCCTGTGCCTATGCCTATGCCTGTGCCTGCGCCCGCCGCCCAGGCCGTCGAGGGCTGATCGGGCCAACGAACGAACGAGCGGATGCTGGTTCCGAGTCGAGCGATCCGAGAGAGCGAGCACGAGGCATGCCCACAGCCCCAGCAATCCGGATTATCGTGCTTGGCACGGGCGACTTCGCCCTTCCCATGTTCGATCATCTCTGCGACACGGGACATCAGGTTGTGGCCCTCTTGACCCAGCCCGATCGGCCCCAGGGACGAAAGCAGGAGCTGATCCCCAGTCGGATCAAGCAATCGGCCCTGGCGCGTGGGATCGCGGTCCTTCAGCCCGAAAACGTCAACGCCCAGGAGAGCCTGGGGCAGATCCGCCAGCTCGGCCCTGACCTGCTGGTGACCGCGGCCTATGGCCAGATTCTCTCCCCCGACTTGCTGGCGATTCCCACTTTGGGCGGGATCAATCTCCACGGTTCGATCTTGCCCGTCTACCGCGGCGCTGCTCCCGTGGCGCGGGCCATCCAGCACGGCGAGACCGAGACCGGCGTCACGGTCATCCGGATCACGCCCCGGATCGACGCCGGCGGCATGATCGCCGTCGCCCGCACGCCGATCGGCGCCGATGAGACCGCGGGCGAGCTCGAGCACCGCCTTGCCGTGCTCGGCGCTCCGCTCATTGCCCAGGCGATTGCGGACATCGCCGCAAACTCCGAGCGGATCACTATCCAGGATCGCTCCAAGGTGACCCGAGCCCCCAAGCTGAGCAAGGAAGACGGCCTCATCGATTGGTCTCTGCCCGCGCCCGCCATTCACAACCTCGTCCGCGCCATGCAGCCATGGCCCCTCTGCTCCACCACCTGGATCTCCAAGGACCCGTCCTCGAAGGGCCCTCTACGTCTGATCATCCACCAGACGCGACCGGTCGAGAGCCCCGAACAAGGACCGCCCGGCACCGTCGTCGAAGCCGGCGCCGACCGCCTCATCGTCGCCGCCGGAGCTGCCGCCGTCCGCCTGCTGCTCCTCCAGCTCCCGGGCAAGAAGCCGGTGTCCGCCGCCGACTTCCTGCACGGCCACCGCGTGCTCCCGGGAGACGCGATGCAGTCCTGAACGGACCTTCATTTTTTTACACAAGGTGTCAATGCAAGCGGCATGCGGAGAAATCGGGAAACTTCCGATCGGGCGGCTGGGTATGTTGGTAGAGCCCCTGTGAGCTCATGGATCGACGAGGATCCGGGCGGGGCAGGAAAAAACGGGTGCAAGGGAAATGACATCGGAACCCGACGGGATCATGCCCGACCAGCGGAAGCCGGGTGTCCTGGCCGCACGTCTGCTCATCGGGCTGATCGTCCTCATCTGTGCCGAGGTGTTCTCGGGCGCCTCCCTCCAGATCGGGCTCTGGTAGCTCTGCCTCGCGCTCTTGTACGGGGTCTCGTATTTCAAGTTGCGACCCGAGGGCTTGCCCTCCGTCCGTGTGCAAACTGCTCACACTCGTCATCTACGCACTGGTCATCCTCGGTCTGCGGCTGCACAGTCCTCGGGAGCCCCTGCCCGTCGATGTGGTCGACGTCGAACCCCGCGAGTTGAGACTGGCCATGGCGGTGTTCGCCTGGGTGATCGGCCTGGGATTTGTCTTTTCGTTTGTTGCGCGTCAACCCCTCATCTTCGTCCCGTTCGTTCTGAACAGCGTTGTCTGGACGTTCCTTGGTTTTTGGTTTCCTCCTGACCGCAATCGCCCTCTGGCAGGGTGTCAGAGAGTACCGCAACCCACGGGCTGGAAGCCAGGGCCTCAACAAGGAGAATCGCGGTTTTCGGGAACTCCAGCTTGCCACCGAAAAAAATGCGCTTGATGATCCAAATCCCTGCGTTCCTTGAGATCCTTATCTCTTGTTTTCTCAGATCGAATGAGGTAAGATTCAGTCGGTGGGCAAGCCGGCCAGGTGGGGCTCCTAGAAACCGTAGCCCTTCTGGGTGGAGAACTGAAGGGAAGCTTGCCGGGCTGGTCGAGCGTATGCCGAATGTTTCGCCCACATGGTCTGCAGGGCGGACGGATTCCGCGAAGGGCCGAACTCAACGCCCGGGACTTCGGGCCGGATGAAGAGATGCTCCAGGCGCTGATGCGCGGACTCTTGGGTGCCCGTGAGCACACTCCCGAACCTCGAAACCCGGTGATCGTGGCTCTCATTTCTCAAGGCGTTCAGGTCTGCCTCCAGTCTTCCTTCGGCTGGTGACGGATCGATACGTCGCCGTAGCCCGCAAGGCCAAGCGTCAAGTAGGGGAATGCCTCCCACGGTAGGTGCAACTGTCTTGACCCGGCATACCCAAAAAACGGCTTTCCGTTTCCCCCAGGGTGATCCTTGGGGGTTTTTCTTTTCCTGGGGCCGACTCCTCCATTCGGCGCAAGGGGCCATCCAAGTTTCCCTGGTACCAGCAAGTGGACGGCCCCTTCCGTCTTCCCTTCCTAATCCTGATCCTGATCTTGATCATCATCCTTCTCTTGCTCGTCGGTGCATTGTCATGAGCCTTGTACAAATAGATTGGCAGAGGGTAAGAGGAAGATTACGATCAAGATCAGGATCAGGATCAAGGTCAAGATCAGGATTGTTGTGGACCGGAAGTTTGTTTGTCGGACTCGCCCTGGGGGCGCCGGGCGGTTTCCCGGGCAGGGAAATCCAGGCCCAAACTGGCACGCGCCGACCAAGCGGGGAGCCGATATTCCCTTTCTGCCAGCCGGTCCAGCCGCCTCGCCCGGTTCAGGTCATGGTGCACCGAGCTCTGGCGCGGCAGGCTCCCGAGAACACCAGCCCGGCGATCACGATGTGCATCGCCGATGAGCTGGAGTGGGTGGAGATCGACGTGAGGCTGAGCAAGGATGGCATTCACGTCTTGGCCCACGACGATCAACTCGACGGCAAAACGAACGGACGAGGACGGGTCAGCGACTCGACGGTTGAACAACTTCATGCGCTCGATGCGGGCTCCTGGTTTGCCCGGAGGTACGCAAACACCCGGCTCCTCACGCTCGCGCAGGCACTGGAGATCGCCAAGGGCCGCATCAACTTATATCTCGATCGCAAGCAGGCGGACGCGGAGAAACTCGTCGCCGATGTCCGTGCCGCCGGCATGACACGGAAGGAAATGGCGGGCATTGCGTGGTTCTCCATCGCCGGGAGCGCATTGAAACCTGTACGCGGCGACTGTCACACGATGAGGTTCTCCTTCCTCCCGGCCTCATCTTCGAGAGGATTGAATCAGCCAAGTGCCGCACGTCCTCGCGACACCGCGTGTGAGCGCTGGTGGGACGGGAGGGGCTCTCTCTTGACTTGGCTCAAAGTGGATTGTTGTGTTATTATGTCCAGGATGGCAACAAGTGTCTTAGATCGGGTGAAGCATGTCTGTCCAAATGATCGACTTGCTACCTGCTCTTTACGAGCGGGATGAAACGGCTTGGCTGGAGGCTATGGCCGAACTGGCCCGCGACGGGCGGGCCAAGGATCTCGATCTTGGCCACCTCGCGGAGTACCTGTTCGATATGGCGCGGCGGGATCGGCGGGAAGTGGAGAGTCGCCTCGCAGTATTGCTAAGTCACCTCCTGAAGTGGACCTATCAACCCGATCATCGGGCGCGAGGCTGGAGAGCCACCGTGATCGAACAAAGGCAGGAATTGAACCGGCTTGCCGGCCGCGGTGTGCTCCGGAATCATGCCCAGGAAGTTCTCGCCGACGTCTACACAGAGGCGGTTGAGCGTGCGGCCGCGGAGACAGGGGCAACGCGCATCCTCTTCCCGGTTGACTGCCCCTACACGCTCGACCAGTTGCTCACGGTCCAGTTGCCCGAGGCCGAGGCCTGAGCTGGCGCTGCAGCAGACCGGCCCACGGATGTCGGCTCCGGTCTCATCGAGGTTGGTCTCGCGGGACTGGGGCATTGAAAATGGTGAACGCGAATCGCTCGAGATTCCGCGGGTGATGAGGAGCTCGGTTCGGCGTGCTCAGGAGCCGGCGCGGGCCGCGGCCAGCCGCGCGACGAAGGCCGAGTGCTCCGTCGTCGCCAGCCCGCGGTCGAGGATCTCGCGGAGCCGGCGGGTGTTCCCCTCGATCAATGCCCGGGGATCCAGCCAGAGCCCGGGGAAGGATTCCGAACGGAATATGCCTTCGGAACCGGACGGCAACTCGACGAGACGTCCCTCGCGCAGGAAAAACCAGAGAACTTCGTCGGGGTCAAGCGCACGGACAACGTACTCGAGAACGCCAGCGCGCTCATAATCGTCGAACTTGGGACCGAGATCGGTGAAACGGGTTGTATGAGAGACTTCGACGATCAGTTCGGGAACCCCGCGGACGAACCGCCGGTCGGTCTGGGTACGCCCGCCGTACTCGGGCAAGATACGGAGCTGCACATCGGGCTGTGGCTCTCGCCTGACATCAAGCACGGTAGATGCGTTGTCCAGGACATCAACACCAGGGGTATTCTCTTGATAGTAGCTCAGCCACACGTGCGCCGGTATCGTGGCGCGCCCATGTTCAGGACCGACGGGGCTCGGCATGTGGACAACTCCGTTGATCAGTTCCGCGCGAGTGCCGTCAGGCATCTGCTCGTATCGCTCGTGGAACGTCGCCTGGTCGAGGCGTTGCCCTTCTACAAGGGGAGCAAGAGTCGCGGTACGCACGGATCGCTCTGTCGTGCTCATGGATGGCACCCTCCTCATGCAGGATATGGCCCCGCAGACAGACGGTCAACTCGAGCCCGGATGCCGCGCCAGCTCGTGTCGCTGAGCGGCCTTTTTTTTCGTAAAATGGGAGCTTACAGAACGGGCTCGGCTGCGGAGGCAGCCCGAAAATCGACCCGGCCAGACCGAGCTTCCTGCATTTTGGAGGTTGATACGGTTGATCGAGAGCCCTACTGCTGCGGCGCGGCGGCTGATCTTTCTGGGAACCGGAACGTCCACGGGCGTTCCGGTCCTGGGGTGCGATTGCTCGGTCTGCACCTCGCGCGATCCGCGCAACCAGCGGACCCGGCCCAGCGTGCTACTGGCTTTCCCGGCCGGTAATCTGCTCATCGACACGACGCCCGAGATGCGGATGCAACTGCTCCGCGAGCGGGTGCGGCGGGTGCACGCGATCGCCTTCACGCATCACCATGCCGATCATCTGTTCGGACTGGACGACGCTCGCTTGTTTCCGAAGTGGATCGGCGGTCCGGTTCCGGTCTTCTGCGAGCAGGGGACCGAAGAGTGCATCAAGCGTGTCTTCTCGTACGCTTTCCACGAAGGCACCGAGCACTGGCCGGCCGGCTTCGTGCCCAAAATCCAGTTCGTGAGAATTCAGCCTGGAGTGCCGTTCGATGTGCTTGACCAGCAGGTCATGCCGATCCGGCTCGATCATGGCCCGTTCACCGTGCTGGGCTTTCGCGTGGGCAACCTTGCCTACTGCACCGACGTCAACCGCATTCCCGACGAAAGCTGGAGCCTGCTGGAGGGGCTGGACACGCTGGTTCTGGACGCACTCCGGTTCCAGCCCCATCCCACGCATTTTTCGCTGCAAGAGGCACTTGCCGTGATCGAGAGGCTGAAACCGCGCCGAACGCTGTTCACTCATCTTTCCCACGATCTGGATCACGGCCCCACCGACGCCATGCTTCCGGCGAACGTGAGTCTGGCTCACGACGGGCTGGGCGTGGAATTCTAGGCTCGGGGTGGATAGAGTACACAGAGTTCATGGGTTTCGATCCAGTAGCCGAGGGTTGTCTGGGACCGATGCCCGCCTGCCAGGCCATGCAACGCAAAGCAAGGCTGGCGTTTTGAGCCGTGAGGAGTAAGACGCCCCATGTCTCCCGACCCCAACCTGATCGAACGCTTGGAACGTTACGGGCAAGGACACTTGCTGGCGTGGTGGAGCGACTTGACCGATGCCCAGCGGGTGCGACTTCAGGCAGAGATCGCGGCGATCGATTTTGACCAACTGATCGGCCTGATCGGCGATCTGATTCGAGGGGAATCCGCGGCGGCGGTCGAGCCCGATCGCGTCCAGCCGATCGAGGTGATCCGGCAGCCGCAGACCGACGGCCAGCGCGTGGCTCGTCGCCATGCCGTGGAGATCGGTGCCGAGACGCTGGCGGCCGGTGAGGTGGCGTTGATCCTGGTCGCCGGTGGAGCGGGCACCCGACTGGGCTTCGACGGCCCCAAGGGAACCTTCCCGATCGGCCCGGTCTCCTCGGCCAGCCTGTTTCAGATCCATGCCGAGAAGATCGTCGCCCTGGGACGCCGGCATGGCCGCCCGCTGCCGCTCTACGTCATGACGAGCCCCGAGAACCACGCGGCCACGATCTCGTTTTTCGAGGCCAACCACCGCTTTGGACTGGATCACGTGCGGTTCTTCACCCAGGGGCAGATGCCGGCTGTGGACAGAGTCACCGGCAAGGTCTTGCTGGCCGCCAAGGATCGTGTCGCCCTCAGCCCCGACGGCCATGGCGGCACGCTGGCTGCGCTGGCTGCCCCGGGCCCGGATGGCGCGCCCAGTTGCCTGGACGAGATGCGCGAGCGGGGCATCCAGACCCTCTACTATTTCCAGGTCGACAATCCCCTGGTCCAGATCGCTGATCCGGCCTTCCTGGGCCTGCACCGGCAGGCCGATGCCGAGATGTCCTTCAAGGTCATCGAGCGGCTTTCGCCCGACGAGAAACTGGGCGTGGTCGTGATTGTTGACGGCCGTCCCCAGGTGATCGAGTACTCCGACCTCGCGCCCGAACTGGCTGGCCTGCGTGATCCGGACGGGCGGCTTTCACTCTGGGCGGGAAGTATCGCCATCCATGTTCTGGAGCGCCCATTCATCGAGCGAATCGTCGGCGAGCACCACCTGCCGTTCCATCGCGCAATCAAGAAGGTCCCCCATGTGGATGAGACGGGACGCACGATCGAGCCAGCGGAGCCCAACGGCGTGAAATTCGAGCAGTTCATCTTCGACGCCTTGCCCCAGGCCAGACGGTGGACGATCGTCGAGACCGACCGGTCGAGCGAGTTCGAGCCGCTCAAGAACGCGGTCGGTTCTGACTCTCCAGCAACCGTGCACCAGCGCCTGAGCGACCTGTTTGGCAACTGGCTCGAGCAGGCCGGGGCGACAATCCCGCGCCGCGCGGACGGCTCGATTCCGTTCGCCATCGAGATCAGCCCGCTCTTCGCCCTCGACGCCCAGGAGCTGAAGTCCAGGCTCGAGCCAGGGCTCGTCGTCGAGCGGCCAATCTATTTGCGTTGATGATGCGACCAGGATGAGCTCGAGACTCGCCTGGAACGACAAGGCCGGATCGGGCATGAAACCCGCCACACCGGCGAGAAAAACCAAAACAAGGACTTCTCATGCTGCACGCGATCATCATGGCGGGAGGAAGCGGCACGCGGTTCTGGCCCAAGAGCCGACGCGATCGCCCCAAGCAGCTCCTCAGGCTCTTTGGCGACGCGTCGATGCTCCAGCAAACCGTGGCCCGGATCGAGCCCCTGGTCCCCAGGGAGCGGGTCGTGATCGTTACCGGTGCCGACCAGGCGGAAGCCACCCGCGCCCAGCTTCCCGAGCTGCCCCCCGGGAATATCGTCGCCGAGCCCTGCCCGCGCGACACAGCCCCTTGCGTTGGCCTGGCCGCCTGGATCGTCCGCAAGAAAGATCCCCATGGCACCATGATCGTCATGCCCGCCGACCACGTCATCGAGCCGGCCGCGGTCTTTCTGGCCGCGGTTCGGGCCGCGGCCTCGGTCATCGAGAACGATCCCACGGCCCTGATCACATTCGGAATCAAGCCGACCCGACCCGAGACCGGTTATGGCTACATCGAGCGCGGCGAGCTGCTGGAGACCCGCGAGGGAATCGCCGTGAACCGCGTGGTCCAGTTCCGCGAAAAGCCCGACTGCGCGACCGCCGAGAGTTTCGTCGCCGCCGGCAACTTTGCCTGGAACTCGGGGATCTTCCTCTGGAAAGCCCGGACCATCCTGGAGGAACTGGAGCGCCACCGGCCCCAGCTCGCCGCCGCCCTGGCCCGGGTCGGCGCTGCGCTCGGCACACCGGCGGAACGCGACGTGATCGCCTTGGAATATCCCCGGATGGAGCGCGCCCCGATCGATAAGGCCGTGATGGAAAAAGCCGCGAACGTCCGCGTACTCGAAGTCCGTTACGACTGGAACGACGTCGGCGACTGGCGATCCCTGGCCGACTTGCTCCCCCAGGACCCGCAGGGCAACGTCATCCAGGGCGACGTGCTCGCCCACGAGACCACGAACTCGATCATCATCTCCGACGACGGCGGCCTGATCGCCACGCTCGGCCTCGACGACATCGTCGTCGTCCAGTCCGGCAAGGCGACCCTGGTCGCCCGCCGCAGCCAGCTCGACAAGCTGAAAGGACTGGTCGAAGGCCTCGGGAACAAGGGATATGGGGAGTATGTTTGATCGAGCACCATAAGCGAGTCCTACCCGCCTGGCTGTTGCTCCCTTTCCCTGCACTCTTTCCGGATCTTGCCTTAGAAAGGGAATTTCCCCTCGCGTACCATGACTTCTCGCCACGCCACGAACTCAGGGTGATTGATTTCCAGGACTGTAAGGGTCGCCCTTCCGATACGTGTCTGTCCGACCAGGACCGGGCCATTCCATGTGAAGTGCCGACCGCAGCGGTCTTTTCGGGGATGGAATAACCGCACGATCCGGCCAGAGAGAGGATCAATACCCGCAATGTTCGACCCCTTATAGCTGTTGCAGAAGAAGCATGCAACTGCGAGGTTTTCGGCGTCAGTCGGTCCTCCGTGCTTACGGGCGATTATGTGGTCGATCTGGTGGGGGAGGGGCGAGAAGGCTTGTGGGAGCTTGCAGTATTCGCAACGATGCCTGGCCCGTCGCCAAACCTCACGCTCAAGCGTTGTGTCCATTGGCGACGTCCATGCCGGCATGCTGCAGGGAGAGCCGTGCCTTCGACCAGAGGACGCCCAAGAGGTATCCCGCCCGCCGGTAGCTCTCGATTTCCGCCTGCTCGTCGGGGGTCACTGTTCCTTCTTGGGCTTTGACGGAAAGCTGATTCATCCGTTGCACATCCCCGTCATCGAATTGAAGACTCAAGATCTCGCGGGCAGCTTCGGGCGATAGGTCGCCGTGGTCGGGCTTGACCAGCCGACCGAAAACAGCGGCATCGGTAGGTGTGAGATATCTGTGCTGCATATGCGTTGACCTATTCTGCCTTTCAATCTATAGATTACCAAATCCTCCCCTGACTTGCCAGGCGGTCTGATTGCCTGCAATCATTACTTGGCTGTGGTGTCTTTGGCTGCGAACCGGTGCTGTCCGTTCCGGGACCGTCACAGCGCCACGACCTGCACGGAGAGGTCAGGAGCAGCCGCATCACGATCGCCAGGCCGCTTCCCCAGAGCATCGCCTGCCGCCGTTGCGCTGCAGGCAGCCGGTGCGCGGCCAGAGCAATGACCATCGCGTTGTCACCCGAAAGCACGGCATTGACGAGCACGATCTGAATGATCGAAGAAACCCAATCGAGAGCCATGGCGAGTTGCTCGTGCTTCTGAGGTCGTGTCTAAACGAAGAATTTAGGACTCGAAACCAAGTTGATCAGGGAGCGATCCATGATTGCGAACCATTCACCACCGACAGAATCGCGAACGTCAGCAACGACGCTGTTGCATCCGCTCGGCCTGATCGATCGGCAGCCACCTGCGAAGGGGTCTTCAGTGTGCAGCCGGTGCTTCCAGCGAGCGGCCCAGAATCGCGTCGGCGCTCTGGCTCGCCGCCTGTGCCCCGTCGATGAGACCACGAACAGCCGCGTTATCCCGAGGAATCGCCCGCGCCACGAAAGCCGCGGGAAACACCACGCCGTACGAGACCGCGTACGTGGTCTGGTAAACGACCCGAGAAAGGAACAGGCTGGTGTTTGACAGGGCCTTGCTGGCCGCCACGCGCGCGTCCGCCGCGCCATTTCTGGCGGCGTTAGCGACCAGATCCAGCGTGCCCGAAACCGAGTTGAGACTGGAATTGACCCTTGCAGTCACATCGGACATGGAGGATCTCCTGATCGGCAAGGCTGTACAAGCATGAACGCAAACCGCAACGATGCTAGATCCTACACTAGTTTCTCCGGTTTGCCCAGTAATCGCAAATACTCTATCACGTTGTTTGCGCTGGGTCCACTCAATTGAACAGTCCTCATCCCAGGAATGCCGACTAGGGAAAGGCTTTGGCCAGGCACCTCCGCCTCCGCCCCGATCCCGCGACTTACCAGGAATTCTCGCCCATCGTCATTCCGGGCGAGCTCCTCTCCGAAACCATCATCCGCGAGCGCCGCTGAGGTGGCCGTCTATCTCTTCGACAGCAGCGCCATCGTCCGCAACTCCAAGTGACGACGATCGGCCTTCATCGCCGCACGGCCGCTGATTCCTGCCGAGTGTGGCGGCATGCGCTTCCACTCGGTGGCAGAATTCCAGCGGGTTCATGGCCGGTTCGACCGCAGTGTCCCGATGATTTCTGCAGCGGTCGTCACGCCGGTTTCCCCGAGCAGGCCGGTCAGCTCATCGAGGAGATTTTCGGAGGCGGGTGGATTGTAAAACGTCGCGGTTCCGACCTGGATGGCCGAGGCGCCCGCGACCATGAACTCGAGGGCGTCGCTGGCCCTGGCGATCCCGCCAATGCCGATGATGGCCAGATGCGGGAGTGCCCGGGCGACTTCCCAGACCATGCGGAGAGCGACCGGCTTGATGGCCGGGCCGCTCAGTCCGCCGATGTCGTTGGCCAGGATCGGCCGTCTTCGCCGCCAGTCCACGGCCATTCCCTTGATGGTGTTGATCAGGCTGACCGCGTCGGCCCCGGCCTCGGCTGCCGCGGCGGCGATGGGAACAATGTCGTTCACGTTCGGCGTCAGCTTGGCGATGATCGGCAAGGGGCAGGCGCCACGGACCCGTCGGACTAGCCTGCCCACCGCACTGGCGTCGACTCCCAGGTCCAGACCATGGCTCACGTTGGGACAGGAGACGTTGAGTTCGACGGCCGCCAGACCAGGCTCCTGCCCGAGCATCTCCGCCATCGCGACGAACTGGTCTTCGTCTTCACCGGCGATGTTGGCGATCACCGCGGTGCCCACGGTTCGCAGATAAGGCAGGTGGTGCTCGCGAAAGTGGGTGATGCCATCGTTATCCAGGCCGATGGCGTTGAGCAGGCCCGAGGCTGTCTCGACCGTTCGCGGCGTGGGGTTGCCTGCGCGAGGCCGGAAGGTGACAGTTTTGGGGATGACTCCGCCCAGCCGCTCCAGGTGCACGAAGCCGGCCATCTCGCGAACGTAGCCAAAGGTACCCGAGGCGACCAGTACCGGGTTCTTGAGCTGCAAGCGACCGAGCGTGACACGAAGATCGACCACAAAAGATCTCCACCCGAAGATGGCTCAGCCAGGGAATGATGGTGGCAAGGTCAGCCAATCATCATCTTGTCTTCGGACGGAAGAATCCATGGGGACGTGGGTCGTCCATTGCCCCGAGGCCCGGAGTCAGAGCTGCTCGCCATACCGGCAATTCGGAGTCGCCGTTGATTATTGATCGTGCCTGGGATCACCTGAACCTTGGAACACGTTACGAAGGTCTGTTCCTCTCGGCAGAGCGACCGTTCGTGATACAATAATCGCCTCGACGCGTTGCAGTTGTCCGGAAGGGCTGAAAGGAGATCCCCGGATGAGCACTGTGCCGGCCATGCCCCCTATCCCCGCCGAATCGATGATCCCGGTTTCGCCACCGACCGCGATCTCCCCGATCATTCCCGACGACATGCTTTACGAGGTGGTCGATGGACAGATCCTGGAGAAGAACATGGGATCACGGGAGCTCGAAATCACCACGATCCTGGGTGGCTATCTCTTCCAGTTCGCGCGGGCAAATCGTCTTGGTCGTGCCCTGGTCGAGTTCGTTTTCCGGATCATCGTCGAAGAAGACATGCAGCGCCGACCCGACGTCGCGTTCGTGTCCCATGCCCGCTGGCCCTATAACCGTCGCGTTCCCGATGTTCCCGTCTGGGACATGGTTCCCGATCTCGCCATCGAGGTCATCAGCCCGAGCGACATGATGTCGGCAGTCCTGAGAAAGGTTCACGACTATTTCAAGGCCGGAGTGACTCGCGTCTGGGTTGTCTATCCTGAACAGGCCGAGGTCTACATCTATTCCACACCCCAGCAAGTCCACGTGGTCGGCGTTGGCCAGGAGCTGGATGGCGGCGACCTCCTCCCCGGCTTTCGACTCCCTGTCGCGGTCTTGTTCGAGGACGATCCCGAATGACCGCGAATCCTTATGACAGGCCGTCGAGATAAGTCGACCGCTGAACGAGCAGCAAACAATGCCCACAACGACCGAGCTCTCTTCCCCCGCCCTGTCCCGCCTGCACGACCGCCTGACTCAGGAGACACGCGCTGAGGTCTATTTTGACCGCGGGCAGCGTGCTCTTTATGCGACCGACGCCAGCCTCTACCAGATCGAGCCGGTGGGCGTGGTCGTTCCTCGAACGGTCGAGGACGTCATCGCCACGGTGCGAATCGCCGCACAAGAGAAAGTGGCGATCGTGCCGCGCGGCGCGGCCACGAGCCTTTCGGGTCAGACCATCGGCGCCGCGATCGTCATTGATTTTTCGAAGTACCTCAATCGGATCGGCGTCGTGGACCGCAACGCGATGACGGTGCGGGTCGAGCCGGGAGTGGTGCTGGACCAGCTCAACGCCCACCTGAAACCACTGGGGCTCATGTTCGGCCCGGACGTTTCGACGAGCGACCGGGCGACGATCGGCGGGATGATCGGCAACAATTCGGCCGGCGCCCGGTCGCTGCGCTATGGCAAGACCGTCGATCACGTACGCGCCGTCGAAGTCGTGCTGGCGGACGGCACCGCGGCCAGGCTGGGTCCGGTCTCGGACCAGGAGCTGTCCGCGATCTGTCAGGAGGCTGGGTCCTTGGGCCGGGTCCATCGCGCGGTGCGTGATACGGTGGCCGCGCATCGGCAGGCCATCATCGACCGGTTCCCCCACATCTTGCGCCGGGTGAGCGGGTACAACCTCGATGAATTCGTCCCGGGGTTGCCGGTGCGGCCGGTGGGCTGGGTCGAGGAGCCCTGGCGGTTCAACCTCGCCAGGCTGATCGTCGGCTCCGAGGGATCACTGGCCGTGGTCACGGCGGCCGATCTGAAGGTGGTGCCCATTCCTCCGGCACAAGGTCTGGTGGTGCTCTCGTTCGCCACGATCCCCGCGGCGCTTGAGCGGCTGGCCGAGATCGTGGCGACCGGTCCGGTGGCCGTCGAGATGCTCGACCGGATGATCCTCGATCTGGCCGCGGAGAATCCGCTTTACTCGCATTACCTCAACTTCGCCGACGGCCGCCCGGCCGCCGTCCTCGCTGCGCAGTTCTACGCCGACTCGCAGGACGAGCTGGCGGCGCGGGCTGACGATCTGGCCAGGCGGTTCGAGGGCTGCGCGGGGGTCCTGGGCATCCGCAAGAGCTTGACTAGCGCTGCCAAGGACGATTTCTGGAAGGTCCGCAAGGCCGGGTTCTCGCTGCTCATGGCCATGGTGGGCGATGCCAAGCCGATCGCGTTCGTGGAAGACACGGCCGTCAGCCCCGACCGTCTCCCTGCGTTCTACGACCGTTTTCAAGCCGTTGTCGAGCGGCATGGCGTCCGCGCAGCTTGCTACGGGCACGCCGATGTCGGCTGTCTGCACATCCGGCCGATCATCAACGTCAAGACAACCGAAGGCGTGGCGACGTTGCGGTCGATCGCCCGGGAAATCTCCGACCTGGTGGTCGAGTTCGGCGGTTCGATGAGCGGCGAGCACGGCGACGGCCTGGCGCGCAGCCTCTGGAACCGCAAGCTCTTCGGGCCCGAGGCCTACTCGGCCTTGCGGCAGGTCAAACTCGCGTTCGACCCGGAGAACTTGCTCAATCCCGACAAGGTCATCGGCGACGCCGATCCGGGCGACCATCTGCGGATCGGCCCGCGGTACCACCCGCACGAACCTGCGGAAACGCTGTTCGACTTCTCCGGCCAGGGGGGCTTCGCCCGAGCCGTCGAGATGTGTTCGGGCGTTGCTGCCTGCCGCAAGACGGCGACCGGGACGATGTGCCCCAGCTACATGGTCACGCGCGACGAGAAGCACTCGACCCGCGGCCGCGCCAACGCCCTGCGCCTGGTCATGACCGGCGAGCTGCCGTCGGACGGCAGCGGGCTGGGCAACGACACCCTTTTCGAGGCCCTCGACCTGTGCCTTCAGTGCAAGGCCTGCAAGAGCGAATGCCCGTCGCAGGTGGACATGGCCAAGCTCAAGTCCGAGTTCCTGCACCAGTACTACGCGAGCGGTCCTCGGCCCTTGAGCCACCTGCTCTGTGGCCAGATCTTCCGGCTCAACCCGATCGGTTCAGCCCTGGCTCCGCTGGCCAACGCGACGCTCCGAAATCCACTGTTCAAGTGGCTGCTGGAAAAGACCGCCGGGATCGACCGGCGGCGGACCATGCCGACATTCGTGCGCAACCATTTCCGGAGCTGGTTCAACCATCATGGAGCTGATCCCCGCTCAGGCCGGCGCGGGTCTGTCGTGCTGCTCGATGACTGCTTCACCACGTACAACAATCCTGATGTTGGTATCGCGGCGGTGCGAGTGCTCGAAGCGAGCGGTTACCGGGTGGTCCTGGCCGGTCTGCGCTGTTGCGGCCGCCCGGCGATCTCCAAGGGGCTCTTGAAGCTCGGCCGCGAGCTGGGCCGGGAGAATCTCGAGAAGCTTCTGCCCCTTGCGCGTCAGGGCATCCCGATCGTCGGCTGCGAGCCAAGCTGCCTGGCGACGCTGGTCGATGAGTACCGGGACTTCCGGCTCGGTCCGGCCGCCGATGAAGTCGCCCGGCAATGCTCGCTCGTCGATGCCTTCGTGGCCGACCCCGCCCGGGCGCCCGACCTGAAGTTCAGGCCGCTGGACGGGCGCGTCCTGCTGCACGGCCACTGCCAGCAGAAGGCCACATTCGGGACCGCCGGTACGCTGGCCGCCTTGAAGCGTATTCCGCGCCTGGAGATCCACGAGCTCGATTCCGGCTGCTGCGGCATGGCCGGCTCGTTCGGCTATGAGCACGGCCACTACGACGTCAGCGTCGCCCTGGCCAACCGGGTGCTGCTTCCCGCCGCGGCCGCCGACCCTGAGGCCCGCCTCGTCGCCCCCGGCTTCTCCTGTCGCAGCCAGGTTCACGGCCTGGCCGGGATCGACGCGGTGCATCCGATCCAGTTACTGGCGGAACGGCTTATGAGAGGAGATTGTGAAGATTGAGGTTGCCTCCAAGGAGGCCCCTGGATTCCGCGCTCTCGAGAAGTCGATTGTGGGTTCCTTTGAGATAGCGCGTTTTACCGTTGAGTTGCAGGCGCGGCGGGGCTTCCTCTCCTTCTCCCGCGGGGAGAAGGTGGCCGGAACGGCCGGATGAGGGGATTTGCGGGCCAAGGCACGCAGTTCAGCCCTCATCCGCCCCTGCGGGGCACCTTCTCCCGCAGGGAGAAGGTATGAGCACCACGGCCTTTTTTGATCGCTGTATGCAATGCGCGAGCAAACAGCGCTAGATTGAGTGTCTTGGAGAAGCTGGGAAGAAGCGTAGGGAGAATGAACATGGACACGAAAAGCCAGGCGGTCCTTGAGGCGGCTCTCGCATTGCCCGAGGCCGAACGAGCGGAGATCGCTGCTGAATTGCTGGCAACACTGGGACACGAGGACGCCACGCTAGCTGATCATGAGCTGGCGACCGAGCTGGAGCGACGCCTTGAAGAGTGCCGGCAAGATCCCTCCGCGACGATTCCGTGGTCGGTGTTGAAGGAGACGCCCTGAACGGTCAGGGAAACGCAATGGAAGTCCGGTTCCACAGGCTGGCAGCACGCGAATTTCGCGAGGCTCAGAAGTGGTATGAGTCCAGGCGAACCGGTCTGAGCGGCGACTTTGTCACCGAGGTCGATCGTGCCTTGGAGCGGATCACGTCGCATCCTGATCGCTGGCCGATTTACTGGAACAGGTTTCGCCGAGTGCGCCTCAGACGCTTCCTTTACTCCATATTCTACAGCATCGAGAAGGCTGATCTGATTCTGGTTCTTGCGGTCGCTCACGTGCGCCGGCGTCCGGACTACTGGCTGCGACGCGGTCGGATGAACTGAGCAGACTCTCTTCGTGGGGGCCGTGTCGGGCGGCGTGGGATCGATGTGATCCCGCGTCCCGCACGTCTTGACTGGCTGGCGACGGGCAAGTTCTCGATCAGGGAGAGAATCCAAGGACTTTCGCGGACCTGACGTATCGCAAACACGCAAGCGTCATGCTATCCTCATCCTCCAATCCCCCAACGAGGATTCGTAGGCGCTCGCCAGTTGGTGCGCCAGGACGGGGGGGTCGGGTGGCCCATTTTACGGTGCGCAACCGCTGCAACCTACCCAGACGCGCGCACCAACTGGCGAGCGCCTACAAATCTTGTCGTTTTCGTCGGGGCATGTCCGAAACCACGAGTCGCGTCGCCTGTCGATGTAGGGCCTTTGTGTGCGACCCCGCTCAGGTCCGGGGACACCACAGACAACCCTTCGGAATTGCCTATGGCGTCCCCGGACCTCCTAACTGCTCGAGCAACGGAGATTCGATCATGGCATTGCGCCGTCCGGCTTCAAGGCGACACCTTTTTTCGGAAGGACGCGAGCGTGCGACACGTGGCGGCAAGCGAGAGAAGGTCGTCGAGCCGATCCGCGTCGACCGTCTTCAACTCCGCCTGCAATGCCTGGGCAGCGATCCCAAAGCGAGCTTCGAGGATTTTGAGTATGGCTTTTCGGGTCGTCTCCCGCGTCACTTCCCGCGTCCATTCGGCTTTGAGTTCATCGAGCAACGGAGATTCGATCATGGCATTGCGCCCTCCGGCATCAAGGCGACACCTTTTTTCGGAAGGACGCGAGCGTGCGACACGTGGCGGCAAGCGAGAGAAGGTCGTCGAGCCGATCCTCGTCGACCGTCTTCAACTCCGCCTCCAATGCCCGGGCAGCGATCCCAAAGCGAGCTTCGAGGATTTTGAGTATGGCTTCCCGCGTCCATTCGGCTTTAGCTTCCCGCGTCCATTCGGCTTTAAGTTCCCGCGTCCATTCGGCTTTGAGTTCGTCGAGCAACGGAGATTCGATCATGGCTTTGCGTCCTCCCAAGAGTTGGAACAACTTCGGGTCATGATACCGCAAACGGGTCAGAAACTGGGTCACGGCCAGCAGGTTTTCGTGCTCATGGGGCGGCGCGTCCTGATCGATGCGGGCGCGACACTGGAGCACGATCGGCTCGGGGGGTCCATCGAATTGAGTCAGCGGTACCCAGGGGATCAAGCCGACGTCGGACGCGGCCAGCAATTCCTCGGCGGGGATCTCCCACAGCTTGGCGATCCTCCAGGAGAGCCGCCAGTCGGTCCAGCCCTGGCGGCTGCGCAGGCTGACGGCGCCGGCGGCCTCGATATTCCCCTTGGGGTGGAGGAACAGGACCACGACCTCGGGGAGGACGCGGCGATCGAGGTAGACCAGCGCCGTGTCGTCGACGACCTGGTCGGTGACGCGGGCCTCGGGATAGGTGGCGATCTCCAGGACGTAGAGGTCGGGCTCGGCTTGCCCGTTTCGGCGGACCTCGATCAGGCCGTCGGGGAGCCGGCGGGACTGGACCAGCTCGGCTGGAAGCGGTTGCCAGGAGACGATGTCGAGCACGCCGGCCAGCCGCAGGATCGAATTACCGTGGTGCTGGATCAGCCACTTGCTGCTCTTATCGTACTGGTGCATGGAAGCTCCCCGGTCGAGGCCGGTTGCGTGCCCGGTGGCGGACCGTCGGAGGCGAGCCGCATGAGCCGGTCGCGTATCCGTCCCAAGCGCCAGGGCCATGACGGTCGAGAGGCCCATCCATCTTCGGAGTGAGGAACCCCCATGAGAATCCCCAAGCTGCCGGATTTGATTCATTCTCCCAGGTTCGACCTGGATCGCACATCCTCGGAAAAATGTCTGAGGACGGCTTCCGCCAAGTCGTGGTCGTCGACGGGTTTTTCCGGGCTCGGTCCGGAGTCGGCCTGATCGGGCGGTGAGCCCCCTTCCATGACCTCGCGGAGGATCACGCTTAATCTCCGGCCTCCTGCGGCAATCTTGAACCGGCTCATGATTCGTAGAAGCTTTTTCAGTTGTTCGGGTTGATTCAGTTCGAACCGCCCCTCCTTGAGACCAGCGAAGAGCCTCTTGAAGACGGACTGGCATACATCGGAAGACCCGAGGCGCGAACGAATCTTCCTGTGGCTAGTGTGTTTCCGCATCGCAAATCGGACGACGCGAAGGACGAGGGGCTCGAACATCCGCGCGAACTGGGTCGAGGCATCCTGGTCGCCGGCACGCACGCGGACGATGAGATCCTGGAAGCGGTCTTCTGGAGGGCTTTGGCGACTCCACGTATGAATCGACCTTTTTTTCACAATTTTCTTGTTCCGATTGATACACTCGGCGCGGTATTAGCGCGTTTTACCGTTGAGTTGCAGACGCGGCGGGACGTCCTCTCCTTCTCCCGCGGGGAGAAGGTGGCCGGAACGGCCGGATGAGGGGAATTTGCGGGCCAAGGCTAGCATCTCATCCCTCATCCGCCCCTG
>JBEKTN010000069.1:0-25936 GCA_049516015.1 Isosphaeraceae bacterium | reverse complement strand
AAAACTTCAGAAAGTCTACTTTTAACTACCAAACGCCTGTTCAGTTCTAGTGAAAGTGGATCTTGTACAAGCTGACATTGGTACCACAAAGTGGGTGGCCCCTGCCGCGCGTTCCCTTGAACTAAGGCGGTCCGCCGTGCTCATCTCCGGCCTGGCCACCGGGCCCCCGGCAGGGGTGGGCGGCGGGCTCGGGGCGTTTCTGGCTGCTTGAACTCCGCGTTTCTCGGACTTTTCTAGACAAGTTGCGGCCCCAGCTTTTCAGGCCATGGATACCCAGCTCGGCGCGCGACATCGACGGTGGATCCCGATAATTCACCGAGGTCGTGCGCGACGAACAATCCTTGGCGGTAGCTGCGCTGAAATTCCGCAGTCCGAAGGACGCCACGTCTGCAAGGCGGGCCAACTCGCCGTTGGCAACCACGGCGGCCGTCGCCACGCGGGCGTGCCCGTCGCGGCTTCTTCCTTTTCTGTACCGCGTGCCCGTCCAGTGCCTGTCAATACGTCCCATGGCGCGAACGGGCGCTCTCTCTGGTAAGATCCCAGGCGGTGAAATCGCGAAGGGCCGCAGCTCCTGGAGGCATGGCCTGATCCCCAGCGCCCATCGACAACCTTGGCGGAGCAGCCGGACGATGACCTCAGAGTCAAACGACATGCCGGCCATCCCGATCGGCATCGAAGATATCGTTCAAGCCGCGCAACGGCTGGAGCCCTGGGCCCATCGCACTCCCGTGCTGACCTCGCGGACGCTCGACGAGCGATCCGGTGCCTCCGTGTTCCTCAAGTGCGAGAACCTCCAGCGCGTCGGGGCCTTCAAGTTCCGGGGAGCCATGAATGCGCTGCTGTTGCTCGACGAAGATCAGAAGGCGGCGGGAGTGGTCACCCATTCCTCGGGGAACCATGCCCAGGCCCTGGCGCTGGCGGGTCAGTTGCTCGGCGTGCCGGTGACGATCGTGATGCCCCGGACGGCGCCGGCGGTCAAGCGAGCGGCCACCCTTGGCTACGGCGCGCGGATCGTGCTCTGCGAGCCGACTCTCGAGTCGCGGGAATCGACCGTGGCTGCCGAGAGCCAGCGGCATGGCTTGACACTCGTTCATCCTTTTAATGACTGGAACGTCATCGCCGGGCAGGGAACCGCCGCGCTCGAGCTGCTTGACCAGGCCGGCCCGCTCGACGTCTTGGTCGCTCCCGTCGGCGGGGGCGGCATGCTTGCTGGAACGGCCCTGGCCGTCAACGGCCGCTCGCCCGGGACCGTCGTGATCGGCGCGGAGCCGGCAAACGCCGACGACGCCCGCCGGTCGCTCGAGACCGGGTCGATCCAGCCATCGTTCGACCCCCGGACGATCGCCGACGGACTGCGAACTTCACTGGGAACCCGTACCTTCGCCGTGATCCGCCAGTACGTGGACGCGATCGTCACTTCCTCCGAGGCCGAGATCATCGACGCGACCCGTTTCGTCTGGGAGCGGCTCAAGATCGTCATTGAGCCCTCGAGCGCCGTCGTCGTGGCGCCGCTGCTGACCGCCAGGCTGAGGGCGAAAGGACGGGTCGGCGTCATCCTCAGCGGCGGCAATGTGGACGTGGAAACCTTCTTCCAGGGCCTCGCGGCGCAATGGCAGTGAATGAGATCATCACGGCCGGGAGCGCCCCGTCCCGGACAGCTTGCGACCAACCCCGGCAACCGGGCGAGCCAGACTCATGAGCGTGCAAATCGTGATCGCTCTCATCGACTTGGTCGTGGTGACCGTCCTGATCGTCCGGCGCTTGGACGTGCGTCTCGTGCTTCTGGCTGGAGCCGTTCCCCTGTTCGCGGTGTCCGGTGGGCTGAAGGTGATGCTCACGAAACTGGTGGAAGAGATGGCCAATGCGGGGACGGTGGTACCGATATGCACGGCATTGGGCTTCGCCTACGTGTTGCGGATCACCGAGTGCGATCAGCACCTGATCCGACTGCTGCTCCGGCCGCTGCAGCACGTGCGCTGGCTGCTGATTCCGGGCGGGATTTCGGCCGGTTATCTCGTCAACACAACGATCGTCAGCCAGACTGGCACGGCCGCCGTGCTGGGCCCGATCCTGATCCCCTTGCTGCGGGCCGGCGGCGTGCATCCGGCCACCGCGGGAGCGATCTTGCTGCTGGGTTCGTCGATGGGCGGAGAGCTGTTCAATCCCGGCGCCGTCGAGATGCGAAAACTCGCCGAGCTGACCGGCCTCTCCGGACCCGCGGTCGTCGCCCGCTCGACCGCGCTGAACCTCCTGGCTTGCGGTACGGCCTTGCTCTCGTTCTGGGCCCTGTCGCAATTCCGCGGCAAGCGTCAGCCAATTCTCGGCGCGCCGGGCGCGGCAGCCGAGACCGAGCCGGCGGGAGGGTCGGTCGATTTCGCGATCAACCCTGTCAAGGCCGTGGTTCCCGTGCTGCCGCTTGTGCTGCTGTTCACCGACTCGAGCCTGGGGGTTCTTTCCCCGTTGCGAGCCCTGGAAGGTCCCGCCAAGATTCTGGCCGCGATGCTCATCGGCATCATCCTGGCGGGCCTGACGTCACCCCGCGTGGGCGGTCAACTCGCCACGGCGTTCTTCGAGGGTGCGGGCTATGCGTACACGCACGTCATCTCGCTGATCGTGGCGGCTTCGACCTTTGCCGAGGGAATCAATAAGAGCGGCCTGATCGCGGTGATCGTCCGGGGGCTCGTGGGCTGGCCGGCGGCGGCGCTGGCCGTCAGCACCATCGCCCCCTGGGCGCTCGCGGTGGTCTCGGGCACCGGCATCGCGCCGGCGGTCTCGATCATGGAGTTCTTCGTGCCGGTCGCGGCGTCGATGCATCTGGACCCGGTCCGCCTCGGCACCGTCGCCGCGCTCGGCTCGCATTTCGGACGGACGATGAGCCCGGCCGCCGCCGTCGTGGCCATGTCGTCCAAGCTGGCACACGTTCCGCCTTCCAGTCTCATCCGCCAGGTGGTCCTTCCCCTCGCCATTGGCGGCGCGACGCTGCTGGTTGCGACGCTGCTGGGATGGCTCTGAACCGATCGTCGTTGCCCGATGTTGACCTTCAGCTTGTCTCGCAGAAATTGCCCGCGGATCCAACCAGATCTCTTGCTAATGCACGGGATCGACGATGGAATAACGCTTCGAATCCGTGCAGTCATTGCTCCCACGCTCAACTGGTTCGTGACGATCTACCGGAGTCTCCGCCGTGGCCGATAATCACGCTTTCGACGTCGTCAGCGAGATCAATCACGCCGAGATGCACAACGCGGTCGTCCAGGCCCAGCACGAGATCGCCGTCCGGTACGACTTCAAGGGAACCAAGGCCTCGATCGAGTTCAAGAAGCAGGACAACGCCCTGACCCTGCTGGCCGATCACAAAGGGCAACTGGAGACGGTCATCCAGGTGCTCAAGGAGAAGATGGCGCGCCGCGGCGTGCCGGTGAATGCACTGATCCGCGGCAAGCTCGAGGAGGCCTCGCACGATTCGGTTCGAGAGACCCTGACCCTGCACACAGGCATCGATTCCGACGATGCCCGCAAGATCGTCAAGGACGTCAAACAGCTCAAGCTCAAGGTCCAGGCGCAGATCATGGATGACAAGGTCCGCGTGACCGGCAAGAAGATCGACGACCTTCAGGCCGTCATGGCCCACCTCAAGGAGAACGGACCGGAGTACCCGCTTCAGTTCGTCAACTTCACCTGACCGGAACCAGGCGGCGCACTGGAAAGGTCGAGGCCGCTCTGGTGTCAAGGCGGTGGAGAGCCACGCCCGGTCCGCCGATCTACAAGGTGACCTGGCTGGATCGCGGGCTCGTTACGTGCTGATTGGACAGCCCGGGCGAACTTGAGGAGGAATCAGAAAATGGGCTTCTTGAACGGACGCGTCACGTTCACCCGGTATCGAGTGAGCGGATCATCCCCTCTGCCTTTCGCCGACGACCTGCTCGCCCTGGCCGTGCAGCACGCCGCCGGCCGCCACGGCTCAGCCGACCCGACCGACGGCGTCGCCACCGGCTGGTCCGGCGGCGACCACGTGCTCGACCTGACGT
Organism: Isosphaeraceae bacterium; assembly: GCA_049516015.1. Lineage (GTDB taxonomy): Bacteria > Planctomycetota > Planctomycetia > Isosphaerales > Isosphaeraceae > Aquisphaera. Next base: position 21,908 of record JBEKTN010000069.1, on the reverse strand, counting down.
TCGACCTGGCCAAGAACGTGGTGAACGATGCCCTCCACCTCGCGATCCGGATCGACACCGACAAGATCCCCGGGTCGCTGCTGAAGGCTTATACCCAGATCGAGACCGAGGCCTTGGCCAAGCTCAACCCCAGCGGCCACCCGACCAAGGCCCAGCGCCAGGAAGCCAAGGAAGCCGCCCGCCTCCGCGCCCTAGCCGAGGCCGCCGACGGCCGGTTCCGCCGGCTCAACCATTATCCGGTCCTCTGGGATGGCCAGACGGGAGTCCTCTACGCGGGCACAACCGGCACGACCGTCCTGGAGCGGCTTGGGACCCTCTTCCGGGAAACTTTCGACCGCAGCCTCGAGCCAATCACCGCCGGCAGCCTGGCCACCAGCCTGGCAGGTCCGGACGCCGAAGGAGACCAGGAAAGGCTGGCCGAGGGAACTCTCAGCCTCTTTGGCGGCGAGCAGTCCGAGTTGTCCACGGTCACCTGGGCCGAGAACGCCCCCAACATGCTCGACCACCTGGGTAACGAGTTCATGGTCTGGCTCTGGCACGCGCTGCAGAACGACAGCGACACGGTGCAATTGGCCGACGGCTCCGAGGTCGCGGTCATGCTGACCAAAACCCTCACTCTCGACTGCCCGCGCGGCGAGACCGGGCGCGACAGTCTCACCGACGAGGCCCCGACCCGGCTTCCCGAGGCCTTCCGGGCCCTCCAGTCGGGCAAGCTGCCCCGTAAAGCCGGGCTGATCCTGGTGCGCCATGGCGCCCAGTACGAGTTGACCCTGCAAGCCGAGACCCTCGCCGTCTCGGGCGCCTTGATTCCCAAGCCCGGGGATGAAAAGCTCGCCGCGAGCGAGGTCCGGGTCGCCCGGATCGACAGCCTTCGCCACCTGACCGAGACTCTTGACCTCCTCTTCGACGCCTACCGCCGCCTCCGCGCTGGCTCGGGGTGGTCGAAGGAGGTCAGCCGGATCAGGCGCTGGCTGACCGCGGCCTGAGCTCGAGAGTCGGGCCGGTCGATACGCCTCCGCAGGGCAGGACGATCACTGCCCTGCGGGTGAGCGAACACGTTAACCTTGTCGATTGCTCGCGATCGGGGCAAGGCCCGCAAGTTCACGCATTCACGCAGGACCGTCGCCGGGAAGTGCGATGCCCAAACCGGAGATTATCGGCCAACTCGCGCGGCGGGATTGAGCAAAAATCGTATAATCGATAAAAGTTGTACGACCGGTAGCCCTTGCTCATGAGGTCGTGGAGCGGGTCGCATCCCATCCGTGGATCTCGGGTGTGACTAACAAGGACTAAACTCGAGAGGGAGATCTGTTCGATGCGCAGGAGAGCCCAGGCTGGACTGTTGTCAGTATTGTTCTTGGGGCTGAGCGCAGGGACTGGCGCGGTTCGCGCCCAGACTGAGCCGGCTGCTCCCGCCGGCCCCACCGCACGGATACCGGCCGGACGCACACCGGTGATTCCAGGCGCCAACGATGTCGTGGGCACCGTCGTCGATGAAAACGCCAAGGAGCAGGTCACCAAGGGAGAGGTGATCAACTTCCTGAGCCGTTACCCCATCCCGGCGAACGAGAATCGCGAACAGGTGTACCGCGATGCCGTCGACTCGCTGATCAACACCAAGCTTCTGACGATCTTCCTGAACCGGCAGAAGATCACCGTTCCGCCCGCCAAGATCGATGAGGAGCTGGCGCGGCTGGCGCAGCAGCTCAAGGCCGACGGCCGGGACCTGGCAACCGCCCTACTCGAGGACAACACGTCGCTGGACACCGTCCGCAAGGAGCTGGAGAATCGCATTCGCTGGTCCGAGTATGTCAAGTCCAAGGCGACCGATGCCGAGCTGAAGCGTTACGTGTCGGCCAACCGCGACCTGTTCTATGGGACGCAGGTCCGCGCCAGCCATATCCTGTTGAAGGTTGACCCCGAGGCCCCGGCCGCCGAGAAGGAAAAGATCAAGCAGAAGCTGCAAGCCATCAAGGGCCAGATCAACGCCAACACGGTGACCTTCGCACAGGCGGCCAACAAGTACTCGGAAGACCCTGCCAACGCGGGTGGGGCCGGTGGCGACCTCGACTACTTCACCCTCAGCAGCGGCTTCATTCCCGAGTTCACCGACGTCGCCTTCAAGCTCAAGAAAGGCTCGGTCTCCGAGCCCGTCGAGACCCCCTACGGTTACCACCTGATCCAGGTGACTGACCGGAAAGAAGGCCGGCCCGTGGACTTCGAGCAGAACAGACCCTTCATCCTCAATGCCTACGCCGGAGAGCTCCAGAAAAACTTGCTGACGGAAGAGCGAAAGCGCGCCAAGATCGAGATCAAGCCCCTACCCAAGGACCTCTTCCCTTCAGCCGCACCGGCCGCACCGGCCGCACCGGCCACGACCAAGGGTGCGGCACCGGCAACCAAGCCGGGGAGCTGACCGCGAGGCTGGCATGCTGCAAAGTTGGTCTTGACGGCCCCTTGATCCCGACTGCTGTCGTTGCGAATTTGTTTCGTTCGGCGGGTCTCCAGACCCCGCCGTTCGGCTGACCGAAGGTCTCCAGGTGACGCCCCGACAGTCGGGGACTGGGGGATCTGCGGTCGCAGAGGACGGAGGGTCAGGAGACCACTGCCCGAACCAGCTACCGGCAGAGATTGTTCGTCGAGCACGACCTGGGTGAATCGTTGGGGGCCACCGTCGATGTTGCGCGCCGCGCTGGGTATCCATGGCCTGAGAAGCTGGGGCCGCAACTGGTCTAGAAAAGTCCGAGAAACACAGAATTGAGGTGGCCTTCAAGGTCACGAAGCGTCGCGACCTCTATGATCGCTACCACCCGACATTCCGGAGCTTTCAAGCCGCCATCCCAGAGGTTCTCGACGCTCTGCCAACCAAGTGCTCCCAGCGACCGGTCTCGTTGATGACGCTTATTCTCCAGGAACTCGCAATGAGGACTGGCTGGACCGACAGGTAGGCGGGTCATTACTCGTTTTGCTGGGAGATGAGGGGCGAAGTTGAATCTGCCAGGAGAAAGCAAAAGAAGGCAGGCTGCCATTGGTCAAAGCCGCCACCTTCAGGAGAACCGAAGGTTAGGTGAGTTGCATCCCGAGGTACTTTCGGACATCTCTCGCATAACTAGACTGCCAATCGGGCTGCGTTTCCGGCCTCGCCATTTTCAGTAGGTGTCCGCAGCCGCATGTATCGAAGATACCGGCGAGTTCCGAGTCCTTCTGAAGATCGGTATGCAGGTAGTTTCCGAGCGAATCAAGTCCAAGCTGCTCGATGTCTGGACGCCTCAATCGAAGGTGTTCAAACAGCGAAATCGCTTCCGGTGTGCCCTGCATTGTCAGAAACAGGAAAGTGGTAACCAGGATTGATTGTTCAACAACCTCAGCGACAAAGTATCCGAGTTTGTAATCGAAGAACCGGTATTCGATGAGATACTCCCCCTTGTGGTTCTGAGTCACCTTGGGGGAAGAGAAAGATTGCCACATGGCGTCATGCACAAAGCCGTCATCACCGATGGGCACTCGCTCATGCAAGTTTCTGATAGCATGACTCTGCACGTAGACCGGGTACTCCCCGGATCCGTTGATCCCGAAGAGAGACGCTGGAACATCAACCCATTTGACCCCCAGAGGCCCGAATGAGGCTCCACAGCGAAACGCACGGCGTCTTTCCCCATTGTGAAGAATGCCGATGCGATCGGGGGGCGACTTGTGAAGGATGATTCTGAAAAGACCTTTTCCCGGACCTACTCGTTCATACTTGGGCTCGTACCAGTAGATGGCAGTGTCGATTCTTGTGAACTCGGTAAGAGCCATGTCCATGTTGAGGAACAAAAAAACGAGCTGCTCGTTGATTAGCTCATCGAACACTGCCCCCAATTTCTTCCTGGTTTGCGCCGCCAGGAGAGAGAGAGAGCCATCAGGGGGTTCCACCCGTAGTTGGTTGATCGCCTCTCGAAGAGAGAAAACGACCCGAAAGCAATCCCGAGCCGAAATCTCATGTCCATCGCTGGTCTTGAAAGCGAACTGATCGAGTGCCTGAGTGACTGCCTCCCGGACGTTTTCCCGCTCATCTGCTCGATTGAGATCGTCCCCATAGCAAATCTCGGGATTTGGGAAACGCAGCCGTCGGATATTCTCCCTGGAGGTCTCGGGAAGCCGCTGGAACAGATTCTTTGCTCCCACAAGCGGCAGAATCCTCTCGTAAGTTTCCACCCATTTCGCATGCTGACGGCGGTTCCTCTCGTCCTGCTTCTTCATCTTTGCTTTGCGGTCGGCACTCACGGATCGACTCCAATACATCTGACCGGACCAGCAAAGGATTACCGCCTACGTCGCAGCCTTCCGAATGCCTGGGGGCTTCATGCTCGAAGCTCAAAACGGGCTGTCGCCTTCATCACCATCAGGCGATGGTCTCGCCTGCAAAACTCGTTTCACCACGACATCTCCCCCGGCTGAACCCGCCTCGCCTTTCACTTTATCCTTCTCGAAATACTGCCCCAGCGTCTCCTGAACCTTGGTCAGCCAGTCCTTGCAGATCGAGTAAGCCTGCATCGCCTTCCAAGCCTCCACCTGGCTCTTTCCCTTTGCTTGGATCGAGTGATCACCCTTCGTGCCATAGACCAGCCAGGAAATCCCCTCTTTGCCCACAAAGGCGGTGTCGCCGATCGACCAGCCCGCCCGGTGGAGAATGAGAAAGAGTTTGTCGGTTTTCGGGATCTCGTCCATAGTAATACCTCGTAACCACATGCCAGCGGCTCTGGGTTATGCGACGATCGCTGATGCACTCCATTCTGATCAAGTCACCGGTTGGCTGATAGGGATGCCCTCGATGATTCGCCCTGCCTTCATACCTTGAAGACTCTTGGCGAGTCCCATCGGAAAGCGGAGGACTTCCAGCGCCAGGTTGGCTTCTTCGAGCAATCGTTGGCGGTTCTTCGTGTACTTGGTGGTGATCAGCGTTTCGGGGGGCCCCTCGGCCCGCCTTGGATGGGGGAAAAGAATCCCCAGGGCCGACCCCGCAAGCGGGGTTCCCCCCGCCTGGGCTTTCCTGTTTCGGCCCCTTCGGGGCGGCAGAAAAGCGCAACACCAAAACTGAGGGGGGGGAATCTCTCTTTCTCGCCTCGGTTAGGGGGGGCGGCAGGAGCGGTCAAGGCCAACTTTACAGCATGCCCGCGCGAGGCTGGCGGCGTTCTTGTTCACAACGTCGTGCAACCTCAGGCCAGATCCGACAGATCCAGCCTGCCCTGGTCGCGCAACTCCAGGAACCGGCGGTAAGTCTCGGCGATGCCGTCGTGCAGACTCGTCCGATGGATCGGGCCGAACTGCTCTTGGAGCCTCGAATCGTCCAGGTCGAAGGCGATGGGCAGTTGCCGGTCGCCGTGCGTGATCAGTGCCGTCGAGATGGGAACCACGTCGCCCAGCGCGGCGACAAAGGCCTCGATAGGCTCGACCGCGCCCCGCAGGTTGAAGGCGTCGGCTCCTTGAAACGGATGCTCGAGTGCCCGGACGAAGGTCGCGGCGACGTCGCCGACATATTGCAGGTCCTGCAAGCCGCCGTAGCTGATGTGGTAACGGCGGCCGACCGCGACGGCCTTGATCGCCTTGGTCGGCTCACTCGTCATGCCGAAGTCTCGCCCCACGCCGTAAACGGTCCAGGGTCGCAGGCCGATGCTCGTGATTCCCTGATCGAGCCAGTACACCCGGGCGTTCAACTCGTTGCAGACCTTGTAGGCCCCGTAATGGCTCAGGGGCGCCAGCCGAACCTGGTCGCCGACACCTCCCTTTGCACCGGCACCCTCCGCGCGCGGACCGTGCACCGCCGCCGAGCTGGCATAGACCACGCGCTCGACCTGATTCTTGAGCGCCACGGCCGCCTGGAAGACCGCCAGCGTGCCGATCACGTTGACCTTCGCCCCCAGGGCTGGATCGGCGCGGCACGTTGGCGTTTGCAGCCCGGCCAGATGCAGGATGTGCGAGGCCCCGACGCGCTCCACCGCCGCCCGGACTCCCTCCAGATCGGACACGTCCCCGGCCACGAAATGCACCCTGGACCGCTTTTCCGGATCAAGCACCAGGTCCAGGCGATGCGTGTCCTCCTTGAGGTCGAATATCCAGACCTCGTGGCCGCGCTCGACCAGATCTCTGGTCGCCCATGAGCCAATGCAGCCATAACCGCCCGTCATCAAGACTCGCACGCAACTGCCTCCTCTTACCGAACGGGGAGATTCAGCTACCAGCCCGACAAAAGCCCCCACAGCCCCGGCGTGAGCAGCTCGACGGAATTGCCCGCGGGATCACGGAAGTAGAGGGAATGTCCGCCCCTGGGCCATGACTCCTCGTGCTCGATCGACACATGGCGGCTCTCGAGGTGAGATCGCCAGGCATCGAGATCCTGGGCAGGTATTCCCAGCGCGACATGCCCGGGGCCCCGGCACCCGTGCGCTGGCAGGTGATCTCCCTTGAGCGTCGCTTCCGCCCGAAAGACCAGCAGCATGCTTCGGTCGCCAACCCGGAAGAACACATGGCGGCCTTCTTCCCGGGCGGTCAGCTCCAGCCCCAGGACGTCGCGATAGAACCGTTCGGCCAGATCCAGATCGTCGGCGTAGATGGCAGTCTCGACAAGAGCCTCGATGGGTCTCATGGCCGCTCCCCTTCCTCGCCGCCTCGTTTCTTGCGTCGCGGCGATGGCAACGCCGGCGCCGAGCCCTGGAGATCGGCCTCGTAGTTGAGCCGCGAGAGCAGATCGGCCACTTGCTGGCGGAGCTTGTCGCTCTCGAGGTTGCAGGCGGCGATCTGCTTGTCGATGGCCTCCAGGCGATCTTCCTGGGTGGTAAAGGTCCGGACGAACCGCTCGCGCAACTCTTTCTCGGACGCACGCTCGCCCAGTGACTTGATGTTCTCCCGGATTCGTGCCTGCTCGGTATGGATCGTCTTGCGCTCGGCCTCCAGCCGGCGAATCTTCTCCTCGGCCTCAGTCAAGAGCTGGCGGAGTGCGATTGCCTGGCGAATGACCCCCGCGGTCGGCTCGTCCAGGTAGTGCTGGTCGATCCAGAGCTCGAGTTGCCTGGCCGGAGTGTCGGCCAGGACATAGCGCTGGGACAGGAGCCGTTGCGTGCGCACCCGAAATTGCGTGAGCCCCCGGGGCGCCAGATCGAACCGGAACCGCCAGAACGACTCGGTAATTTCATGGGCCGTCGCGGGCTCGACGAGCTTCCAGTCGGCCGCCTCGCGGGGATGTTCCAGGTAGACGACACCGGGCGCATCCCCCTTGTTGTCGAAGGCATAGGTCGTTGCTTTGACCTGTCCGTGGCGAGTCTGCAAGGACCCGTTCTGGATGACCACGCGGGAAACGTGCTCGTCCTGGCTGGCCACGTTGTCCAGCACCTTGACTCCGAGCTCGACGGCGAACGGAACCAGCCGGGTCTCGTCGGGCTTGAGCGTCTCGAGCATGGCCTCGCCCACGTAGTTCCCGCCTTCCAGCACGGTCACCGGACCGCCTTCGAGGGTCAGTCCCGTCGAGTTCTCGAACTCAACGCAGCGCAGCGGGTTCTCGGCCCGGGTTCGTTTATTGTAGAGGAGCACGGGGCGGCCCTTGAACTCGCGGAGCACGATCGGCACGAGCGCGGCCTGGTTGCGGCGGATCGTGACCGGGTGCTCGATCTCATACGCGAACAGGTCGCCCAGCTTCCGTTCGCGGACCTGGGCGGGCGCCGAACTGATGGGCGGCGGCCCCAGACCCTCCAGGCTGAGGTCGTCCCTGCTTTCAGCAATGGCCCCAAGAGTAGCTCCTCGAAACTTCCGGAGCCTTGGCTCGGCGCCGTACTCCGCCAACGGTTCCTGCAGCATGCGCCCGGCCATGACCATCCCTTCCTCGACCCTCGGGCGGCAGGACGCCGGTCGTCTCTTCCACCTCGACGGTGGGCCGCCTGATGTAACGGGGCGTGTAGAGGTCGTGGACGAACGAGACCGGCAATCCAGAAACCAGCGAGAGCGAGACGTTCTCCCAGTCCTCGTCCTGGGTATTATCGACGACTGCCCATCCCTGGATTCGAGGCGGCTGCCCCGGCTCGCCGAGAATCAGGCGGTACGTGGCCTTCCAGACCGGGGCCGCGACGTTGTAGGCCAGCCGGATCCGGCGCTTGCCGTCGCCGCGGGCAAAGATCGAAAACGTTCGCGCATCCTTCTTCTTGGCCGAGAGCTGCGTCTTGAGGTAGTAGTCGAGGTCGGTGCGCACGGCCTCGTCGAGAATCTGGATTCCCGCAAGATCCGGGAGCTCGAAGGAGCGAATCTTGCCGTCATCCGCGAGCAAGGAGAGGATCGCAACATCAAGCACGACATCGCCGATCCTCTTTCGCGCCCTGTCCAGTCCCAGGATCATCCCTTCGGTGGTCTCAGCGCCGGCCTGAGTAATCCGGACCCTCGCCCCCTTCAACTGCGGGAGCAATCCGGTCAAGCCATTTTTCTCGGGAATCGACAGGGCGACCTCGGCGAGCAACTGCTCCAGCGGCTTGGTCGAGTCGTAGGAAACCGACGCGATGTGCCCGCCGTCGAGGTCCAGCACAATCAGCGACTTGAGCACGTCGCTGACCTCGGCCTGCTTGAACGCCAGGGAGATCGACTCATCTCCCTGAGCGGTCCCCTCGCGCTCGAAGTAGCCCACACCGTGCTTGTACAGGACGACGCGGGTGATCGGCATGGCCGCCATTGGTAGTGATGTCCTGGATGAGAGAGGCTCGTCCCGGCCGCAAGCCGGCATGTTCCGGTCCGTTCGGGACGCTGTCTTGTGCCGGCGGCACATTCGCTGTGCCGTTGGCCTGGGAATCGGCTGCGTTTTCAACTTGATTGTCGAGCCCGGCTCGGCTCAACGCAAGCGACCGGACCACCTCGAGGAAAAGCTCTAAGAAAAAAGCCTTGCCTACGTTATTTTCTAGGGACAGCCGGAACAGATACTCGAACTGGCCGGCCGGGTGCCTTGGCCAGCCCAGCGCCGGGGAACCAAGACCGCCGTGCGAGCGTCCAATGAGTCGGGACCGAGATGCCGGTTTCGATTCCGGCAGCAAAGCTGGACCTCCCTTCTGCGGTCGTGCCTGCGCTTTTTGTGATCCGTCCAGATCGACATGAGACCGTCCAAACTCCTTGCTTCGGGTCCAAGCTCCTTGCTTCCGGAGGATCTCCTCGTGACACCACGAAATGGCCGGACGATCGTTAGCATGATGCCGCGAACTGGCCGAGCCCTCTTGAGGATTGCTTCTCCTTTTGTGGTTGTTGCATGCTCGGCCGCGTGCTTGCTCAAGGCGGCCGACCCCGCAAGCGGGGTTACCCCCGCCGCCGATCCACCCGCTGTGCCGCCGCCGCCGATTGCTGGACGGTCCGCGATCAGCCCCGCAGCGCCGATCCTTCCCGGAGAGACCGTGGCCGCACTTCAGGACGGCAACCACGAGGCGGCTCGCGGAGCTCTTGTCAAACTGCGGGAAAACGCCAAGGACCGCGATGAACGGGCCTACCTCGGTTATCTTCAAGGCGTCACCGAGCGACTGGCGGGCCACAACGATGCGGCACGAGCAACACTCCGAGCCGCCGCCGCGGAGAACCCGACCGGCCGCTGGCTCCCCAAGATCCGGTTCGAGCTTTCGGCCATCGAGCTGGCCGCGGGCAACCTGCCCGTGGCCGAGGAACTGGCTCGATCCGAAGCCATCCGCCTGCTGTCCGACGATCGCAAGGACCGCCTGGCCGAGGTCTATCACGCCTTCGCGCGGCGGCTGCTCGAGCCCGATGATCTCGTGATCCAGCCCGATCCCAAAGTCGCCTGGGACTTGCTGTCCCAGGCTCGCGACCTCGCCAAGAGCCCCGTGCTGCGCGCGCAGCTCCTCTTAGCGATCGGCCGCACCAGCCAGATGGCGGGGTACTTCCCCAGGGCGATCGAACATTTCCAGGCCTACCTCAAGGGGTATCCCGGCGGAGCAGACCGCCTGGCCGCTCGATTTCACCTTGGCGAGACCCAGCGTCAATTCGGTCAGCCTCTCCAGGCCCGGCTGACCTGGGCCGATCTCGTACGCGACATCGAGCGGCTGAAGCCAGCCGCAGCCGACAAGGACGCGCAGAGCATCCGAGCAAGTGCCCTCGTCGAGATTCCCTCGACGTTCGGCATTCCCAATCCGCCCGACGACACGAGCATGAACCTGGGCGTTGCCGCCCTGCAGCGTTTTCTCTCGGCCTACCCCGCGCATCCGCGGGCGGTGAGGGCCGATTATGAGATCGGCGCCACCTATCTGGCCCGCGGCAAGAGCGACCTGGCGCTTGCGGCCCTGTCCCGGTTCCTCAAGGACGATGGCTTCAAGGTCGAGACCGGCCAGGCGCGCCGTGACCAGGCCGAGCTGGCCATGACGGCAACATTTCAGTACGCCCAGATCCTCCAGGGGCAGCAGAAGTTCAACGAGGCCATCGCGCCCAGGTCGCCCTGGCGGACCTCGCCCACACGGCCGAGCAGCCTCAGCAGAGAATGCTGGGTGGACCTGAGGCCAGCCCCGCGAAGCTCCGCGTCGTAGATCCGGGTCACGGCGCGCGAGGCCTGCCGCAGGGCCGTGCAGAGGCACGGGGTCGGCTGGGGCTTCCCGGTTGTCTTCTGATTGACGTCCCCCATATATTTTGTATCTGCAGGTAACGACCGCGGGTCAAGGGGCCGGGTCGGTCCGGCTTGCTACAGGACCGCGTGGTGACGCTTTGAAAGTGGACTCGCAACCATGTCGATCGACGCACCGATTCTCGTCACCGGCGCCGCGGGGCGTCTCGGCGGAGTGGGCGGAGAGATCGTCGAGATCCTCCGTAGCCGCGACCTGCCCGTCCGGGCTCTCGTGCGGACTGACGACGACCGGGCCGAGGCACTTCGTGCGACCGGGGCCGAGGTCGTCATCGGCGACCTCACCCGCGCCGCGGACGTCGCGCGTGCCCTGGAGGGCTGCCGACGTATGTATTTCGGCATGAGCGTCTCGGCGCCCTATCTGGAGGCGACCGTTACCGCCGCCGCCGTCGCACGCGCCCGCAGCGACCTGGAAGTGTTCGTCAACATCTCCCAGTTGACCGTCTCGCAGATGAGCCTGACTGCGATGACCGACTCCCTCCAGCAGCGCTTGCACTGGCTGGGCGAGCAGGCGCTGAACTGGTCCGGCTTGCCCGTGGTGCACGTCCGGGCGACGGTCTTCCTCCAGCACTTCTTCTTCTCGCAATGGGCCGCCGAATCGATCGCGAAGGACGGCACGATCCGCCTGCCGTTCGGCGCCGCGAAGACGTCGCCGGTCGACAGCCGGGATGTGGCGGAAGTCGTCGCGGCCGTCCTGGAACATCCGGGTGGCCATCTCGGGAAGGTCATCGAATTGACCGGGCCGAGGTCGGAAGACATGCGGGCCGTGGCGGCGGAGTACTCCGAGGCCCTCGGCCGGACCATCACCTACGTGGACGTGCCGTTCGATGAGTGGTGCGACCGGGAACTCCGCTCACGCGGTCTGCCGGGCCACGTCTTCGGCCACGTGCGGACCATGGCCAAGCTTCATGCCGACAACCGCTATGATCGGCTCACTCACGACTTCGAGGCGATCACCGGCAGGCCCGCGACGAGTATCCGGGAGTACGTCGCGAAACACCCACGAACGCATGATCTGGGGGCAAGGAGACGGTTCCGGGCTGCGCGCCATCGACAGCGCGGTCGGGCGCATCGGCTCGCTGGCGTGCTGGGAGCATTACAACCCGCTGGCCCGTTGCGCACTGATGGCCGACGGCGAGCAGATCCACTCGGCGATGTATCCCGGCTCATTCGCGGGCGAGACATTCGCCGAACAGATCCAGGTCAACATCCGCCAGCACGCCCTGGAGTCCGGTTGCTTCGTCGTCAGCGCCACCGCTTGGCTGGGCGCCGATCAGCAGGCCCGGATCATGCAGGACACTGGTTGCGACATCGCCCCGATCTCGGGCGGCTGCTTCACCGCGATCGTCTCCCCGGAAGGCGAATTCCTCGGCGAGCCTCTGCGTTCCGGTGAAGGCGTGTTGATTGCCGATCTCGACTTCTTGTTGATCGACAAGCGTAAACGGCTGATGGATTCGCGCGGCCACTACAGTCGCCCGGAACTGCTCAGCCTGTTGATCGACCGTACGCCTACTGCCCATGTGCATGAGCGTGGCGCGCACCCTATGTCGATTGCTGCCGAGGAGTTCGATGAGGCAAAGAAATGAGCCTACGGACACCCCGGGAGCACGCTACGGCGAGGCCTGGACGCCAGTAGCTGAAAGCAAGCTAACCGGCCCGCCCCGCCACCTCGACGTCATTCACGTTCAAGACCTGCGGGATGCCCGGCGCGTCCCGATCGACGGTGACACAAAAGACACATGGGCAGAATGGCGTTCGCAAGACGGATACGTTCGCCGGCTACACGCTGCGCGACGACGTGGCCAAGGACGCCGCGCGGATGCTGCTGCTGATCAACATCAAAGAGTATGAGCCTCGCAAGGTGGTCCAGTATTTCGAGGTGGTCAAGGAAAAGGCCCCGAGCTGATCCTCAGCTTCGACCAGTTGCTGGTCATCGGCCGGGCCTATCGCGACATCAACGAGTACGAGCGGGCGATCATCGTCTGGCGCGGGCTGATCGAGGCCAGCTACCTCGAGGACGCTCGGGTCGGCGAGCTGCTTCGCCAGCGCGGCAAGACCCTCGAGGCGATGACCTACCTGATCGACCTCTGGCGGACTTACCCCAACACGCCCTCGATCGAGAGCGACTTTTTCGGCCTCTCCCAGGTGCTGGCACAGGCGGCGTCCAATGCGTTCACCGACCCCAACCTCCGCCGTGAGCTGGCCGCCGCCGGAGTGACCCGGTCGGACCTGCTGCTCCAGAGCATCCGGATGATCCAGATCTTCCTCTCCCAATCGCCCACCAACCCGATGGCCGATGAGGCGAGCCTGGCCCTGGTGGGCGCCTTCCTTGAGCTGGAGAATTACGAGTCGGTCGTGAAGCTCGCGGGGCGGTTCGCCAGGCTCTATCCCAAGAGCACCTTCCTGGACAGCTTCCAGTACAGCGAGGCCCTGGCCAACTTCCACCTGGGCCAGTATGACCGGGCGGTCGAGGTGGCGGAGAAGATCGCCAGGTCGGTCTACAAGGACGCCGGCGGGGCTGACCAGCCCAGCCCCAACAAGTGGCAGGCGCTGTACATTCTGGGCCAGATCTTCGACGCCCGGCGCGTGCCGGGCAAGGCCCTCGAATACTATCGCCAGGTCGCCGACCGGTTCACCGACGCAGCCAGCGAAATTCAGTTCTACACCCGCAAGGAACTGAAGGTCCCCGAGGTGTCGGTCGTCCGTCCCCTGGTCAAGCCTGCGGTGGCCCAGGCCGCCGATCCCGCTCGAGTGGATGCTCCTGGTGACCGGGCCGGACTGAGGGCGGTCGGCGTTCAGCCGCCAGTCGCGAACCCCGCCGGTGGTCAGGATCTGCTGGTCAAGCCGGGCATCAAGCTCGACTATCGCAATATCGCCAAGGCGGATGTCACGGTCTACCCCGTCGACCTGATGCAGCTCTACCTCACCCGCCGCAACCTGAACGGGATTGCCGGCATCGATCTGGCCGGCATTACCCCGCTGGTCGAGAAGAGCGTGGCCCTGGGGGACGGCTCGGATTACGACGACCGTTCCCTGATGATCGACCTGCCGCTCGCCAAGGAGGGTGCGTACCTGGTCATGATCCGGGGCGATAATCTCTACGCGTCGGGGATCGTCCTCGTCTCTCCGCTGGAGCTTGAAGTGCTCGAGGAGCCTGCCAGCGGCCGCGTGCGCATCACCGTGCGGGACGCTCGCACCAAGGATCTGCTGCCCAAGGTTCAGGTCAAGGTGATCGGCAGCGGCAACCCTCAGTTCTTCTCCGGCGTTACGGACTTGCGGGGCGTGTTCGTCGCCGAGGGCGTGCAGGGGCAGGTCACCACAGTGGTTCGCAAGGAGGCCGCCGAATATGCCTTCTACCGCGGGACCAGCTATGTGGGTCAGACGCCAGTGCCGCCGGCCCCTGCCAACGGGGCGCAAGGGGGAGAAGGCCAGCCGCCCCAAATGCCAGCCCTGAACCAGGCGCTCGATGCCAACCTGAAGATGCAGAATACGAGCAATAACCTGAAGCAGATCCAGCGGCTCCAGGAGCGCTACAAGAATCCCGAAAGCGACAAAGCCAAGGGCGCACCGGCTGGCCAGTTCCGTTGAGGCTCAGACCTGCCTTGCTGATGCCATGATCGCCGGCAAACATTCGAAGTAAGGTACGTCCCCTCGAGGTTTTCGTCGTCCTCGGATCGTGGGTCCGTCGTTCCCTCGGATCTGCAGTTGACATCGGCTCGTCCACCTTGGGTGATCAAGTGATCAATCGCGTTCGAAATCGGCTGGGGCTTTCCCGCGCGCAACCAACTCGGCCCACTCCTTGTCCTGAGGGTGGAGCGGAAGATCGAGCGGTCGGTCGTAGTGGATCAGGCGCGCATAGCGGCCACGCTGGTAGGCCAGGGCGAAGACCTCGGCCAGGTCGAGGAAGACGTCGGGATCGGGGTCTTCCAGCGGGATGGGAATCTTCGGCAAGGGTCGTTGTATCGACCAGGCGTAGACGTCGCCGGTCTCGCTCTTGCTGGCGCGGGAGATGATGGTGAAAAAGTGGCCGGGCGGGAGCGGCTTTGCCATGGGCAGCCGCCGGCCCGCGATCAGGAGATCAATTTCGACCAGGTTGACCCCTTGTGTTCGCAGACGGTGGCGCTTATTCAGGTACTCGGTCAGCCCGCTCGATCCCTTGTTCGTCGGTGAGAGAACTTCAATTGCCGTGACCAGGCGCTCATCCGGCAGCCGGTAAATCTCGATCCAGGTATCACGAACCTCATCAACGGCCGCGGCGAAGGGGATCGCGATCGGCTCGAGCGTGGCCACCATGCCAGCGCCAGCCGGTTGTTCCGAGCCGCCGGATCCGCCGTGACGGACAATCGCCACGTCGGGTCTCATGGACCGATCATGGCCTTCCTGCCAGGTCACGACCCTCACTTCCTCGCCCATCTGGGCGACGTAGTCATCAGGAAGACAATCGCTCAATGCATCGCGGCAATACGTGATCGTACTGGCGTGAAAATCCGGCCAGCGGCCCTGGTCTTCCAGGTACGGATCCATGCCGGGAAAAGGGCTTCTCATGAGCAGGACCTCGGCAGAGGAAAGTCCGCGATCTTCGCCCTCCTATTGTAGAGGAACGATTCCCGCGTGACGAGGTCCGATGGATCCGCGAGCGGTTCCATCGCGCTCAGGTCCGACCCAGCGTGACGTTGACAGCACCGATGAGGCTTTCGCCCAGACCTTTCTGGCGTATGGCTTCCAGATCTCTTCTGCAAGCGAAGAGCGCGTCAACGACGTTGCAGTCCCACTGCTGGCCCCGGCCCTTCTGGAAGACGTCATCGATCTGCATGGGCGTGAGCCGCTTGCGGTAAAGGCGGTCGCTGGACATGGCATCAAACGAGTCGGCCACCGCGAGAATGCGTGCTTCGAGCGGAATCTGCTCGCCGGAGAGGCGGTCGGGATATCCCGTTCCATCCAGACTCTCATGGTGGTGGCGGACACCGGGAAGGATGTGGCTGAGCTTCTTCAGATCCTTGAGGATGGTGACGCCGATCTCGACATGAGCCTGAATCTTGCGGTACTCGTCGGGGGTCAACGGCCCGCCCTTCTTGAGGACCTGGTCGTCGACGCCGATCTTGCCGACGTCGTGCAGCAGTCCCGCAAGGTAGAGGTCGCTGCGTTTCTGGGGCGGCATCGCCAGCTCTTCCGCCAGGCGGACCGCGATCCGCGCCACGCGCTCGGAATGCCCGGACGTGGTGGGATCTTTGGCATCGATGGCCGCCGTCAGGGCACGGATGATTCCAAAGAGCAGCTCCTTGAGCTCTACGTAGGTCCGGGCATTGCTGGACTGGGTTGCGATGAGCGATGCAACGTACTGCATACGCTCAATCTCGGGGGTTCCAATCAGGCGATCTTGCAGTGGCTTGACGGCGACGAGCCATCCCGCGGTCCCTGCCGGCACGCAGGCGAAGCGGTACAAGGGCGGCGTGGTCATGCCCGCGGGCGTTTGACTCAAGTCGTTGACCACGTAGGCCGTCTCACGCGGGATGAGAGGCACAAAGTAGCGATAGGATGAGGGACGAAATCCCTCGACCTCTCCGCTCACCGCGACAGGCTCATGGGAATCGTTGGGGACCCAGGCCACGGCGGTCATGGCCAGCGATGTTCTCAGAACGTTGACGGCCAGCGACTGAAAACGCGACGGCGAATCGGAAATGCGCATCCGGCGGATCAGGCGGCCGATCACCACGTGCTCGCTCTCTTCATCGTCGTCGGCCGTCGGCTGCACCGGGTAAACACGGGTTTCATGGTCGCTCTGCAGCCGGTTCACAAACTGCTGCCCCCAGGCGCGCAAAGCCGGCTCGGGGCACGCCGGTCCCCAGGTGCCGAGATCCCTCGGCTCCGACGCAGCCGGTTCGGTCGGTCGCGGCACCGTGTCGCGGGGCTGGGTCGGCGCCAGGAAACCCACGAAAGCCACCAGATCGGCTGCTTCGGCCGAGGGCAAGGGAAGCACCAGCCAGGACCGCTCGAGATCTTCATCGCGACGCCAGACCGCAACCCGACCCAGACGCAATCCGCTGGAACTTGCCACTTCCTGGAGCCGGCTGTCCACACCGGGAAACTGCTCTGCCGCGGCCCCGAGGATCACCGTCCAGGCTCGTTGGTCGGGATCAAAGATACCCACCGGCGCCGAGAACTCGCGGACCAGGGTCTCTCCCATAAGTCGAATTCCGTGGCCGGCCACCCCACGACCTGCGCTGGCGTTTCTCTGGCTCCCCAGGCCATTCGTGTCGGTGTTGCTGGTCCTGCTGCTGATCATGAACTGAACCTTTTCCTTCCGGACCGCCGGCAACCCTGGAGCCGAACCCCGGCTCGGCCGGCGCGCAGCTCGACGCCGACCACATGGAGATCGGCAAGGGGACAGACGGCATTTTCCCCGTTCCTGGCCTGCGTCGTGTGAATCCGGCAACAGACCCGTTCTCTTGAAATCTAGTACACGGTTCGGCGTGCGCTCTGGCAAACCGGCCGAGGGCTGACCATTGGTCTCGTGAGTTCGAGGCACAAGCATTCATGGACAGGGCGCTCTGCAAGACCTATAGAACGTTAGCCGGCCTGCTCTCGCCGGGCTGGCAGCCCCCCTGGAAATGTGGGAATCGTTGCAAGGTAGTGGGCGGCTCCGGTTCGTCGCGGGACGGCTCGATCCGGGCCCTCTGATCGGCAGTGTGCAGACCAGGAGCAGAGATGTGTTCAATGCGGAATGCAGATGACTCGTGGCAAGATTCCGCCCGCGAGCTCATGGAGGACTGGAACCTCGGAAGCGAGGAGGAACCGTCTCATCATTCATTGGCCGATCGCGCGGCTGCGCTGCCGTGTGAATTCGGGCTCGACAACGAGCCGGCTGCGCCGGAAGAGCTCGGGGCGGAGGATTCATTTCCCGCCGGCGCGACCTTGCTGTATAAGGCGTTCGCGCCGATGTCTCCTCGACCGGCCGGTCCCGGCTCGAGTCCGCGAGCCGGCGAGCAGAGGAACGCTGGTGTCGCGGAAGGGCTGGCCAATTCTTCGAGAGCCGGCGACAAAAGCCGGAGCGGGAAAAACGGTGCGGGAACCCGCCCGACCTGGCCGCGCACCGGCAACGAGCTGGGCGGCTTCCGGCTGGTGGTCGAGCTTGGCCGGGGGGCGTTTGCGCGAGTCTTCCTGGCGGAGGAGATGAACCTGGGGCGTCGCCTGGTGGCCCTGAAAATCTCCCGTGCTGAGGGAGACGAACCCAGGCTCCTCGCCCGGCTCCAGCACGCCCACATCGTTCCGGTCCATTCGGTCCAGGATGAGCCGGCGACCGGTCTGCGGCTCTTATGCATGCCATTTTTCGGCGGGGCCAACCTGGCTCAACTGCTCCAGGAAGCATGGGGGTTGACTCATACTCAGGCCACGGGGCGAAGTCTGGTGGAAGCACTCGACCAGTTCAGCCAGCGCCTGCCGGCGGTGGCGGGGCAAGACGCTTCGCTGGGGCTGGGACGCGTTCAGCGGTCGCGGCTGGGATCACTGCCGGCTTCGACCAGCGCCAGCGTTTCCGAGCCGGCCGGGGTAGTGCCCGCGGAATCGGCCCTGCAAGCGCAAGTCGGGACGGCCAGGACCGGACGTCTGCGTTCGCTCGTGTCCCGGCTGGTCAGCCCCCGTGCCGAGGCTTGCTCGCGCACCGAAGACCGTGACGACGGTCAGCCCTCGCGCCAGTTTCTGTGCGGGGCCAGTGGCATCCAGGCCGCGGTCTGGATCGTTGCCAGGCTGGCCGAGGGGCTTGACCATGCACATGCACGAGGGCTGCTGCACCGGGACCTGAAACCGGCCAACATCCTGATCGCGGGCGACGGCACCCCCATGCTGCTCGACTTCAACCTGGCCGCCCCGGCCGATCTCGCGACCGAGGCCGGCCCCGGGGATCAAGCGGGCGAGCCGGTTGTTCACCGAGCCCTGCTCGGTGGCACTTTGCCTTACATGGCCCCCGAACATCTCGATGCCCTCGATCCCGAAGGAGCGACGAGCCCCGAGGCTGTCGAGGAGCGATCGGACCTCTATGCGCTGGGCCTGATCCTTTTCGAGATGATCAGTGGGAACCACCCGTTCCCCGAACCTCCTCCCGGCCTCACGCCGGTGGCGACCATTCGCTGCATGATCGAGGAACGCCGCCACCGGCCTGCTCCCTCGCTGCGTGCCGCCTGTCCCGAGGTGCCCTGGAGCCTGGACGCTCTGGTCTCCCAGTGCATCGATCCCGACCCGGACCGCCGCTACCAGAACGCACGCGATCTGGCCGAGGATCTGCGGCGATTCCTGGAAGACCTGCCGATGAAGCACTGCCCGGAACCCAGCCTGCGCGAACGCCTGGGAAAATGGGCCCGGCGGCATCCCGGCCTCACTGGTTCCAGCACCATCGCCCTGGTCGCCACGGTCCTGCTGGGACTGATGACCGTCTCCATCATGCTGGTCTACGATGGCATGCTCGATCTGGCTGCGCGGATGAAACTTCAAGCGTTCGATCGCGGCTTCATCGACAGCCAGTTCCTGCTCAACGTGGCGGGCCGCAATGACGAGTTCCTGAAGATGGGTATGCGGACGGCGCGGAAGCTGCTCGGTCAGGTTGGGATTGCGGATGAGACCACAGTCGGCCGCGCTGGTGGACGGCGGGCGCGAGACGCCAGCCGGAAATTGCCCGCACAGTGGCTGCTGCGCCTCAAGCCCGAGGAGGCCCGGCGGCTGCGGCGGCAGATTGTCGAGCTGCTCATACTGGAGGCTCGTGCCGGTGTGATCGTCTCAAGTCATGGCGACTCGGAGGACGACCGGCGCGGAGCTTTGATACGAGCGGTTGCTCGCCTTGATCAGGCCGAGCGGGTTGACACCGCACTCCCCTCGGTCCTGTTCGCCGAGCGAGCGAGCTACCATGCCGCGCTCGGGGATGCCGATCTGGCCGCCCGCGATCGCGCCCGAGCCGCCCAGATCGCTCCAACCCAGAGCCGCGACTTGACCATGCTCGGCACGTCGCTTGTGGCCAGTGGTGATACGGCGGGCGCGGAGGTGGCCTTGAGGGCGGCGATCGCGCAGGATGCGACCTCGCTCTGGGCCTGGTTCGCCATGGGACATTGCCATTTCGAGCAGGGCCGCTACCTGGAAGCCGCCGGCGATTTCAGCGCGTGCGTGGCATGCGGCCCCGAGTATGCATGGAGCCATTTCAATCGGGCCCTGGCCCTCGCTCGGGCCGGCCGGCTGCTGGATGCGAAGGTGTCGTATGATCGGGCGATCGAGCTCGATCCCGATCTCGTCGAGGCGCGGGTTGACCGCGCGCTCGTGGAGCTGGAGCTGGACCGGATCGAGGAAGCGCTGGCCGATCTGCGGACGGCCGTGGCCGCGGGCCGTCGCGAGCCCGGGGTCCTCGCCGCGCTCGGTGAGACCCTGGCCCGGCTGGGCCGCCGGGACGAGGCCGACGCGATGTTCCGCGACCTCTTGGCCAGCCACCCCGACGATGTCGTCGTACGCGTCGCTCGGGGCATGACCCGCCTTGATCGCGATCCCCTCGGCGCAAGCCAGGATTTCACCGATGCACTCGCCAAGGATCCGCATTACGCGTTGGCCCACTATGGAATGGCGCGGCTGACCCGGACGAGCGACCCGCCAGGCGCCGTCAAGCACCTGAATGCGGCCCTCGAATCTGACCCGCACGTCGTCGATGCCGTCCAGCTCCGCGCCCTGGTGCGCGCCCGACTGGGTGATCGGTCGGTGCTCGACGACGTCGACTTCCTGGTCAAGGCACCGACGGCCCAGCGGCTGTACAATGCCGCATGCGCTCTGGCCGTCTACGCCGAAACCACGCGCGACCCGCGCACGCTGGACCGATCGATCCAGCTTCTCGAGCTTGCGTTCAAGGCAGGCTTTTCCACCCGGATCGCAAAGGCAGACCCCGATCTGAAAACGCTCCGATCCCGGCCCGAGTTCGCCAGGTTGATCGCGCGGTTCTAGGGCGCGGAAGGTGCCATCAAATTCCTGGCACCATGGAAATATGGATGGCCCCAAACATCCCCCCGGCAATCGACCAGAACCAGCGCTGACGGGGAAAAAGCGATTGCCACCCATCCCGCGCCAGTCCGGGCCGTCCGGCGATCGTTACATGCCGTCAGCCACGCCCAATTACGGGTTCGGGGACCCGAATTCGGGCCCGTTTTGCATGCGTGATATGCTACGATTTGCTACGTTTTCGGGGTTTTTTGAAATTTATAAAAACTCGATTTTCGGCATAAGCCTTTAGTTTGATGCATCTTATGTCACTTATACTTATAAGCATTCGTTCTGACTGATTTGACGCAATTACTTACAAGATAGATAGTTGCGCTGGTTTTGGCCTATGTAGCATGTTGTTCGAATTCGCCCCCCTTTTGGAGCATTTGACCCCGGTTTTGCCCTCCAATCGGCTTCGAGAGTAGCAGGGGCCAGCCGCGGTCCGGCGCCCAGGGAAGGAGACCGTACACTCGCGCACCGCCTTGCGGCGGAGGCGACGCGCGGGCTTGCTTCTCATACCGAATTGCCAAAGACTCTTCGCACGATCCCGACATACTAAGTTTACGACAAGATCGCCGGAATCTTGCGAGTGTCTCCGGAAGAGTGAAATGGAGACGAGCTAGGAATCCAGCCTACGGAGTGGCGTCATCGCGCCGCGCAGCCGCCCAGGTTCGCCAGGTAGTGCACGCCCAATCGCTCGGCGACTTCCCGCAACCGGGGACGGCTGGCGGCGAAGAAACGGCCCAGCAACCGGCCCGCGGCCAGCTTCTGCAACCGTGCCTGCCAGTTCTCGGCATTGCTCCCCAACCGCTCGAAGATCCCGGCCAGCTCGCCGGAGATCACGGCTTTGCCCTCGCGGAACAACCGCCCGGTGTATTCCACCAGAAGCAGGTAATTACCCAGCGAGAATCCTTCGAGCATCCCTTCGCGTGACGAATCCAGCCGCCGTCGATCCTCGACCGGACAGAGCCACAGTCCCTCTTCCAGGCCCGCTGCCGCAGTCGAGCCCGCGACGCTGCCTGCTCGGACGGCGTTCAGGTCGTTGGCTCGTCCCTGTTCCTTGACATTGCTCGACCCGTTGCTTGATCGAGGTATGTGCGCTGGACTCGGGAACCTCGGCGATGCCGGCGGCAACGGGGTTCAAATCGATGTAAGCACAGGTCGCCAGCAACGACTCCTCATCGAGGATCGCCACGCTCTTGAACCGGCCCTCGAAGAACGCGCCGCAGGTCTGCTCCTCGCGGTTGGCCAGCCGTGAAAGCGGCTCCTTCAAGCACTTCATGAA
>JBEKTN010000068.1:0-25995 GCA_049516015.1 Isosphaeraceae bacterium | reverse complement strand
GTCCGTGAGAACTTTCATCATCCCCTCCCTGGGACCAGTTCTCGAATCCGAAACCACAACGGAGGGGAGTAGAACAGAAAACTCGAATCATGCCGAGACTATTCTGCGGGGATTCCCTTACAGGAGGACGCCGGCCGGGGGCGCAAGGGGTCGGGGCCTTGGGTGATGGCCGTCTTGAGGAAATTCATCATCGACTTGTGCTCCTTCTCGGGCGAGGCGAGCTTGGCGGCGGCGAACCGCCACGACATGTCCCACCCCGAGACGTTGGTGGAGTTCCCGTCCATACCAATCGGAGAATGAAACGGCCCTGACGCTTCTGGCAATTGAGCTTGCCAACCGGATCACGCGGCCCCGAGTCAAGACAACCGGGAAAGTGCGCGGGCTGTTTGCGCAATATGTGAGGAGGAGCTGCTAGATCGTCCCTGCGCTGCACGGCGACTTGATCATCCCTTGCGGCTGCCGACCCGGATCATGGCCCGGGTGCGAGCCACGGCCTTGGTCTTCTGCTCGAAATCCTGGTCGGAAATCGCGCGCTGTTCCTGTGCTTTCTCCAGCTCACGGGCAGCACCGGCGGGGTCGATGGCGGTTGCGGTCAGAGCCCGGTTGGTCAGGACGGTCACGACGTCGTCGCGAACCTGGGCGAAGCCGCCGTCCACGTAGTAGCGTTGGACGGTCTCCTCTAGCTTCGTCCTCAGCTCCCCATAGCCCAGGCGGCCGATCAGTGGAGCGCGGCCGGGAAGGACGCCGAGCTCGCCGTCGTAGAGGGGAAGCGAAACGAAGTCGACCGTCTCGTCGAGCAGCGTCTTCTCCGGGGTCACGACCACGACCTGGAGCTTCTTGTGTCCCGCGCCGGTCCGCCGCTCCTCACCGCCTGCCTCAGGATGGCTTGCCATCGCAATCCGCTCTCCCCGGCTCACTGCCGCATGCCTGTTTCTGCTCTCGACTTTCGGATGGCCCCGCGTGCTCAGATCGCACCCATCTTCTTGGCCTGCTCTTCGGCCCCCTCGATCGAGCCCACGTACATGAAGGCGCCTTCGGGTAGGTGGTCCCACTTGCCGTCGCAAATCTCCTTGAAGCTGCGGATGGTGTCGGGGAGCTTGGTGTACTGGCCGGGCTTGTTGATGAAGACTTCGGCGACGAAGAAAGGTTGCGAGAGGAACCGCTCGATCCGGCGGGCGCGGTGGACGATCAGCTTGTCGTCTTCCGACAGCTCGTCCACGCCGAGGATCGCGATGATGTCGCGCAGCTCCTTGTACCTCTGAAGGATGGCCTGCACCCGCCGGGCCACGTCGTAATGTTCCTGGCCCACGTATTGAGGATCGAGGATGCGGGAGCTTGAGCCCAACGGGTCGACGGCCGGGTAAATGCCCTTCTCGGAGATGGAACGAGACAGCACGATGAAGGCATCGAGGAAGCCGAAGGTCGTGGCCGGGGCCGGGTCGGTCAGGTCGTCGGCCGGCACGTAGACCGCCTGCACTGAGGTGATGGCACCCTTCTTGGTCGAGGTAATCCGTTCCTGGAGGGCGCCCATCTCGGTGGCCAGGGTCGGCTGATAGCCCACGTTCGAGGGCATCCGGCCCAGCAGGGCCGAGACCTCGGAGCCGGCCTGGCTGAACCGGAAGATGTTGTCGATGAAGAGCAAGGTATCGGCCCCGGTCGCGTCGCGGAACCACTCGGCCATCGTCAGTGCCGAGAGGGCCACGCGGAGCCGGGCTCCCGGAGGCTCGTTCATCTGGCCGAAGCACATCACGGTGCTGTCGATGACCGACTTGCCGGTGCTGCCGATCTTGGCCTCTTGCATTTCCAGCCAGAGGTCGTTGCCTTCGCGGGTCCGCTCGCCCACGCCGGCGAAGACCGAGTAGCCGCTGTGCACCGAGGCGATGCGGGCGATGAGCTCGGTCAAGATCACCGTCTTGCCCAGACCCGCGCCACCAAAGAGGCCGATCTTGCCACCGCGGACGAACGGGGTCAGCAGGTCGATGACCTTGATCCCCGTTTCGAACTGCTCGGTCTTGGGAGACAGATCGTCGAAGCTCGGCGGCTCACGGTGAATCGGCCACCGCTCAGCGGTTGTGATCGGTCCGCGGCCGTCGATCGGCTCGCCGAGCAAGTTGAACACCCGCCCCAGGGCTTCCTTGCCGACCGGAACGCTGACCGGACCGCCTTTATCGACGACCGTCATGCCCCGGACCAGGCCGTCGGTCGACCCCAGGGCCACGCACCGGACCCGGTTGCCGCCCAAGTGCTGCTGGACCTCGCCGGTCAGGTGAATCTTGAAGGCCTTTTCCTCGGCGTCAATCGAGATGGCATTGTAAATACTGGGCAGGTGGCCCTCGTCGAACTCGGCGTCGAAGGTCGAGCCGATCACCTGGGCGATTCGTCCGGTCTTGGTTGCGCTGGCCATGTTGCGAGAATCCCTCGTGGTGGGGTGCCTGGGTCGCACCGGTTGAACGCGAAACGGCGGTGGCCGAAAACGGCGGGCCGAAGCTCACGAGAGAGCGGCGGCCGCGCCGACGATGTCGGCCAGCTCACGGGTAATCTGGGACTGCCTGGCCCGGTTATACTGCCGGGTCAACGACTTGATGAGGTCGTCGGCATTCTGGGTCGCTCCCCGCATGGCCACCATCCGGGCAATCTGCTCGCTGACGGCCGCGTCCAGGAAGCACTTGAACAACCGCACCTTGAACGAGACCGGGACGACCTCCTCGAGAATCCCCTGGGCGTCGGGCAGGAACTCGTAGGGAACTCGCACCGCCTCGGCCTTCGAGAAAGCCCCTGCCGCTGGTTGACTCGAAGGGGCCTTGGACTGGCGCAGCGACGGCCCGACGGCGGCGATGTCGGCGGTCACAATCGGCAAGAGCGTCGAGACGGTGGCCACCTGGCGCGCCGAGCTGGCGAACTGGGTGTAGGTCACGTCGAGACGGTCGATCTCTCCCTTCACGTACATCGCGATGTACCGGTCGGCAAGCTTCTCGACGTCGTGAAACTGTGGGCGATCCTCGAATTGCGTGTGGGTGGTGTCCATCGGCACCTTGCGATACCGCATGTAATTGATTCCGCGCTTGCCGGAGACTTCTATGCTGACCGGAATCCCCTCGGTCTGCAAGTCCTGGTAGCTGCGGAACGCCAGCCGCAGGACATTGCCGTTGTAACCTCCGGCCAGCCCGCGATTGCTCGTGAGCATCAGCAGCAAGGCACGCTTGACCGGGTCGCGCCGCTCGAGCAAGGGATGTGTGACCGTGCTCGAGGTTTCGCCCAGGTCGGCGACCAGCTCGGCGATTTTGCGCGTGAATGCTTCGGCCTCGGTGGCCCGATCGAGCGCCTTGCGGAACTTGGCGGTGGCGATCAACTCCATCGTGCGCGTGATCTTGCGAATGTTCTGGATCGCCTGGCGGCGCTTGATGATCGATCGGGCCTTGGCCATCGGTGGTTCTCTTCCGCTCGGTCGCTGAAATTCGTGGGTCGATTTCCGGAGTCGCCGCGACGCCCGTGGGCGACGATCAATGAGTGGCCGCCAGCGCCGCCGCGGTGCCGGCCGAGGCTGCATGGTAGTGCCTGGTCTTGAATTCGCTGAGCGCGGCCTTGAGGTCGGCCGCGATCTGGTCGGTCAGTTTCTTCTGGCGATCGAGCGCCGCCCGGATCTCCGGCTTCTGGTCGCGGATGAAGCTCACGAAAGCCTTCTCGAACTTCGGGACCTCCCTGACCGGTAGATCGTCGAGGAAGCCTTCCGAACCCGCGAAGATGCTCATGACCTGGTCGATGGCCTGCATCGGCTGGTACTGGGGCTGCTTGAGCAGCTCGACCATGCGGTTGCCGCGGTCGAGCTGCATCTGGGTGGCCTTGTCGAGCTCGGTTCCAAGCTGGGAGAACGCCTCCAGCTCTCGAAAGGCCGCCAGGTCGAGCCGCAGTCCGCCGGCCACCTTCTTCATCGCCGGGATCTGGGCCTTGCCGCCCACGCGGGAAACGCTGATGCCCACGTCGATCGCCGGCCGGACACCCGCGAAGAAAAGGTCGGGCTGAAGGTAAATCTGACCGTCCGTGATCGAGATCACGTTGGTCGGGATATATGCCGAGACCTCGCCTTCCAGGGTCTCGACGATGGGCAAGGCCGTGAGCGACCCGCCCGAAAGCGTCGTCTTCACCACCTTGTGACCCTGGGGGAAGCTGTGCTTGAGCTCGTGATTGGCTTCCTCCAGGCCGGGAACGCCGATATAGACCTTCTTGTTGACCCCCATCTCCTCCGTGATGTGATCTTCAGACGCCGAGTCGGGGAGGATCACGTAGCGGTTGGCCAGTTTCGCCGACCGCTCCAGCAGGCGGGAGTGCGCATAGAAGATATCGCCCGGGAAGGCCTCTCGTCCGGGCGGGCGACGGAGCAAGAGGGAGACCTCGCGATAAGCAACGGCCTGCTTCGAGAGGTCGTCGTAGATGCAGAGAGTGGGCTTGCCCTGTTCGTACATGAAATACTCGGCCATCGCGCAACCGGCATAAGGTGCGATGTACTGCATGGGGGCCGGATCGCTGGCGCCGGCGGCCACCACGATCGTGTAATCCATGGCGCCGTGGCGGCGGAGGATATCGACCAGCCCCGCGGTCGTCGATTCCTTCTGGGCGATTCCCACGTAGACGCAGATGACACCCGTCCCCTTCTGGTTGAGGATGGTGTCGATGGCGATGGCGGTCTTGCCGGTCTTGCGGTCGCCGATGATCAGCTCGCGCTGGCCGCGGCCGATGGGGATCATGGTGTCGATGGCCTTGATACCGGTCTGCAGCGGCTCGTCCACGGGCTGCCGCCCGGCAATGCCGGGAGCCGTCGACTCGAGGGCCCGGGTCAGGCTGGTGAGGATCGGCCCTTGCTCGTCGATCGGCTCGCCCAGCGGGTTGACCACCCGGCCGACCAGGGCGTCGCCGACAGGCACTCGCAAGAGGTCGCCGGTCGTGGTGACCGTGTCGCCCTCCTCGATCTGGGTGTAGTCGCCCAGCACGATCACGCCCACGGACGACTCTTCCAGGTTCAGCGCGATTCCCTTGATGCCGTTCTTGAAGGCGACCATTTCGCCGGCCATGACCCCGGAGAGCCCGTAAATCCGCGCGATGCCGTCGCCGACCTCGAGCACGAACCCCACCTCGGTGCGCGTGATCTCGGGCGTGAACTGCGCGATCTCACGCTGGATTACTGAACTGATCTCGTCGGCTCTGAATTTCATGCGTCTTTCCTTCGATCAGTCTCTGGCGTAGCTTCTCGAGACGGTTTTGTACGGAGGCGTCACAAACCTGGTCGCCGACCTGGACGATCAGGCCGCCAATCAACGAGGGGTCGGTGGTGATCTGCATGATCGGAGTCGCCGCGATCATCCCTGCCACCCGCTCGCGCAGGGCCTGTTCCTGGCCTTGGTCAAGCGGCACGGCCGTGCGGACGAAGACCGGCACCCGCTTGTGCCGCCGGTCCCAGATCTGGCGGGCCTCGCGGGGCAGGGAGGAGAGCAGGCCCAGCCGGCCGTGCCGGTTCAGTACGCGGAGAAACCGCAGGACCACGCTGGAAACGCGGTCGCCGAAGACGTCGACCAGGATCCGGTCCTTCTCGGTTCCGGAAACTTGCGAGGTTCCGAGTACTTGCCTGAACTTGGGATACTCTCGCAACACCTCGCGGTCGATGGCCTCGAGGTCCTCGAGTGCGGCCTCGGCCTGGTTCTCGGCGACCGCCGCATCCACGAGGGCCTCGGCGTAATGGCGGACCACGACCGCATCGTCGCCGGAGAGCAAGGACCGGTCGGCACTGTCGATCGGAGCCACCGCGGCAGGCGCTGTCATGCGTGCGAACCTCCGTGGCCGTTGGTCGAGACGGGCGCGGCGGGTAATTCTTTGATGGCGAGGTCGAGCAACCGGCGATGCTCGTCGTCACCGAGTTGCCTGGAGAGCACGCGGCCGGCGACCGAGACCGCAATATTGGCAGTCTGGCTCCAGATCTCGGCCAGGGCCTGGTCGCGAGCCGTCGCGATTTCGCGCTGGGCCCGGTCAAAGGCGGCCTCGGCCTCGAGCCGGGCTGACTTGATGATCTCCTCGCCGCTGGCCTGGGCCTCCTTCTGGGCCTTATCGAAGATGGACTTGACCCGTTCGTCGGCCTGGGCCATCAACCGGCGGTGCTCGGCGAGGAGTTGCTCGCTCTCGTTGCGAACCTTCTCGGTCTGCAGCAGCGTGTGTTCGAGATGCTCCTCGCGCTGATGCAAGGCCTCGGAGAGCGGCTTCCAGGCATACCGCCGCAGCACCCAAAAGAGGCCGAGAAAGACCACTACCGTCCAGATGGCCAGGGTGGGCTGAGGTTCCATCGGATTGGACTTGCCTCCACCCTCGGCCGCATGGCTCGCAACAGCAGCCTCATGGCCAAGTTCCGCCTCGGCCTTGAGCTGGTTCTCATGCGCGGTTGCCTGCGCCGGCCCCTGGGCATGGCCAGGCGACGACGCAAGTGACAGCATGAGTGCCGCGAACAGGAACCCGATGCCCAAAATCAAGATCGAACGCCGCAGCATGAGTTGATTCTCGCCGAGGTTAGCGGATTGAAGAATGTCACGAGCCGGAACTCACGCGCCCGGCCCGGCTCCACGCGAACGTCGAACCGGGACCGTGGTTACGAGACGACGGCCCGGGCGATCGAGGTCCGCTCTGCGGGACCAGGGCGCCGCTGCGGCCGTCAGCCAGCGAAGAGAACCTGAAGCAAGATGATGATCAGCGCGAAGAACGTCACACCTTCGATGAGCGCGGCAGCGATGATCATTGCCGTCTGGATGTTGCCGGCGATCTCCGGCTGGCGGGCCATGCTGTCGACCGCGGCCTTGGCCAGGTTGCCGATCCCCAGGGCAGCGCCCACGATCACCAGGCCGGCGCCGATCGCCTTGAGATCGGAGAACGGCGCGTGCACCGCCGGGGCTTGCGTCTGGGCGTAAGTCGCACCATGAGCGAAGAGCAGCATCCCGAACGCCAGGGCGGCAGACTTGAAGACTTTCATCGGAACCTTGACTCCTAGTTGGAACGCAAAAGAGTGAACATCCGGGGCTTCACGACGCCCCGCAGCAGAAGACGCAAACCCCCGAGGCCTCGCCTCGGACGTTGTTCGACCTGCCCGAGCGGTCGTCTGGCGAGCGCTCTGTACGACGGACACGAACTCAAGAGCAGCCTCGATCGGTCACTCCCCTCACGCCGCTACGCTCAGTGCGGATGAACCGCGGCGCCGATGAAAAGCGCCGAGAGGAAAGTGAAAATATACGCCTGTAAAAATGCAACAAAGAGCTCGAGCAGACTGAGGCAGATGACGCCGACGATACTCGCGGGCATGACCAGTCCGAATATCCACAAGTTGCTGTAGGCCATCAGAATGAAGCCGAGGATCACGGCCAGCACCACGTGGCCGGCGAACATGTTGGCGAAGAGCCGGACCGCGAGCACGATGTGCCGGATCAAGAGCCCCGCCACTTCGATGAAGAACATCAGCCCCCAGAGGAAGGGCTTCAGCAGTGCGGGCACATCCAGATGCGGGACAATCCCCACCCAATAGCCCACGAAGCCCAGTTCCTTGATACCCGCCATGAGCACGGTGGCCAGGGTCATCAGTGCCAAGGCCGCGGTGACGTTGATGTTGCCGGTGGCCGACGCTGCCCCGGGAATCATTCCCAGCAGGTTGTTAAACAAGACGAAAAAGAAGACCGTCCAGAGGTAAGGCAGGAAGCGGTCGGCGCCGTGCCCGCCGATCGCCGGCCGGGCCACGTCGTCGCGAATGAACAGGAGCATTGCTTCGATCATGTTGGCGAACCGGCCGCGGCTGACGTAATTGCGGGAAATGTGCCGGACTACCGGGACAATCACTGCGATCACCAGAGCCGCGGCAATCAATTCCATGACCATGAAACGGGTGATCTGCACCCCCAAGATCTGAGGCAGATGTACCTTGTACTCGAACCTGGGCGGGGTCACCCAGGGGATCTCGAGTTCGCGGTGATCGAGCACGTGTTCCAGGGGGTTCGCGCCATGCCCAGGCATGTCTGCTCACATCTTGCAAAAGGATACCGGGTCACCGAGTCATGACGCCATGGGACAGGCTACGAGCCAATCCGTCCGATGGCCTGGATGCTGAATCACGCGGTAGGCTTGCCGTCACCGGAGGAGCCCGGTCGAGTACTTTGTCTTTTTTCGGTGGAAGCCGACAGTTCCGAAGCCAGCCGAATCACATGCAGCATTCCCATCCCCACTCCTAGTAAAGCGCCGAGGATTGTCATCCAGGGAGCCGTGCCCCACCAGCGGTCCAGGCCGAAACCGAGGAACGCCGGGAGGGCGAACTCAAGCCCGATGGCCGTGACTCGAGTGCCCCAGTCCATCCCGATAGAGAGAGCCGACCGGCCGTCGGGTTTCTGACTCACAGACGTCTCCGAGTTTTCCCACGCTCGCCATCGAATCGGGAAGAGTCGTCACGACTCGCTAGGCAGCGACCGCTCACCGTGGCCGTCGCCAGGCAGGAAAACCGTGGAAACGAAGAAACTACTCAAGGCGGGAACCTCCGCACGTTGAATCTTTTATACAGGCCCAATCCCGGCTGTCAACCACCCACCAACCCGCTTCGAGAAATTTTTCACAAAGTCTCCAGGGCCGTGATGCACGCCAACTGCCACTTCTCGGCAGCCAAGGCGAAGCCCGACTTGTGATCGCACTTTTTGCCCGGCGAGTGCACCCAGCATGCTCCCCATTTCCAGCATGCCGATGTCTCGCGGCTTGACCCGATCGACCGTATCCGAACCTTCGTTCGTTGCAGAGGATCGCACGAGAACTTGCATCCGGAGGCGACCCGGAGCAAGGCCGTATCGAAGCGCAACCAAGTCGCGAACCGGAATGTCCGTTTTCGAACACGCGAGGTGACTAGATCATTGACAATCGTCATGTCATTGTGGTATGTGCTAATCTGCGATCGAGTTAACGGACGGTGATCACGCAATCCGCTATCCGTAACTTCCGGTTCGACCCAGTGTGGGGACTCGCCATGTTGTCACCCAGGCTCGGAGACTCCAACGCGAGCGAATCCAGCCGACGGCCTCAGCCCCCCCTGAATACGGGCTGATGGCCGTTTTTTTTTTGGTCTAGCACCCTCCTGTGGGATTCTCTCGTGGCTGGGCACCTGAGATCTTGAGAGCTTGACAGGGTGTCGTGCCCCTTTGTCCGGGATACAGGGAGTTTTCCGGATCGGCCCACTCACGGATGAATCATGCACCTTCTCATCCATCGCATGCGTCCGCTGTTGCCGCGCGTGCGTTACCTTGGAGTGGCTCCGTATGACTGCCGATACGCTCAAGGACTATAATAAGCAGAATCTCGCCCAGATGGCAAAGGAGCAGGGGATCTCGGGGTGGCACGCCATGCGTAAGGATCAGTTGATCCGGGCCCTGACGGTGACCCGCTCATCGCCATCGTCCCGCTCCAAGAAACTGACTCGATCCGCGAAGAAACTGCCCGCGGCGCGAACCAAGGCGCTCGCACCCAGGAAGCAATCGGCCAGTGCCGCCGAGACGGCCGTCGCAGCCCGCCGTCCACGCCCGTCGGCCGCCAGCGCTGGTGCGGCGCTGGCTTTACCCCACACCCTGGATCATGCGTGTCAGAAAGACCGGATCATCGTTCTGGCCCGCGACCCCTACTGGCTGCATGCATACTGGGAGTTGAGCCGGACCACGCTGGCGCGTGCCCAGGCCGCTTTAGGCCAGGAATGGCACAGCGCCCAACCGATCTTGCGGGTCATGGACGTGACGAGCGACGATACGACGACGTCGGCAGAGCGGCAGGTCCGCGACATCCCCATCCACGGTGGCGTCAACAACTGGTACATCGATGTTCTGGAGCCGCCCCGGGCGTTTCGCATCGACATCGGCTACCTGTCGCGCCGTAGTAAGTTCTATGTCCTGGCGCGGTCGAACATCGTCTCCACTCCCAAGGCGGGAGTTACCGACGCACTCGACGAGAACTGGTCCGATGTCCAGCAGCAGTTCGAGCGGGTCCAGAATCCCTCTTCCATCGGCTGTACCCGGGTCAACTCCGTGCTCGATTTGCGCGACCTGTTCGAGGAACGGCTCCGTCGCCCGCTCTCGAGCGCTTCGATGCAGAACCTGTCGGTTGGCGGGCTGCCCAGCCCGGGCCGGGATTTCCACTTCGAGATCGATGCCGAGCTGATCGTTTACGGCGCCACCGAACCGAATGCCCATGTGACCTTGCAGGGCGAACCGGTTCATCTCCGCTCCGACGGAACGTTCACGGTCCGTTTCAGCTTGCCCGATTCCCGGCAGATTATCCCCGCGGTCGCGTCGAGTTGCGATGGCGCCGAGGAACGGACAATCGTGCTGGCCGTCGAACGCAACACCAAGGAACTCGAGCCGATGATCCACGATAACAACGAGCCCTGAGGGCCACCCGAATCGCAGCGAGGTTCTTCCATCGGCTCGTCGCCCGAGCGAGGTCAAGGCCAAGAGCCAGACAGCGGCCAGGCCGCTCCATGAAAACGCCGCGTTGAGGTTTTTTCCCGACCTTCGCGCGGCGTTTTCCTGTTGCATGTTGCCAGGGTTTCGCCCTCAGCTTAGACTGAGATACGTCGATTCAGGCGGCGAGCAGACTCGGTCACGAGGTCTCGTTCAGAATGCCGTCCGGATGTCGGGAGAGATCGCGTGAGTAAGGACATCACCAACATTCTTGCGGGCTGGGACTTCAATCCCGACGAACTTCAGGTTCGCATTATCCCTGGTGATGACGGCAGAGAACGGATCCAGATGAGGCTCGACCTGGGTGTCCTTCAGATGGAGCTGGCCGGACGGCCGGACGGCCAGAAACCGCACGGGTTTGAATCTCTCCTCGAGTTCTACGAGGCTCGCGAGAAAAGTGCGGTGGCCGCGGGCAAGGAGTTCGCTCTCGATCAACGCGCCTGCGGCAACCTGATGCGCGAGGGACTTCAGTACTATCACCGCTACCTCTCCGCCTTCCACCTCCAGAAGTATGATCTGGTGTCGCGAGACACCGAGCGCAACCTGCGGTTGTTTGCGTTCGTCGTTCAACACGCGTCTCGCCAGCGCGACAAGATCGAATTTGACCAGTACCGACCCTACGTGCACATGATGCGGGCGAGGGCGACAGCCCTCGAGGCACTGGCCGGGGGAGATTTCACCCGGTCCCTCTGGGAGATCGACGAGGGAATCAGCCGCATTCGCGCGTTCCTCCGCGAGTACCACCAGGAGGACCACGAGACCGATTGCGCGGAACTCTCCTTCCTGGTCCGCTGGCGGCGCGAGGTCGTGCACGAGCGACCCACCGACCGGGTCGAGCGGATCCAGCAGCAGCTCGAGCTGGCGGTCTCCCTCGAGGATTACGAAGAGGCCGCCCGCCTGCGCGACCAGATCAAGCAGCTCAAGGGATCGACGATCGAAGAGAGCCGCCGTTCCTGACCGACAGGTCGTCGCGGCGGATGCACGGAAGCAGATATCCAGGCTCGTGGAATCATGAGGTCTCATCCGGAGGTCATGGGCCGCCACGTCGAGCCGGCCGATGACGGCTATTGCCTGCTCGAGGGGATCTGTCAGTCGCTCTTTTCGCAATCCATCCCCTTGCCAGAACTCGGAGAGAAAGCTACGATAAAGTTGTTCGGTTTAGGCCGATCTAGCCTCTGCCATGTTCGACAGGGAGCTGTCCTTTTGGCGAACCAACATGCGACCCGTAGGGACCCGACATCGGCCTCTTGAAGCTCCGGTTTCTCGCAGGTCTGAGGCTCCCACCTGAACTGCGGGTTCTCAAAAGCGCTCCAACGGCATTGCGGTGGAGGTGAATGGCCCGTGCCAGCTCTCTTGCGAGGGATGACACGGGTTTGTTTTTGGATGCACATCCTCTTTTCCCTCTGTTTCGTGTCCCTGGAACCTCTCCATGGAGCGGGACCGCCAGATACGGCACAAGAAGAAAGCGCTGCGGCGATCGATCAAGGAGTCGATCCTGGGGCTTGATCCCGGCGTTCGGGCCGCCGCGGAAGCGGAGCTGATCGCGCAGTTCCCCGCACTTCCGGGCTATGCCGCCGCAAGTACCGTCTTGCTTTACGTCAGTGCCTTCGCGGAAGAAATAAACACGCGCTCATTCTTTCTGCATGCCTTGGCGGCAGGCAAGCGGGTTCTCTGCCCCCGAGTCCAGCGCGAAGATAACCGCATGCGGCTGTTCCAGATCACGTCGCTGAGCGCGAACCTGGAGCCAGGTCTCCTGGGAATTCCAGAGCCACGCGACGGTTGCGCCCTTGTCGAAGCCGCGGAAGTGGACTGGGCGTTGATCCCTGGCCTCGCGTTTGACTGCCGGTGTTATCGCCTGGGACGCGGCGGCGGCCACTACGACCGGCTTTTGCCCGGGATGCGGCCGGACGCGTCGTGCTGGGCCCTGGGCTTTGACTGCCAGATCGCCCCGGAACTTCCGATCGAGCCGCACGATGTCCCGATCGACGGCGTCGCCACGCCGCGGCGAATCATCGACCGGACGTGAGCCTGCACACCGAATCAGCCCGCCGTCACATCGATCGCGGGATGCTCGCCGTAGCGATCGAAGGCATCGGCGATTCGTGCCGACCTAGCGTCTCCCTCGTGCAGGAGGACGCGATAGGCGAACCAGAGTTTACCGCCGGCAGGGAGCATGTAATCGCCGGCTTTGCTCAAGCCGAAATCGTGCCAACCGAAAGGGTTGGCGGCGAACAACCCATAGGTTCGCACGTGCCATGTCGTGGGGTATCTGAAGCCGCGTGGATGATTGAAGATCGCGATTTTCTCGTTGAAAAGAGTGAACGAAATTTATATAGTCAATTATCCTGGAAACCATGCCTGCGGCGATTCGTGGCAACGATCGACTGCCGGAGGAGAGCCTGTAGTGGGCGATTGCGATGGCGAAGCGGCTTTACGTCGGGAACCTCAAGTACACCGTCACTTCCGAGCAACTCGAGGAGTTGTTCGCGCAATTCGGCTCCGTGAGCTCGGCAGAGGTCCTGATCGACCGTGACACGGGCCGTAGTCGAGGATTCGGCTTCGTCGAGATGCCCAATGACGACCAGGCGCATGTAGCGATCGAGACACTGGATGGCCGGGATCATGATGGACGTCGACTCACCGTGAACGAAGCCAAGCCTCGGACCCAAGGTGGTGGCGGCGGTGGAGGCGGAGGTGGCTACAGACGTGGTGGTTACGACCGCGATTATTGAGATGATCCCCGGCTAATGCTCGGTCGTCCCGGCCGGCCAACACAGGATCCTCAATCGGCTTGATCGCCGGTCGGCTGTTCTAGCCGTTCCCAGACATAGCGACTGGATGGCATCCAGTGCCCATAGCCTTGCGCACCGATCTTCCTTCCTGGCTCTGGCCGCGCGCAGCCTATGTTCATGTTCCCTTCTGCGCTCACAAGTGTGGGTATTGCGACTTCGCGTCACTGGCCGGTGTCGACCACCTGGCTGACCGGTACCTGTCCGCACTCGAACGAGAGATGGCCATGACTCTGGGGCAGCCCGCGGTCGTGGACACGATCTTTGTGGGCGGTGGAACGCCGACCCGCCTGGGTCCACACCAGCTCGAGGGGCTGATGGCGATGATTGCCCATTGGTTTCCGCTGACACAAGGCGGTGAGTGGACGGTCGAGGCCAATCCGGGCACCCTGGACGTTGCCAAGGTGGAACTTCTGGTGGCAGCGGGTGTGAACCGGGTGAGCCTGGGAGCACAGTCTTTCCGGCCGGCCCTGCTCGCTGCTCTGGAACGCAACCATGCTCCGGAGGAGGTCGAGCGCGCGGTGGAACTGGTCCGGGCGCGATTTCCCCGCTGGTCGCTCGATCTCATTTTCGGCATTCCGGGCTCGACCCTGGCGGATTGCGAGGCGGATATCGCAGCGGCCCTTGCGCTGGGCCCGTCACATCTCTCGTGTTACGGCCTGGTCTATGAGAAGGGAACCAAGCTCTGGAAACAATGGCAGGCCGGCCAGGTCGTGCCGGTGGACGAGGAGACCGAGCGGGCGATGTACGAAACCGTGATCGACCGGCTCGCGCTGTCCGGGCTGGCGATGTACGAGATCTCCAACTACGCCCGTCCCGGACACGAATCGCGGCACAACCTCGTGTACTGGGCCAACGATGCCTACTTCGGGGTCGGTCTGGGTGCCGCGAGTTATGTCGAGGGGGTCCGCTCGGTGAACACTCGCGACCTGGCGGCTTACCTCCGGAGGATCGAGGCGGGTGAACCGGCAACGGGGCCGGCCGAGCGGCTCGACGCCGAGGCGCGGGCGCGGGAAACGGCCATGCTGATGCTCCGCCGCACGGCGCTCGGAATCGATCGCAACGATTATGAGCTCCGCACCGGATACAGCCTGGATAGGCTGCTCGGATCGGGGCTCGCGCGATTCGTGGATCAGGGACTGCTCGAGGACGACGGTCAGCGGCTGAGGTTCAGCCGGGAAGGAACGTTCCTCGCCGACCACGTCCTGAGCGCGCTGGTTTGACCGGCTCTGTGAGGGCCGCTCCGGCCGGTTCAACTGCGCCGCAATTGATCGGCCCGGGCGGCCAGTTTGATCACCGCGGCGTGGAACAGACCGCGAGCGTTGGGACTGGCCGAGCGATAGCTATCCACGAACCCATCCGCCTGGGTCCAGGTGATCACTTGCATGATCTGTCGGGACATCAGCTCGAGCAGTTCGTCGATCGTGGGCGCCGAGACGGGGACGGGGCCCTCTGCGTGGATCTCTTCGGCCGCGGCGCCCTTGCCTTTGGCCTTGGCGGGTGCGGTCTCCTCCCAGGGAGGAGCCGCGGCTGCCGCGCCCATTCCGCGACGGCCGCGCTCGGCGTCGTCCTCGTCTCCCGGCTTGCCCTTGGGCCGCTCAGGTTGTTCCCGCGGGATGCCCGCCGAGGTGTAGAGCTTGCCATCGGAGCCCACGCGGCCCGGGTTGTTGGGAATCTGGTTGCCGTCGATCAACTGGCGGCGAATCTTGGCCACGAGCTCTCGGCTGACGGCCAACTCCTCGGACATCCGCCGGTCGGACCAGTCATGATGGAGCTTGAGCTTGATCTCGACGGCCCGCCTTCGTTCGGAGCGGGTCAGGGGCAGGCCGTGGAAGAGGTTGACGCTGGCGACGAAGTCGAGTGCGTCAGTGAAGCTGCCGACCACGATCTCGGCCGGCATGGTTCGTTTACCCAGCATCACGGCGGCCGCATGACGATGAAAGCCGTCAGCGACCAGCCACTTGCCTTCGACTTCATAAACTGTGATCGGCGGCAGCCGATCCCAGGAGTCTGCATACCGTTCGACCGTGAAGTCGTCGAGCCGGTCTCTCAAGTTGAGGTTCGGATCGAGAACGAGGTCGTTCAAAGGCACGTTGCGAATATCCATCGCAGCCGCTCCCACGTTGCCCACGCATGAAAGGAAATGTGCGCTATCAGTTGTTCCCCCTAGAGGCCCTGTTGGCCTATGATCGGCAGGGTGAGAGCGCGGCTTGCGAAAGTTTTTCAGAGCCTGGCCATTGCGGTGAGGGAGCTAGCGATCATGCGGATTCTCGTGACGGGAGCGAGTGGACAGCTTGGTTCCTACCTCGTTCATGAACTGCGCCGCGCCGGCAGGTCCGAGCTCGTCCTCTGGAGCCGGGGAACAACGGGCAGTCGCTCGGGATTGGAAGTCCGTCCTGTTGACCTGGCCGATGGGTTAGCCCTCACCTCGGCTCTCGAGGAGGCCGATCCCGACGTGGTGATTCACGCCGCGGCGATCAGTACGGCCGGCCAGGTTCGAATGGCCCCCGAGCACGCGTTGGCCGTCAACGTCGAGGGAACCCGGCGGCTCGCCGCATGGTGCGGTGATCGCGGTCGCCGGCTGGTCTTCACCTCGACCGACCTGGTCTTCGACGGCGCGCGTGGCTGGTATCGCGAAGACGACGAGCCAAGCCCCATGCTCGCCTACGGCCAGACCAAGGCAGCGGCCGAGCCGCTGGTCCTCCAGATTCCCGGGGGCCTGGTCGCTCGTATCTCCTTGCTTTATGGCCCGTCACGCGCCGGGCGAGCCTCGTTCTTCGACCGCGCCCTGGCAAGCCTCAGAGCGGGAGAACCTCAGGTATGCTTCGAAGATGAGTTCCGGACCCCGCTCGACTACGCAACCGCGGCGCGAATCTTGATCCGCCTGGCGGAGAACCAGGCTGGCGGGATCATGCATGTTGCGGGTCGTGAGCGGGTCAGCCGATACGAACTGATGCAGCGTGTAGCCCGGGCGCTGGGACTCGATCCCGACCTGGTACGCGCCAACCGGCAGCAGGATGCCGATCTTGCCGAGCCCCGACCGGCCGACGTCTCACTCGACACCTCTCGCCTTGCCTCGCTCCTGCCCGACCTCGACCGGCCCTCGATCGAGACGGCCTTGTGGATGCTGACGACCTGACCTCCCATCGTGTCATCAGCGCCGATTTTCGCGGAGGCGCAATTTGCCTTTTTCGCACTCATTTTCTTGGGTGGTCAGGCCGGTTTTTCCACGGTTTTGACGGCCTCCGCCGTCTCTGGCTCGAACCCCCATAAGCAAGCTCGCCGCAGACCGGATCCGGAGAATCACTGGGAACCGATGCGGAACCGGGCCCTTCCCTCAGTGATGGCGTTCGTGGCCCAAGCCACCCACCCGGCGGGTGCTCTGTTACGCGACCGCCAAGCT
Source organism: Isosphaeraceae bacterium (assembly GCA_049516015.1). GTDB lineage: Bacteria > Planctomycetota > Planctomycetia > Isosphaerales > Isosphaeraceae > Aquisphaera. Next base: position 9,301 of record JBEKTN010000068.1, on the reverse strand, counting down.
GCTGCGCGACGAGGCCGAGAGCATGGTCCCGAACATCGATCCTGAACAGGTTCGCAAGCTTGCTGGCTGGGGGCTGAAGCAGAACGAGATAGCCAGCTTCGTCGGCTGGAGTCAGTCCCTCATCAGCCTGGGTTTTTAATCGTTTTACGCCCTTAAGGCGTCTGGCAATTAAAAACGGGGTTGAACAAGGTCATGGGACGCAACCTAATCGCTTGGTTACCAAAGACTTGTGGCCATCGGCAAGCCGATCCGCCCTGACGGCCATTTCGCTCTTCTGAGCGACCATTTCGCTCTTCTGAGCGGCCATTTCGCTCTTCTGAGCGGCCATTTCGCTCTTCTGAGCGACCGTTTCGCTCTCCTGAGCGACCAGGGGGACCGCGACGCACTGGAAAGCCGACATTGATCCCGCAAGAGTGGCTGAATCTTGCTCTCAGCGACGCCACCGCGGCCGCTGTGCAGACGCTCCGAGTTGGTGCACCGATTCAAGGTCCGTCTTGGCTGGAAGCGGAAAGCGGGACAGGGAAGCGGAAAGCGGGACAGGTCCGCTATTGACAATATGGGCAAGCAGAAAACTCGCCTGACTTAGCAATATCGGACCTGTCCCGCTTCCTGCCGCTGTCCCGCTTCCTGCCGCTTGTCCCGCTTCCTGCCGCTTCCTGTCCTGTCCCGCTTCCTGTCCGGGCCGGATGATCGTGATGGCGGAACTCCCGCCTGTGACCCCCGCGCGGGGGATCTCGACGGTTCCCGTACCCAGTTCGACCTTCGACAGTTCGTGACCGGGGAGGAAGGAGTGAGCCCTAGGAATCCAGATACTTGCCTGTGGACTTCGTTTCGCCCAGGTAGGCCTGAATTTTTAGCCTGGTGTCTTGTTTAATTCAGCGTACAGCGATATGCTAAATTGATAGAAAAGAGCTGTGCTCGCGTGCGGCCAGTAACTTTGGTCACGATGGCTCCTCCTGGCGACTTTCGTCGCCACGAGGAATTTTCTTGTTGGTCGATTCTTGGCCGACTGCGTTCAGACACACAGCACCGTTGCCGAAGACGTCAACTTTGCTTGGAAAGAGCTAGACATGTGTGCGTCTATCTTTGCCGCGATTCTGTCGGTTGCCTTGGTTGGGCAGCCTGGGCCTGCGACCGCCGCGCCAGACCAGCCGAGCAGCTATTTCCACTACGAATTGGAGCGAGTCGATGGAAGCTCGACGATGATGCCGGACGGCACGCCCGTGCCGGAGGGCCAGATTATCGTCCAGGTCGACGGCATTCCGAATGATGCCTCACTCTCTTGCAACGGCTTGCAACTCGGTCAAGGTCGGCTCGCGCGTCTTTTTGTCCGAAGTGGTGAGACCGTGGAGTGCGATCTACGGATCGCGCAGACCGATGGCGATCACACGGAAATATCCCTTTGTCCCCAGTGGCCGGGCCACAGATACATTTTTAGGATGCGGCATGTCTTCCGTAACCAGCTGGTGCTGACTCGGATAATTTGCATCCGGGAGGACAAGCCTTTTTTCGATCTGCCCCGAATCTATATCAAGTCCGATTTACATAACGACAAATACTTCATCCCGGTCGGACCGATCGCTTCTAACCAGTATCGGGATATCGCCTACCGGGTTCCGTTCAATCAATCGGTAACGCTCGATCTGTGGCACCGCGGCTTCTTGGATTGGACGGATCATCTGGGCAACGTCACGGTGCGTCCCGGAGAGAGTAACCGAGAGGGGGTGTTCAATCTCGATCCTCATCAGAGAGGAGTGCTGTATCGAGTATTCTGGCGTATCGAACCGAAGGACACGATGTCGGAAGACCTTCGTACGACGTTCCAGGACTCCCAAAACGTCAACAGCTATCTCGGCTGGCTGCGCGGAAGGACTTCGGAGGCCGACGCGAGGCAGGCTGCAAACTCGGCCGATGCGGTCAAGGCGGGTAACGACGCAAACGGGGCCCAGGCCTTCGTTCAACAGGCTAAAGCCGCAAACGACAGTGCGCGCCAAGCCGCAAACGATCTTAACTCGTCAACGCAGGACTACAAGACGAAACTGGCAGCATTCAACGATGCACAGGAACAACAGAACAAGGAACTTGGCGATCTGAATGCCGCCTGGAATGCCGCTGTCTACCCGCCCTTTACCGGCGGCGTGAAGGCCAAGGTCGATCGTGCGACCGAGATACGCTTGAAAGGTATCAGCATCGATTTGAGTGATGGTCCGGTAGACTTGAGTTGGCTGCCAAAGCCACCGATATCGATCCCCAGCGTAGGCGGTCTAATCGGCACGCTCGGCGGGAACATTTCAAATCTGCATAATATCACTGTAGATATTACCACGATTAGTAACGACGACATTCAGAAGCTTGTGCAGCAAGCGAATCAGGCCGGTAGTCAGTTGTCAGATGCCGAAAAGAAAGCCGTCCAATCGCTTGCTGACTGGAAGGCCGCATACGATGCGTGCCTAAGTCTTGCCGCACCACTGAAACACGCGTTGGATCACATGAGCGATCTAGCGAATAAATACAATGTATTGAAAAACAACGTCGTCGCTGATGACGTGATACGGGCAAAAGAGCAGGTGCGCATTCGCGGCGCACAAGCCTGTGCGTGGGCAAAGGAAAAAATGGATGAGGCGGGCAAGGAGGCCGCAAAGTTGCGCAATATGCTCGCCAATCAGGAGGTCGTGCTGTACCACATCGAAAACGAACTCCAATTCTCGCTCAATGCCTACACCGGAGGTTACGACGCGACCATCGATCTGGGCTTTGCGGGCATTGAATGGGACACCGAGAAAACGAAGGACCTCTTCCGGGGACAATTCACACTACCGGCGGTAGACCCGGTGAGCCTGGCTGCTGCGAGTTACGGCTTGAAATTCACGGAAGACTTCCCTTCTCAGTACGACTCGGCCAAGAAATCGCTCGCATCTGCAAACACACACGTCTATGTCGCCTCTGAACGGTTTGTGCATTGGGGTGGGCCCTCGACAGCCGCCCGCCTTATTGCTGCCAGCATAATCGACGGCGGAAATCAGGCTACGCAGGAGGCGCGACAAGAGTTGACGCTAGAAGCTGATCGGCTTTATGCGTGGGCTGCTCTGCGGGCACAGTATGACGCTTCGCGTATCCTGCGCCAGCTTTTTAAGTCGGTACTTACGGGCGGCGGCTCTTCTGTACCGGACTTTCCGAAGATCGAAGTTAAACCTTGGGTTGTCGATTCCAACTATGTAGTAGAGAGCATCGGCTCAACATTTTTGCCCGGTCCGATGGCAAAGATGATCGAGGACCAATTCAGCGGTGTCATCGCATCAATCTCACGAGGTCGAGTATCGGGAGACCGCGTTGGTCCGATACCGCACGCAGGTTTCGTGGTTACTTGGGGCGACCGAAGCGATGCAACGGACCAAGACGCCCTCGACCGAATTGCGGACCGACTGTTCCAAGGAACGGAAGCTTCTCGAGCGGCGTTCCAAGACGCAATCTCATACGCGCTGGCCAACCTCGGCAACAGCGGCGATGCCGCACAAATGCGCCAATTCGTGTCGAGTCTGGCCGTCCAGGACATCGTTGACCGCCAATTGGACGGTGGAATGCTGGAGCGCATCAAGCAGACATTGAACATCAACAAGGGTGACATCGCTCAGTGGTACGTCCCGGGCGAGGCGGTAATCCATTTGGAGGGGACGCCGATCGGCCAACGCTTTGAGAAGTTGTTCAGCAACCTCGCTCTTGGCAATCATCCCCGGTGCGAGTTGACGAAGCTAGAGTTCGACCTGGAGACAATGACTTTCACCGGGCGCGTCAAAGTCGTTCACGAGCAGTCTTGGGGAACGTTGGACGGAATTCTCAAGGGCCTTTGAGGTCAACAGGGTTCTGGGATTCGCTGACCGGTATCCTGATGCAGATACTCACAAGCCGATGGGGCCAGACCGAGTTTTTAGTTAACTATACTTTATGCGGCCATGAGTGACACATCTTCGAATCGCTGGAAATTGAGCGTCATCAGCGACTTCAGGCTTTCGGCGTGGGTGGTCGAAAGACCGTTGATGACCTCTTGGATGGCGGCTTGAAACTCGGGGAAGGTGGGATGGTAGCGGCCGTAAAGGGCGCGACGTTTGATGAACTTCCACAGTCGTTCGATCAGGTTCAAGTTGGGTGAGTACGACGGCAGATACAGCAGGGTGATTTCCAACTGCGTCGCCAACGCCTGCACCACGGCGTTTCGTTGATAGCGGGCGTTGTCCAGCACCAGCGTGATCGGCCCCGTAAGTCCCAACGCGGCGATTTTCCGTAGCAGTTCGCACATGGTCTCGGTGTTGACGACCGTGGTATTGGTCACGGCGATCAACTCGTGGGTCACCGCGTTCCACGCACCCAAGACGTTGAACCGCTGACGCCCTGACGCCGCACGCACGAAGATCCGCTTGAACGACCACAGGCAACACAAGAACGTGCCGCGGAGTTCCGGGGACACCATACCTAACTGCTTCGAGAAGCGGAAGCGGGACAGGTCCGATATTGCTAAGTCAGGCGACTTTTCTGCTTGCCCATCCAATAGCGGACCTGTCCCGCTTTCCGCTCCGGACCTGTCCCGCTTTCCGCTCCGTGTGGTAAGCTCATGGGTGGCTCCGGTCGTCACGACCCCTCGGGGTCCACCAACCGCTTCGCGGTTCAAATTGGGGATGCCTTGAGCAGGCGGGCTGGGGGGTCAGACCGAGTTTCAAGTTAACTTGAAACTCGGTCTGACCCCAAGCGCAGATGAAACTCGGTCTGACCCCAAGCGCAGGTGTGTGCTTATTGAAGCGAGGAAACCTGGCCGCCCGACATGCCGATTGCGCACGACTTGTCGATCAGTCGGGTAAGAAGGGTGGCAAAAGCTCGACGGTCCGCAGCGCGGGCAGGTGCACCCGCGGTTGATCTGGCAGGACGCGGTTGGGGCCCGATCGTCGTCACGAGAGCGAACGTGGCCACTCTTTTTCCTGGGGTGCCGGATAGCGGCTGGCCCCTGCCGCTCTCAAAGTCGACTGGATGGCAAAATGGGGGTAAAATGACCCAAAAAGGGGGCAAAATGGCGACTTTTTGGGGAAAAGGCTACGTAACTTGTTATGGCGCAACTCCTTTATTATCAAGCGCTTGCGTTAATTTTCGTCGAATGAGCGCCCGGAGACAATTCGCCACAACACTTTATTAATTAACAACTTGCGTCGAACACCTGGTTTTCCGAATTCTCGAAAAAGCCGAAAAACGTAGCATTTCGTAGCATGTGACGCATGCCAAGCGGACCCAATTCCGGGTCGCTCCAGGAGGAGAGATCGAAGCACTGGCCATGCCGGAAGCCGGCTCAGAGACAAGCTTGACCCGCAGGGATCAGGCATGGTTCAACTCCCGGATCTTGGCGGGTGACAAGAGCGGGGTGGCTGGGGTCGAGCTGGCAACAGCTAGCGAGCCCCCAGCGCGCCAGCCTCGGATCTGGGGGCGTCGACCCCAGCCACCCCTGAGCTGTGACCTGCGTTTGAACCATGCCCTTTCTCGGGGAGCTGTCCGGGCATACTGTCCCCGAAGGAATTCGTCGTGTAGCCCTCCGATCCGAAGAAGTCCCGGTTTTTCCAGCGGTTTCTCGCAGTCCCGAAGATGTTCACCGCAGTGGTCAGGAGACCCTGCCCGAACCAGCGCAATAAATCCGAGAGGAAAGAAAACATACGTCAACCGCAACTTTGCAGCAGCCCAGGTCCCAGCACGCGAGGCAAACTTATCGATTTCTGATCCGCCGTGTCGCGGCCGCCCATCAAGATCGCTCCCGGACCGCGTGTTCCATGCCGGCGCAAGTTCCCTCGCTCAGCGTCTCGGCTCACCTGCTCCGGGCACGCCCTTGACCTCGTCCACGACCTTACCAAGAGCCGCGGTCGCCCTGTCCAGCGCCGCCACCGTCTGATCGAGCGGGGACTTGAGTTGATCCGGCTTGTTCTCCTCGAGTGCCTGGCGGATTGCGGGCAGCGGCCAGGCACCATAGCCAGTCGTCACGCCGGGGGCGTAAATGGCATGCTTGAACCAGGGCCGGCCCGCCAGACCACCGGGCAAGAGAAAGGATCGCTCGACTCGCGTCAACGCGGCATTGATCCGCTCGAGTGCCTGGGGCGAAACAGCGTCGCGGGCGGCCAGAGCATCGAGAGCCAGGTCGAGCTCCGCCGCCCTTGACTGGAATGCGCGCACGGCGCGGACGAGGGGTGAAAAGACATCCGAGGTCTCGGCCGCGTCCGGCGCTTGCGGCCCCGCTTGCCCTGGCACATCGACCTTGCCCCGAATCTGCCTGGCACGGATCAGGCGCAGCTCGTCGACATGATCGCGGAGCGCCTCGCCATAGGGGACAAAGCGCAACGGCAGCACCTCGGCCGCGGCGGCCCGCATGGTCAGGACTGTGTACAGGCGGGCGGCCATCGTGTGGGTCAGGAACTCGGGATCGCCGAACTTCTCCATCCAGGTGAAGTCGTCGTAAATGGAGTGGTACACGCCGTAATCGCCCGAAAAACCAATGTCGAGGGCGGGGATCCCGAGATGATCGAGAAACACCGTGTAGTCCGAGCCCGAGCCAAGGGGGTGCATCTGAGCGATGAAACCACGCAGGCGGGGTTTTCCGGCATCCCTCGGGGAACCGTGCGCGGCATCGTCCCACATCGGGTCGCTCAGGCTCAGAGGGCTCGCGGCAGTCCAGGCCTTGCGCTTGGCGTCGATCCAGAGCTCACGAAGTGACCGGCCCGAACGCACGTCGTTGATCGCTCCGGCGGCGTCCAGCGCCAGGTCACGCAGCGAGGGCACGCCTCCCATGTCCAGGTCGCGCCCGCTGACCGCCGAGTCCACGTTCAACAGCAGCGCGACCTTTTGATCGACAGTCGAGGCGTGCTCCTCGGCCCATTCGGTCGAGCCCACCAGGCCATACTCCTCGGCGTCCCAGCTCGCGTAGACCAGAGTGCGCCGCGGCTTCCAACCATCTTTGACCGCTGAGCCGATCGCCCGGCACATCTCCAGGGTCGCGGCCGTGCCGCTTCCCGGGTCCACGGCGCCGTAGACCCAGGCGTCGCGGTGGTTGCCAACCATGATCCAGCGATCGGGCTCGACCGATCCGGGAATCGTGGCGATGACGTTCCAGATCGTGCGCAGTTGATAATCCATCGTGACGGAGAATTCGACTTCGGCCGGGCCCGGCCCCACGTGGTACGCCAGCGGCAGGCCACCTTGCCATCCCGCGGGAACGTTGGGGCCCGCCAGCACCAGAAAGATTTCGCGGGCGGTGTCGTAGCTGATGGGCAAGGAAGGAATTGTGGCAAAGTAATCCTGGCGCTTCAGCCCGGTCTTGGCTTCCCAATCTTTCACGGAAGGTTGACTGGGCTGGACTACCGGGTCCCCGCCAGCAAAGTCCAGCGGAAAGCCGAAGAGGCTGTTAATCGGCAGCCGGTCGGCATTCTTCACCGACGGCCCGCGCGGCGTCGAGGGATCGCCCGGTCCCAACGAGAGGAACTGGACGCTGCCGCGCTGGATCGCCGAGCCCGGACGGTACGGCCCGGCGGGATAGATATCTCCCTTGGCGTAGCCGTCATCGCCCGGATCGGAATAGATCAGGATCCCGCGGGCTCCGTGCTTCTGTGCATTGAGAACCTTGAGCCCGCGGAAGTTGCCGCCATAGCGAGCCAGGACGACCTTGTCCTGCACCGAGATACCCAGCTTCTCGAGCGCCGTGAAGTCTTCGGGGCGCGCGTAGTTGGCATAAACGACCTGACCCGACGCGTCGCCACTGGTCCCGTAGCCGTGAAAGGCGCCGAAGGCCTTGCTGCTGGCGGAGTCCTTATCGGCCGGCAGTGGCGCCTCATCGAGCTCCAGCTTCTTGACCAGCGGCCGGTGGATCTCAAGCGACGGTTTGCCTTTCGGATAGTTGAGCAAGACCTCATACGTGACCAGGTCGGCCTTCCATCCCCACTCCTGGAGGCGATCGCGGACGAAGACGGCCGTCTTGAGGTCGGCCGGTGTACCGGCCACGTGAGGCTCTGCGGTCATGGTCTTGAGCCACTTGCGGGCATTCTCGGGCGTCGCCACCGTCAATGCTTTGGCCTCGGCTCCCAGTTGTGCCGCGCGGGAGCCCGGCGCGAAGCCGATCGGCGAGGATACCGCCCTGGCAGCCGTGTGGCCGGACTCTGCGTGCAGGGTTTGCCCGGCCGGCGGCAAGGTCTGCGCAAGAGCCGTCCAGAAAGGACAGAAGACGAGGAAAACCAGGCCGATCCCACATCGCCGCATCGCGAGTCCTTTCTGTGAAACTGGTGCTTGACAGGACTGTATTGTCCGGACCAAACTCAGGCCAGGATTGACGGCTGGCGCTGCCGAGAGAAAACTCGATACGGCCGCCGACCGCGCTTTCTTACGCTTGCACTGACACCGTGGAGAGAAGGCACCAGGATACGTTGCGGGCCCCGTCGGTTCCAGACTCGTGTTATGAACGAATGCGGGTTCAGGCTCACGGCCGGGCAGTTCTGGTCTACAACGAGTTCCCAACCGCGATCTTGCGAGACCCATGGCAATGCCGGCCGTCTCCATCTTGCTGGTTCTGCTGGCGCAGTCCGGGACACCCGTTCCGCGGCAGGCGGCAACCTCAATTTCAATCCGGTTCATCGAGGTGATCACCATGGCCTTATCATTCACGGTCGGCGGCGCCCGCGACACCTTCGAGCCTCGCTTCGCGGCAGAGGTCGCCGAACTACTCGACAACGCGTTCGGTGCCGAGAGGGAATGGGAGCGATCGACGGCGCTGCACTATGGGGAACAGGCCGATTGGGGCTGGGCCGAGCTCCAGAGGCGTGCCGCGGACGAGCTTGGCCCAACAGCAGTTCCCAACCTGCTGGCAATCGGAGCGGAGCAGGGGGGAGTCTTTCTGCCCGCGCAGGTTCAGACGGTCTCGCTGCCGCTCTCCGCTGGATCGCCACTGAACTGCGCCAGCCTGCACGGGCTGCGCCACGAGCTGGCGGAGCTCGCCCACTGCTGGGAACTGCCACTGGACGATCAGGGCCTGGAGCAGCTTCTTGACGTCGCCCGCGATCCGGACGATGGCTGGGTCGCCGAGGCACCGGAAATCCTCACCTTCGCCCGTCTGGCCCTGGCCTCCAACGAGGCGGCCCGCCGCGATTGCCCCCTCTGGCTCGTCGGCGATAGCGACTGACTCGCCCCAGCTCATCCCAGTCCCAGCTTGGCGGCCAGGCCGATGCGCTGGAGTTTGCCGGTCGCTCCCTTGGGTATTTCCGCGACAAACCGCACCTTGCGGGGAACCTTGAAG
>JBEKTN010000067.1:0-25997 GCA_049516015.1 Isosphaeraceae bacterium | reverse complement strand
CGGGTCCGGTAGTCGCGGCCGCGGGCGACGATGGCACCATTCTCCACCCCCCATGTCGTCGCGTCGCCGCCGTCGACCGACCAGCCCGACAGATCGCCGCCATTGAACAGCGATTGAAAGCCCTCAGGGCTGTCTGCGGCCGAGGCAGGCTGCGGCAACACGGCGCACACAGACAAAAGTAGGGCGAAAATGGTGACTCTGAATGGAACGAGCATCGCCGATTTCTCCCGGTTCAAGGTCTGGACAACGCGAAAGACTTGACGACTGATGGGATCGAGACCGTCGGCTCCTGCTCTTGCGCCGACAACTCGCGCACACGGCCGTGCACGTACAACTGCAACTCGTACAGCTCGACCACCCCGTCCTTGTTGTAGTCGGCCTTTCCCCCCAGGCCTTCCACTAGCGACTTGGTGAAGAAGCCGTGGCCGTCCTCCTCGGCCGCCTCCTGCTCCTTGCTCGCCCCGCACATCACCACCAGGCCCGCATCATAGACCAACTGCCTCAGCACCTCGTCGCTCTCCGCCGGCAGGCCTCGCGTCTTCCTCTTCTTGCCGTCGAAGCTCCCGGCGTAGCAGGCGTCAAGCAGCAGCATCGTCGTGCAGGGCAGCTCGCCGATGGCCTTCTTGAGCGCCTCGCCCGAGATCGCTGTGTGGCTCAGGTCGCGGAGATTGGCGTCGACGGGGACAAGGTAGAACTGGCCCTCGATCTTGCAGTCGCCGTGGCCGGCGTAGAAGACCACCGCCATGTCGCCCGGCTTGACACTGCTGGACAGCCACTGCAAGCCCTCCAGGATACTGGCCCGGGTCGCCTGGCCATTCAACAAGAGCTTGACCTCGACCCTGCGGAAGAGCTTGCTGCTGTTGGTGAGGAACGCCTTGCGAAGCGATTGCGCATCAGGCGCGGCGCAGTCGAGCTTGAGCCGCTTGTCGGGGTAATCGTTGATGCCGACGGCCAGCACGTAGAGCGAGACTGATGCCGCGGCTAGATTGTCCTTTTTGGCGGTGACAACTTCGACGGGGTCGGAGACGGCCTTGCTGACGGCATTGGACGCCTGGACGGTGAGGCGATGGCTGCCGGGTGGGACTTCGAGTGTCCAACCGGCGCGCACCTCCCCGAGCTTGGGTTCCTCGAAGACCTTGAGACCCTCAGGAGCCGGGCGCCCGTCGAGAAGCAGTCGGAGAGTGGTGACGGGATGGTTGCCGACACTGCTGGCAACGGCCTTGACTTCGAGGCTGTTACCATTCAATTCGAGCTTGGCGACGGTCGGGGTGGTGATGGCTACCTTAGGAGGCAGGATCTGGGCGACGTCGATCTCCCTGGTGTTCTGCCCGCTTGCCGCATCGGCCGCGGCCAGCGCCTTCGTGACGTTGCCAGTCCCGAGCAGCCTCTTGATGACGTCCGGCCGGTAAAGGGTCTTGCGGAACTGCGACGCGGGGTAGTACGACGCCATCGCGTCCGGGCCGTTGTTGACGTGCCAGCCCATGAGCTGCTCGCCCCCGGGACTCGCGGCGTAATAGCCCGCGGGGGACCAGGCCACCCAGTCGTCTCCGGCAGCGAAGATGGAGAGGATCGGTGTGGAGGTTTGGGAGAGATCCTCCCGTTTGAACTCATATTCTCTCGTCCCATCAACGCCATCACGTGACGCACGCAGCCGGACCGTCGTGCCGGCCACGCCCCTTGCCATCGCCCTTTCTTCAGGAATCGTCTTGCCTTGTAACTCGACGAAGTCTTCGCCAAACTGGGCGATGGCGATGATCCGATCCCCGACTTGGAGCCGCTTATCTCGGCTCACCGGGAGGCCCGGGGTGATTCTTTTGATGATGTGAAGCTCACCCTCGAGCGCGGTTGCTATTCCGATACCCGCACGTTTGTCAGAGGCGATCACCCCTTCGTTGCCGGCAAGGTCCCAAATGCGAAGGGTCTGGTCGGCGGAGCCCGATAGCAGATAGCGGCCGTCGGGCGAGGGGGCAATGGCCCAAACAGCCCCGGTATGCCCCATGAATCCCCGAAGTTGCTTGCCAGAGCGCGCGTCGAAGAGGTAGAGACCGTAATCGGCCCCCACGGCGGCGCGGTCGCCTGGCAAAAGAGTGTAGCACAGTATGCGATTACGAGGATCGGCCATCTTGATCGTGGCGACCGTGTCCACACCCTCCTTGACGACCAGGGCCGTCCCGGCGAGTTCCAACCTCAGCGTTCCGAGTGTCGGGGTGGCGCGGCGGAGGTCGGGGCTCAGCTCGTCAGAGAGCTCCAGACCAGCCAGGCGGAAGGTGCGCTCGAGCGGGCCGCGGTCGTTGTGGGAGATGACCTTGCTCGTGTTTCCCCAGGCAAGGGATTCGCCGTCAGAGCCCCAGGCGACGGCCCAGACCCCTCGACCATGACCGGCTATGCGATGGACGACCGCGGCATCGGCCACACTCCAGAGGAATGTCTCGTCATCGTTACCGCCTGTCGTGGCTGCAAGAGTGCCGTCGGGCGAGAGGGCGCCGTGCTGGACGGAATTGTTGTGGAGACCGAATCGCACCCGTTCCTTGCCCGTGGCCAGGTCGAGAAGGGAGCAGGTGTTGTACAGTGGAGCCATTCCACGTCCGAACAGCAAGGTTCGTGAGTCCGCCGAGAAGGCCAGAGAGAAGATTGGTCCACCCAGGTGCTCGAACCCCCGGAGGGCCGAGCCGTCAGGGGACCACTGGCGAATGCTTCCGTCCCAGCCGCCGGCGGCCACCACCTGGCCGTCCGGACGCCAGGCGACGCATGTGACCTCCTTCTCATGTCCTCGAAGCACGGCCTCGCACCGCCCGTCGGCGAGGGACCAAATCCGGCCGGTTTTGTCGTTAGAAGCGGTGGCCAGGTGGCGGCCATCCGGAGCGAAGGCAACATCGAGTACCGCGTCCTCGTGCCCTTCGAGCACCCGCTCGCACCGCCCGCTGGCCACGTTCCAGATCCGCGAAGTGCGGTCACCACTCCCCGATGCAAGTCGCTCACCGTCCGGAGAGAAGGCGAGAGAAGCGACGGTATTCGTATGCCCCTTCAGCACTCGCAGGATGCGACCTGTGGCCAGATCGATCAAGTAGATCGGGACCTCACCGGGTCTCCATCCTGATCCCCCCGCCGCCAGGGTTCGTCCATCGGGCGTGAGGGCCGCGGCGAAGAGCTGGCCTCCGGCAATCGGGTCGATCGGCGGCCGGAGCACCCGCACCGCCTCGCCGGTGGCCACGTCCCAGACCCGGATCGTCTTGTCGAGCGACACGCTGATCAATTGCTTCCCGTCCCGCGTGAACAGCACCTTCCTCACAATTGCGGTATGCCCACCAGAGTCGAGCACCAGAATCGGTTTTTCCGGCACATCGGCGGCGAGGGCGACCGAAGAGAAAGCCAGCCCGAGCAGTAACGGACCAAGTTGTCGCATGGTGGACCTCGTTGGAGATTGTCAAGGAAGAGATCGAGAGGGGCGGGGCCCCCAGACTGTTTCCAGGGTTGACGGTTGGCCGGCGGTTGGCACTTGCGAGCCCACTCCTCGAGGACCTTCTCGAACGTGCCTTCCAAACCGTGAGTTGACTCGGTGTCGCGAGACTATTACCTCTTGACGGCGGTATCTCCGTTGAGCTGGCATGATTGGGGCGTCAGGCCAGCCAGCCTGATCCACACAACCGCCGATCGTAGGGCAGGCTTTTCCCGCTTGACACACAGACTCGCCTGGGTGACGAAAACGTGGATGTCCTCCTCGGCTGTCTTGTGAGTCAGGGGCGGACCTGGCTCCTCTAGAAACATCATTTCGTGCGATTCATGGAAACGCATTATTGGATCAGCGAATACGCGTCGGCGTCATCGATGGGGCTGCCGGCGCCGCCGTTGAACTGGACATGGCGGAGGCCGACGGGCTGGCCGTTCGATTGGTCCCACACCCAGATGCCCGAGGCGTCCTTGCCCTGGTAAATGGCACCGTGGCTGGCCGCGGGAGACGAAGGATCGCTGCCATTCGCGTCAAACACGGCGATCGCCGTCCCAGTAGCGACATCCGTTCCCTTGACGGGCGCGCCTTCCACCCACTGGTCGGGTGACGGCGCACCGGCGCACTGTTGAACGAAATCTAAAGACTGAGCGTCGCCAAACTGCTGGCCCTGATACGATGAGGGATCGGAACAGAAATACGTCATGCTCGTTCCATTCCCCACCGCGGTCTGGACGGCGGTGGGCACACTGCCACCAGCGATTCCATTCCCCGCTCCGGTGGAACTGGCGGGCTGGGGTTGGTCCGATGCAACGTCTGGCGCCGAGGTTTCCGGGAGTGTCGCAGGTGGGATCGTCACCGGTGGTGAAACCGACGCGTTATCCGTGAGGTACGTGCCCGTTATCGGTGCTGGTTTATCGGGCGTGTCATTCGAATCATCTGTTGAAGTTGATGTATCTGTCGAAGTTGATGTATCTGTCGAACTACCCGTTCCTTGGGAGCTGCCGCCACTCGAAGTGTCGAAGAGGTGGCTGAAGAAGTTGCTGAAGGAGAAATCTGGCGGGGGCAAGACGACCGGGCCGCCGGTCGTCGAAGGCGTTGGAACCGCCGCCCCCGCCATTTGTCCAAGGGATGAAAGTCCGTTTGTGTTCGCCACGACATTCTTGGTTCCCTTGGCTACGGTCTGGGCACCTGTGCTGGCGCTGTTCTTTATAGACGTTCCGGCATTGCTCAGAGTTGTCTTTGTCGAGTTGACGGCCGCGGTCGTTTTCCCCTGCACCTGGTTGATCGTCGCGGTGCCTTTCGTCACGACCGTTTTGCCGTTGAAGCTTACTGACGAACCACTGCCGGTTGAGAGCGCGTTGCTCAGGTTGGCCGCGTTGGTCTTGGTCGCGGAAGCAGCTTCTCCGCCAAGGGTCTTGAGCGGCGTGACCACATTGGTCTGAACGGAACTGGTCGCGGATGAATAGAGGTTACTCGCACCGCTCTCGAGGCCACTCATGGTCAGGTCGCGTAAGTTCGGGTCCGGCCTGTTCACCGGGGTTGTCGCACCGGCGTTTGCCTTGTTTTGTGTGCCTGTCATCGCCAGTGCGTTGGAGGTCGACGGGGTTGTACTCCCCGTTACCGTGTTGGCTGGGGTCACCGATGGCCGGCTCTGGTTCGAAGGAACAGAGGTCGTTCCAACCGGGTTTCCCGGCCTGATCGTGCTCACGACCGAGGACGGCTGGGTGGCGCTGCCCGGTCGCACACTGGCCTTGCTGATAGTGCTAGCCGACGAATGATTGACGGCGATGGATGAGTTTGTGCTGGCAAGGCTCTTCGTTTTCTGCGCGGTCATCGTGCCGGTGGCCGGATGCTTCGAGGCCGTCAGATGATCGTTGATGCTGTGATGTATTGGTGTTGCGTTTGTGTGATTGAGAATCACACTTTCGTTATGCGTGTTGGTGTGGTGCGAGCTCTGGCCGTTCCCCTTGCTAGCGGCCAGCGTCGCCGACTTCAAATTCGACCCGCCGGTCGCGCCTTTCTGCACGTGCGGCTGGGTTCCCTTGTTCTGGGTCGTCGTGGCGGCGTGATGGCCGGCCGACGTTGCGGCGTGCGTCGTGGTCTGGTGCGTGCCAGGCAGTATCGGAGGCGTCTTGACGACCTTCGGCTTGTTGGAGGCGCTCCCTCCCGCGGTGGACGGGTGCGTCGTCTTCGGGGGACTGGACGCCGGGTGCGTGGCGCTGGAACCCGGGTGGTCCTGGTTGGACTGGTGCGTGACCTGGGTCTTCGCATTGACATTGACATGCGCATGGGTGCTGGCGGGCTGATGTGCGACCGGCTTGGGCTGCATCTTGGCCTGGTGCAGATGCGCATCGATGCTCTGTGATGCGTGGCTGGGCCGGATTGGCGGGCCAGTCCAGGTCGGCCGGGCCGCTTGCGGGCTGACGCCGGTCGACGTGGGTGTGTGTTTCGACATGGGGTGCGTGGTCGAAGCCACTCCTTGCGGTTTGAACGCTGGAGGGCTGTTGGAGTGAGTGGGCTTGGTTGACATCGTGGTGGCCGGCGAGGTTTGCCCATGGACCGGGGGATTGTTGATCACATGAGACGTGTTGTTCGAAGGTCCGGGTCGGAAGGGGGGAATCTTTACCGCCGTGGGGACCTGCGCGGGCGGCGGCGATTGTGGGCGGGGGATGTAGGCCGGAACTGCATTCGGGCGTGCATAAACATTGGAGCGAAGCACTTGCTGCTGAATCGGAAACTGTTGGGCGACGGGCGGGCGAAAGCTTGGCTGGAAGTTCTGCTTCGGCTGGATAAAGACGTTCTGGAACGCGGTGTTGTTGGGGGGCTGGAACTGGGGCCGCTGGGCGAACGCGGGCCGCTGGGTGAACGCGGGCCGCTGGGCGAACGCGGGCCGCTGGGCGAACGCGGGCCGCTGGGCGAACGCGGGCCGCTGATTGAAGGCGGGACGCGACCAACCACCCCCCTGGAACGACTTGAATTTGATCCCGGCTTGGGAGAGCGCGGGGATGCCGAGCACCAGCACGGCGGCCAGCGGTAATACCGACCGGCGAATGGACGAATTAGGGACGAGGCCGAGGAATCTCATCACTTGCTCCTTGCCGAATCTCGCGGAACAGAGGGGTAGATCGGGTCAGGTGATACTGTCTCAGTTGGTCGTCGAAAGTTTCTGTCGGAGTTCACTGAAGGCCGGGGTTTTCAGTAACGGTGCGACGTCGGCGTCGGCGTCGAACTCGGCGAGCGTGTAGCCCCTGGCGGCGCACTGTTCCAGGAGTGGTCCCGCGCGGTCGACGTCGCCGGCCGCGACGGCCACGACGGCCTCGAACCAGGGGTCGCCGTCGCGGTCGGTCGATTCCTTGGCGGCCCGGGCGGCATCGGAGTATTTCTTGAGCCGGACCAGGCTCCTCACGAGCCGGTCTTCGTAGTGGGGGGCGTTCGCCGGATCGCTCAGGATCGCCTCACGGTCGCGGCCAAGCGCGTTGACGACGCCGTTGTAGTCGCGGGCCAGCCATTTCGACTCGGCCTCCCAGAGGCCGAGCGTCGGCTCCTTGGGGGCGATTCCGCGATGTGCCTTCACCAGGGCCGTGAGGTCCTCGGCCTGGTTCTGCTCGATGAGCAGCGGGACCAGCAACCGATAAATCAATGGCTTGTCATCGGCTTCCTGGTACGACTGGAGTGCCTCGCCGAGCTTGCAGCGGGCGCGGAGGCGATTGTTGAGGAGCCGGGCGCTCGCGACGCGGTTGGTGGCCTTCTCCAGACCACGGGCGAAATCCTGATCGGCGGCGCGGTAGTCGCTCGTGAGCATGTGGGCCTGGCCGGCGTAGTAATCCAGGCGCGAGTCTTTGGGTGCGCGGGCCCGGTGGGCGTCGATGACGGCCGTGAGCCCGGCGGCGTCTTCGTCCTTGACGAGCCGCTCGGCAAGGTACGAGAAAGCGTGAGCCGGATCGGGTGCCTCGGCATAGCCTTGGGCCGGCGTCTTGTTGGCGAGATGAGCGTCGAGCAGCGTGTTGACCAGCGATCGTTTCCGCGCGGCCGTGCCGGCGCCGGCGATCGCGGTCTTGAGCAGCTTTGCCGCCCCGGCGTAGTCTTTCAAGATCATCCGGGCTTGGGCCTCCCAGACGTCCGGCCGCGCGTCATTCACGTCGATCTTGCGGCGCTCGGCCGCGAGCTCGATCAAAGGTTTCGCCTGTTGATCGCCCAGGTACAAGCCGGCAAGCTGCTCAAGCGTATTGCTCTCCGGTCCGACGTCGTGGTAAGCCGCGAGGCCCCTACCGGCCTTGTACAGGGCGTTGACCAGGTTGCTCCGGAACGCCTCGCGCTGGGGGGCCGACTTCGCCAAGGCGATCCCGCCCGCGAAGGCCTTTGCCGCCTCGTCGTACTTTTCTTTCATGAGCAGAGCGCGCCCCTCGTAGAAATACGCGTCGGGACACGCGGGTACGCGCTTCAGATGGGCCTGGGATAGAGCCAAGAGCGTGTCGGCGCTCTCGGCCTCGGACAACTGCCGGGCGAGATAAGTGAAGGCGTATTCGGGCTCGGCGCTGTCGTGATAGGCGTCGAGCGAGCGGCCGGCCTGGAGCTGCGTGTCGAGTAGTTGATCTGTGTAAAAGCGTTTGCTCTCGTCGGAGTCGGCCCGGGCGATTGCCGACTGGAGGAGCTTGGCGGCTTCAGCGGGCTGCCCTTTCAATGACGCGGCTCGGGCGCGATAGTAGTCGAGGACGGACTCGTCGGCCGTTGGCTTGTTCGTTCCGTTGGTGAGCCGCTCGAGGGTGAGATGATCCTGGGATGCCACCAGGGCCTCGGCCAGTTCGGGGAAGGCCTCCGCGGGGTCGGCGCAGCGCGCGAGCCGGTCGGCCACTTCTGCTTTTTTCCCGGCGGGCAAGACCGCGGCCAGCCCGGTGAGGTTGGAAACGAGGTTCGGGTCGTCGTCGAGTCCCTTCCTGTAGGCGGCCGCGGCCTCGTCGACGCGGCCGAGCTGGGCGAGGGCATTGCCGGCCAGGGCGTAGAGCTCCGCATCATGACCCAGGGCGGCCAGGGCCTGGTTGGCGAATTCCAGCGACCGGGCGGGGTTCTTGAGCTCGGCGTAAATCAGGGCCTTGATCTTGGGCAGCGCGATCATGTTCGGATCGTACTTGACGGCCTGTTCGAGGCATTCGAGCGACTTGTCCGGCTGATCCTGGCTGAATTTGATCTGGGCGTACAGCAGCCACCGGGGGCCCTCGAGCGCCTCCGGAAGTGGCGTGTTCACCAGCTCGAGCACCGTGCGCTCGGCGGTGGCCATATCACCGCGCGAGGCAAACGCCGCAGCCGCGATCAGACGCTGCCATCGGGATGCGTTGGGCTCTTGCCGGAACGCCGAAACGGTCATGGCCACCATGGTCGAGGTCCGGAAGATCGAGCTCGCCTCCTGCCAGTCGTAGAGGCTCCAGGCCCCCTTGGCGTCGCGTGAGAGCCAGAGCTGGACCAGCCCGACGGGTCGCGCGTCCTTGTCAAGCGCGTGAACATCGACAACCATGGGATTGGCGGCGACGTGCTGGCGGCGCAACCGGAAATTCTTCCAGCCGCCATTCACCCCCTCCTGGAACAGACCATTGCCGACGACCATCCTGAGCGCGACCCGAAACGCCGTCTTCTCGACGGGCGTCGGGGTCGCCGCGATCTGCTGGCGCTGAATCTCGGCGAACATCTGGTCGGTATCGACGCACGACGAGACGACCTCTGAATCGCCGTCACGAATCGCGTCGACCAGCCGCGACAGAAACTCGTTCAGTCCGTGATCCGCGGTGGAGGCGCCAGTCCTGGCGAGAGGAACCGCGTTCCCGGCCGGTGTATCTTGTACCGGGGGCGGAACTGGCTGGGCGGCCTGCTCCGGGGCCTGCTGGGCCGCGGCAATTCTGCCCGGAGAACCGCTCTGGCCCAGGAAGAGGCCCGAGGCGAGGCCAAGCACGGCGATCGTGCGGAAGCTCGTAGGATTCATGGTAATGCACCTGTGAATTGGACCGATCAGTGATTGCCTTGACGCATGAAGATTTCCACGGTGTCAGCCTCGGAACGTTTACGGTTTCGATAGAGGGAAAGCTCGATGGACGGGGGGATGCCGACCGTCAGCACCTGGTCGCGCGCCGATAGCTTGCTCACCCGCGACGCCATCAGTAATCCCAGATAGAGAAAGCCGCCGCGGGTTTCCTTTCGTAGATTCAGGGTTTGGAAAGAGCGAATGACCGGACGGTTGATGGGATCGACAGGGTTGGCTCCTGATCGCCGCCGGAGAGGGCGCGAACGCGCTTGGTGACGTACGATTTCAGGTCGTCGAGCTCCACCACGCCGTCGCCGTCGTAGTCGGCCTTGCCGGACAAACCTTCAACCAAGGCTTTCGTGAAGAAACCTTGACCGTTCTCCTCGCTGGCCTCGCGGTCCTTGTCGGCTCCGCAGAAGACCACGAGTCCGGCGTCGTAGACCAGCTCGCGCAGCGCAGCGTCGCCCTGCTCGGGCAGCGCCCGCGTCTTTCGCTTCTTGACGTCGAAGCTGCCGGCGTAGCAGGCGTCGAGGACGAGCATTGTGGTACAGGGTATGTCGCCGATTGCCTGCTTGATCGCCTCGCCCGAAATGCCTGTCCGCTTCAAGTCGCGGATGTCGGCGTCGAAGGGGACGAGGTAGAGCTGGCCCTCGCGTTTGTAGTCGCCGTGTCCTGCGTAGAAGACGACGGCGACGTCGCCGGACTTGACCGTTGCGGTGAGCCGGCGGAGCTCGCCGAGGATGTTGGCGCGGGTGGCCTGAGCATCGAGCAGGAGCTTGGCCTCGACGCCGCGGAAGAGGCGCCGGGAGTGGTCGAGGAACGCCTGGCGGAGTGCCTGGGCGTCGGGAACGGCGCAGTCGAGCTTGAGCCGCTTGTCGGGATAGTCGTTGATGCCGATGGCCAGGACGTAGAGCGTGCCCGCCCCCTTGGGTGCGTCGGGGTCAGCGGCGGCCACGACCTCGACCGGGTCCGAAACGGCCTTGCTCGCGGCACTGCCCGCCTGGACGACGATGATGTGGCTGCCGGAAGGCACCTCAATGGTCCATCTCGCGCGCGCCTGGCCGGTTACCGGTGAGAAGGTCTTGATGCCGTCTGGGACTGGCCGGCCGTCAAGCAGGACGCGCATTTCGGTGACGGGTTTTGCTCCGACGCTCTCCGCGACAGCCTCGACGTCGAGCGTCTTTCCGGTCAGTTGCACCTGGGAAGTGGCAGGCTTGGTGATGGAGATCTTGGGCGGGAGGATCTGGGCGACCTCGTTCTGCTGCGTGCTCTTGCCGGCCGCGGCGTCGGCTTCGGCCAGGGCCTTGCTCAGGCTACCGGCCTGGAGCAGTCTCTTGATCACGTCGGGGCGATAGAGCGTCTTGCGGAATTGCGAGGCGGGGTAATAGGAGGCCATGGTATTGAGCCCGTTGCTTACCTGCCAGCCCATAAGCTGTTCACCGCCGGGGCTGGCGGCGTAGTAGCCTTTCCCCGTCCAGGCGATCCATTCTTGTTGGTCGCTGAAATAGAGCGAGAGGATCGGCGACGAGTCGTCGAGCGACCAGATGCGCAGGGTCGAGTCGAGCGACGCCGTCAGGAAGTGTCGTCGGTCGGGAGAGGGGGCGACGGCCCAGATGGTGCCGACATGACCGATGAATCGGCGTTGCAACTTCCCCGTGCTCGCGTCAAGAAGGCAGAGATCGCCGTTGAATGAGCCGACGATCAGGCGGTCCCTGTCGATCCAGGCCGCCGCCTTCCAATCGGCTCCGAACGGAAGTGTGTCGAACGCCTTAACGACCTCGCCGCCCCGCTTGATGGATAGCCGAACGCCCGCGTCGTGCTCGATGTGCAGGTCGTCGAGCGTCAAGGCATCGAACTGGAAGTCACCCGTCGGCTCGGTCACCTGGAGGGCCTTCATGTCGAAAGAATGGGTCCGCGGCCCGAAGTCGTTGATGCGCATCGGCCGGTCCTGGTAGATTCCGTTGCCCCAGGCGATGGTCGTGCCGTCGGCCGACCAGCCGGCGCTCCACTTGCCGGAGCCTTGCGCGCGGAGCTGGCGCACCTGCTCACCATCGGAGATCCGCCAGATGCGGACGTCCGCCGCATCGAAGCCCGCCGTGGCCGCGAGCCGCCCATCTGGGGACAGGGCGCAGCAGTAGAGCCAATTCCACGACTTGTTGAAGGTCGTCCTCGGCTGGCCGGTCTTCACGTCGAGGATGACGGCACCTTTGTTCGGATTCTTGTTCCAGTTGTAAAGGATGGCACCGTTGCGCGTCGCTCTTATCGAGCCGATTCCGCCCACGGCCTCGTACCGTTTGAGCAGCGTCCCATTTAGGCTCCAAAGGCTGACGAAGCCTTTGGAGTCGTCGCCGCCCCCTGTCGAGTCCCCCGTGACGAGGATCCGCCCATCCTGAGACCAGTCCACATCCGCCACATTGGCCTCCGCGTTGGCTGTTGCGATCAGCGATCCGTCATCGGCAGAGAAAATGCGTGCGGACTTATCCCCGGCCCCAGTCGCCACGGACTTGCCATCGGGCGAAAAACGAACAGCATTCACGGATCCGGCGTGACCCGTGAGAGTTCGAATGGTCTGTCCCGAGGCGACGCCCCAGACGCGTACCGTCCGGTCGGCGCTGGCGGTCGCGAGGCGACTGCCGTCAGGCGAGAAGTCGAGGCCGAGGACCGAGTTTAAGTGGCCCACCAGGAAGTGGAGCATCCGCCCGGAAGGCAGATCGATGAGGAAGGTGCAGCCGTTGTAGCCGCCGACGGCGAGGGTATTGCCGTCGGGCGAGAGCGCGACGCCGAAATGCTCGCCGATCGGGCCCGACCCCAGCGGGGTGCGGAGGACTCGCGATGTCGTTCCGGTGTTCACGTCCCAGATGCGGATGGTCTTCTCGTGGGAGACCGTGATCAGCCGTTGGCCGTCGGGCGTGAACACGGCGCCCCGGACCGTGCTGGTGTGGCCGCCGACGTCGAGGACAAGCGTCGGTGAGCGGGTGCGCTCCTTGATCTGGATGTTGCGGAAACGCACCTCCCCGGTGTGCCGTTGCAAGCCTATGCGACCCCGGTCCCGGTAGACGCCCGGCAAGACTTGGGGCCTGGGGATCAAGAGGCTGAGGTAGGAATTGAGCACCCTCTGGCGGTTGACAGTGACGTGAACCGTCTGACCGACCAGCTCGACCTCCATCGTGTTCCACTCGCCGCGCGGCTTGAGTGAATCGGATTTGGTGGGCCGGATGAGCGGTCCGCCGTTGGACCAGAACAGCGACCCCGTTGGCTCGGTCTGCCCCGCGGGGATCGTCTCATCGTCCCGGATCTGGACTTCGAGGTTTCGGGGGCGCCCGTCCACGCGCTCGCCGAGCAGTGCCCGGAGGCCTACGCCGCTATTGGCGTTTTCCGTAACCTTGAATTCGAGCCGCAGCACGAAATTGGTGTATTCGCGGTCGGTCAGGAGGAAATCGGAGCGGCTCCAACCCCGCCCGGAAGCCACGATCTCTCCTCCCTCGACGCGCCAGCCGCTGCTGTCGTTGCCATCGACCGTCCAGCCGGTCAGGTCCCGGCCGTTGAAGAGCGGCGCGAAGCCCGACGTAGTGTCCGGGGTCGGCGGCGAGATCGATCGCGGGGCCTGATCAGAGAGGCTCTTGACCGCGATGTCGCGGAATTCGACCTTGCCGTCCCAGCTCTGAAGCCCGATGTATCCCCGTGCACGGGCCAGCCATGGCTTCTGGGCGTGCTGATCCTTGTAGTCGTTGAGGTCGGCATCCACGACCTGGACGTCGTTCAGGAAGACGGTGATCTGCGAACCCTTGGCGACGATGCGCATGGCGTTCCACTCGCCCGCCGGCTTGGTGGCGCGGCGTGACCGCGGCGCCACGTCGTAGATCGCACCCGTGCTGTGCATGGCTGGCAGACTCGGGTAGGAGTCGTCATCAACAATCTGGATCTCCATGCCGGCCCGCACAGGATTGTCGGCGGGAGTTCCGCGGAGGAGCACGCCGCTGTTCGCCCGCGCGGAGACTTGGTACTCGAGCCGGAGCTCGAAGTCGTCATACTCCCGCTCGGTCATGAGCCAACCGCGCGGCCTGCCGTTGGTGGCCAGGGCCCCGCTGTCGACGAACCAGTCGCCAGCGGTACCGCCGGAGAACCTCCATCCGGCCAGGTCCCGGCCGTTGAACAGCGGTTGGAAACCCGCCGGTGTCTCACCGTCGCGGGCCAGCAGCGGGCCCGGGCCACACAGGGACACCAGGAGGGCACAGAATAGGCCTCTCGTGATCCGATGCATCGACATCCTCTCCGATTTTATGGTTTCGAGAGCGGGAAAGAACGAATGGTTGAGGGGATCGAGATCGTCGGCTGCTGCTCGTCGGCCGACAGCTCCCCAACGCGGTTGATGACGTACGCTTGCAAGTCGATCAGATCGACCCGGCCCTTCTTGAAGACGTCGGCCTTGCCCGAGAGCCCATCGATGATCGCCCGCGTGAAGAAGCCGTGACCGTTCTCCTCGGCGGCCTCCTTCCCCTTCGCCGCCCCGCACATCACCACCAGCCCCTCGTCGTTGACCATCTGACGCAGCATCGTGTCGGTCGCCGTCGGTAGCCCGCGCGTCTTGCGGGTTTTGGTCGCCTTGGCGTCGAAGCCACCGCTGTCGCAGGCGTCCAGGATCAGCATCGTCGTGCAGGGCAAGTCGCCCAGCGCCTTCCTCAGGGACACGCCCGAGACGCCGCTCGCGCCCAGCTTGCGCAGGTTGGCGTCGACGGGCACCAGGTAGAACTGCCCTTCGATCTGTGAGTCGCCGTGGCCGGCGTAGAAGACCACCGCCACGTCGTTGCCCTTGGCCTTGCCGGCGAGCCACTGAAGACCTTCGAGGATGTTGGCCCGGGTGGCCTGGCCGTCGAGCAGCAGCCGGGCCTCGACGCCGCCGGGGAACTGGCGGCGGCTGTGGGTCAGGAAGGCCTGGCGGATGTCGCGGGCGTCGGGGGCGGCGCAGTCGAGCTTGAGCCGCTTGTCGGGGTAGTCGTTGATGCCGATGGACAGTACGTAGAGCGACGGCCCTTCCTTCGCGGTCAGCTCCTTGACCCGGATAATGAACTCGATCGGCGGTACCGGGCCGATCAACTCGGGCGTCTGGTT
Source organism: Isosphaeraceae bacterium (assembly GCA_049516015.1). Classification (GTDB taxonomy): domain Bacteria; phylum Planctomycetota; class Planctomycetia; order Isosphaerales; family Isosphaeraceae; genus Aquisphaera. The sequence goes on along the minus strand of JBEKTN010000067.1, from coordinate 11,430 downwards.
CTTCCGGTAGAGTGGGACTCGCGCCTTCACGTAAGACACGAGCTCGGCGGTCGTGATGGTCCCGTCCTTATCGTCATCCGCGGCCCCACTGAGTCCTTCCACCACAAAATAGGAAAGAACTCCCCCCGTCGGCGCCTCCTCGGCGGCCTCCTGGCCGGCCGAACAGGCAAACAGAACACCAACCGACCGGCCAGGTAGCCGCGGTGTGGGGGCTTTTCCGGGCCCCTCCCTCACCCGGCAAGAGTCGACGATCACGAGCTTGCCATTCCCGTCAGCTTGTTCCAGTGCGGAGCAGACCTCGCGCAGTGAAATCAACGTGCGGGCATCATCAAACTCGGCGTCTGATGGACACATGTAGTAGTCGTCGTCTCCCGCAAACTGCCGTTCGTTACCGGCAAAGGCGACCACGACCGAATCCCGGCTCGTGAGCCGTCCCGCAATCGCCTTGATCTGCTCGCGAACGTTGGCCGCGGTGGGGTAACGCGGGTTGTCCCGAGGAAGGGCGGTGGTCATGGTAACGATCGAATCCGGAGAAAACCCTCGGCTGCGGAGTGTCTGCGCAAATCGCGCGGCATCACTCTCGGCGAATAACGTCTTTACATCTCCTTTGATGACCAATCCGTTGTCGTACGTGTTCACGCCGATGATCAGCGCGTACCGTCGGCCTTCACGGGACAGGTCGTCCGCCGCGGCGCGAGTCCCGGAGGCGACCAGACAGAGCAAGTTCAGGGTCAGAACCAGAGAAATAGAAGACCGGAATGTCGCGAACATGGTGTGGGATCTCCTGGGCGGGCCGAGACCTGGTTTAGGATTCGCATGTGATAACTTGATTTGTAACCTTACCTCTCATCCCGCGGGCGCGACCCCGGATCGGCCCGGCGGCCTCGCGCCTTGGCCCGCCCCGGTTTTATGGTTTCGATAGCGCGAAGGAACGCACGGTCGAGGGGATCGAGATCGTCGGCTCCTGGTCGCCGGACGACAACTGCACCACACGGTTGATGACGTAGCCCTGCAAGTCGATCAGATCGACCCGGCCCTTCTTGTAAACGTCGGCCTTGCCCGACAGCCCATCGATGATTGCCCGGGTGAAGAAGCCGTGCCCGTTCTCCTCGGCGGCTTCCGTCCCCTTCGCCGCCCCGCACATCACCACCAGCCCCTCGTCGTTGACCATCTGGCGTAGCATCGTGTCCGTCGCCGTGGGCAAGGCTCGCGTCTTCCGGGTCTTGGTTGCCTTCCGGTCGAAGGCGCCGCTATCGCAGGCATCCAGGATCAGCATGGTCGTACAGGGCAAGTCGCCCAGCGCCTTCCTCAGCGACTCGCCAGAAACGCCACTCGCGCCCAGCTTGCGCAGGTTGGCGTCGAAGGGCACGAGATAGAACTTTCCCTCGATCTGCGAGTCGCCGTGGCCGGCGTAGAAGACCACGGCCACGTCATTGCCCTTGGCCTTGCCGGCGAGCCACTGCAGGCCGTCAAGGATGTTGGCCCGGGTGGCCTGACCGTCGAGCAAGAGCCGGGCCTCGACGCCGCCGGGGAACTGGCGGCGGCTGTGGGTCAGGAAGGCTTGGCGGATGTCGCGGGCGTCGGGGGCGGCGCAGTCGAGCTTGAGCCGCTTGTCGGGGTAGTCGTTGATGCCGATGGACAGTACGTAGAGCGACGGCCCCTCGCCCGTGCCCAGCTCCTTGATCTGGATGTTGCGGAACCGGACCTTGCCGGTGTGCTTCTGCAGGCCGATCCGACCCTTCACGCGGTTCAGGCCGGGCAGGGAGCCGTCCGGAAAGGTCGCACCGGCCTCGGAGGTCATGTCGAGCACCGGCTTGCCGTTGACCGAGGCGCGGAGCGAGCGGCCCTTGACCTCGACCTCCAGCGTGTTCCACGATCCGGCCGGATTCATCACCGCGGAACGGTCGGGCTTCAGGTACATGCCGAGTGAGTCGTCGGTGCGAAGCCAGAAGGACGAACCGGTCTGCTCACGGCCGCGTGGGCTGTCCACGAGTTTCAACTGCGGATGATCGTATGGGTAGTCTGGTCCGTCCTTGTGCGGCATCACTTCCCCTGGGATGGCTCGTATCCCGATCCCGCTGCTTCCAAATCCCCTGACCTGGCTTCGTGCGAGGTTGAAATCAAGGCGAAGCACGAAGTCGGAGTACTCGCGGTCGGTCACCAGGTGGCTTCGCGTTCGGGAGTCCTGGCCGAAGGCCACGATGCTGCCGTCCTGCACGGCCCAGGTCACCGGGTCACCACCCTCGATTTGCCAACCCGACAGATCCCTGCCGTTGAAGAGCGTCCGGAAATCTCCGGAATCTTCGGGTTCTCCAGCCTTGAGCGGAAGCGGCGTTGCCGGGCCGTCCAGGCTCTTGACCTGGACATTGCGGAACCGGACCGTGCCGGTGTGACTCTGGAAGCCGATTCTGCCCGCTTCACGCTTCAGTGCGGGCAGGGCATTAGGCCTGGCGGCGAGCTGACGTAGATCCGTGCTCCGCACCTGCAGTCCATTGATCCAGACCTGCAAGGACCCACCCTGCAACTCGATTTTCGCCTCGTTCCACGCCCGGTCGAGCCCCAGTTCGGCCGGTCGGTCTGGGGGCAAGTAATCCGCACCCCTTCCGCTGGTCGACCAGTTCAATGCAGCCGTTGCGGCGTGAACGCCCGGAGGTTCATCGAAGTTGCGGAGGTTCAGCTCCAAATGATGCTCTCCCGGGATTGCCCTAAGCACGACTCCGCTATCGGTGTTCTTGGGGAGTTGGAACTCGAAACGGAGAATGTAGTTGGAGAAGTCTCGGTCGGATAACAGGAAAGTCTGCTTCCGCCAGTCGCCGTCAGCGGCGGCGACGAGAGCCCCATCCTCGACATGCCAGATATCGGGATCACCCCTGTCGACCCGCCAGCCGCTCAGATCCCGGCCGTTGAATAGCGCCTGAAACCCGTCGGGGCTGTCCTGGGCAGCGGCACGGGGTCTCACCGGGCCGCTCGGGAATAGCACCAGTCCGCAGATTATCGCTGATATCACAATGCGCATCGTTTCGAGCTCCGTTAGAGGGCCGGGAGAATGAATGGGAGTGACCTCACGAACCAGGAACATTCTGAGGGTTATGGCTGGGCGCCTTTGTCGGAGAATGCGGTCATCGTCCTGTCGGTGTTGGCGAGATACTTGTACTCCCCGTATGTGATCACGGTACCCGCCGCGCTGTTCGCAAACTCCGCCGGAATCTGGTAGCGCTTTCCCGGGATGGGTCCGACCTGCGTCTGTTTCGCTCCTGGTTCCTGATCGGCGATTGCCGTCATTGTCGCGTCATTGTTGAGGATGTATTTGTGATCGGCATATGTAACGATCGAGCCAGGCGCGCTGTTCGCGTACTGCGCCGGGACCTGGTAGCGCTGGCCCGAGACCGGGCCGGTGGATGCGCCCTGAATATTGGCGGCTACCTGTGCGGGGCCGGTGTCGGAGGTCATGGTACCGTCGCCGTTGATGACATAGTTGGCCCCGCCGTAACTGATGGGCGAGCCCGGGCCGTAAGCCTCGTATCCGGCCGGGATCTGATACCGTTGGCCACCGCCGACGGTCATCGATGTTTGCTGGATCTGCGGGTCATAGCCCTGCTGGGGCTGCTGGTAATAACCCTGCTGAGGTTGCTGGCCATAGCCCTGCTGGGGCTGCTGGTAATAGCCTTGCTGGGGCTGCTGAGAATAGCCCTGCTGGGGTTGCTGGTAATAGCCTTGCTGGGGCTGCTGGTAGAAGCCTTGCTGGGGCTGCTGAGAATAGCCGCCCTGGGGGAAGTAGCCGCCGCCATAGGCGCTGTTGGTGACGAACGGGGCCCCGTTGCCGACGGAGGAGGACATGGTTCCATTTGACGCGGGGTTGTATCCGGCGTTTGAGGGTGACGTGAAATTGGGGTTGGTAGTGCTTTGGGTGAAGCTGGGGTGCGCGGATTGCCCGAGGACGTTGGAATTTGCACTACTCATGGGGTCTGCCAGGTTCAAGCCGCCTTGAGGCGGCGTGCGACCCATGCCGCCTTGAGGCGGGCGTGCCTGCCCGTGGGGCTGCTGCTGGACATGCGGGGCGCTTGGGCGCGGCAACGAGATGTGTGGCGGTCCAAACCAAGCGTGGGCTGTGCTGCCGGAGACGAGCGTGGCAGCGAGGGCAAAACCGAAGGCGAGCTTCGGGAAGCTGAACGTGGTCGTCATGGAATCAACTCCTGGTGGTCAAGGGTGCGGAACGAGAGACGAGGGAACGGGCAGAGCTGCCCGTGGGGGTCATTGCCCCGAGCCGCGGTGCCGCACGGGCCGGCCCGAGGCATCGGGTTTCACCGAATTGGTGAACGCGAAGAAGTTGAAGTTTTCGATCGTCGGCGGGCGGTTGACGACCGGGTGCTGTTCATTGTCGGTGAGATCCGCGACGCGCTGGCCGAGCGGGTACACGAGCTCGTCCATCGAGAGCAGACCGTCGGGGGGTGGCAGATCCTTCGACGGGTCTCCGAAAGTCTCCAGGAGTGCCTTCGTGAATGCCCCGTGGCCCCAGGCGGGAAGCTCCTGGCTTGACTCCCGGGGCTTGCACGCGCCGAACATGACGGCGCCGACTTCGTCGGAGGTCAGCTCGCGCAAACTTTCGGGAACGTTCCTCCGCGCGCCTTCGATGCCGCCGGCATGGCAGGTGTCCAGGAACACGAGCGTCCGTCGCGCTTGCAGGCTTTCCACCAGCGACACCAGGTCGCGGTCGGGGATGGCAGTGGAGATCAGGCGTTTGGGGTCGACATCGTGCGTGGCGATGTAGTACCCGACCGACGAATCGCCGACGCCGTGAGCCGCGAAGAAGATGACCGCGAAGTCCCGCCGCGTCGCGCTCGAGTTCAGCCAGTCAAAGCCCTCGCGGATCGCCGCCACCGTCGCCTTCTCGTTGATCAGGAGGCGTACCTGGACGTCCTCGTAAAGCTTGCCCGCCTGGGACTTCCAGACCTCGGCGAAGGATTGCGCATCGCTGTGGGCGAACTCCAGGTTGAAACCGGGGTTCGCGTATTCCGAGATGCCCACCGCGAGCACGAAGGCCCTGGGTTTCCGCGGGTTCTCGTCATCGCCGGCGTCGCGGTGGATCACGATCTCCTGCGGCCGGCTGCTCGATCTGGAGTTGCGGTCGGTCGCCAGTACCGAGATGGCGTTCGGGCCGGGCTCGAGGTCCACGTTCTGGTCGACATGACGGACCGTCTCCGTGTCGCCGGGCAGCGCGGGGAGGTCCCTGCCGGCAATCGGACGCCCATTGAGGAGGATCTTCACCGCGCCGATGGGCAGTCCGTTCTGGGCCACGACCTCGGCCTTGACCCGGACGGAGACGCCCGGCGTGCGTGCCCCGGAGGACGGCTCCTGGACCGTGACCTTGGGGGGTTCGACCTTCCGAAAGTCTTCCGGCTTGCGAAGGTCGAGCGGCGGCGAGGGGCGGGCCCGGTCCCGGCCGGCGAGCTCGACGGCGCGCGTGGCGTCGCCCACCTCGAGAATCTTGTCGATCACGTCGGGCCGGAAGAACTGCTTGCGGAACTGATGGGCCGTGTAGTAGCGGGCCGCCTTGTCACGTCCGCGGTTCGCATGCCAGCCGATCAACCGGTCGCCCCCCGGCGAGGCGTCGTAATAGCCGCTGGGGGTCCACAGCACCCATTCCTCGCTGACGACGAAGAGGTTCAGCAAGGGAATGACAAAATCACCCGAGGGGACCAGGTCCACATTGACCTGGTACGATTGCCCCCCTCGAGCCAGCTCGACATCGACCCGCTGACCGGGCACGAAGTCGCGGTTGCCGGCCATCCTGCGGTCGAACACTGTCCCCAGGTCGCGACCCCCGATCTTCACGAAGGTGTCACCGGAACGGATGCCCGCGCGCTCGGAGCTGCCCCCGGGCTTGACGAAGTAGACTGATCCGTTGGCATAGGAGAAGAAGTCAGGCCAGCCGTAATCTTCGATGCGGGCGAGGCTCCAGATCCGGAGCGTTCGATCGCCCGAGCCCGTGACGAGGAACCGTCCATCGGCGGAGCCGCCGCAGGCGTTGATCGCGCCCGTGTGGCCGATGAAAGCACGGCTGCGGAAGACGTCGGCCGGGTCGAAGCCGAGCAGCGTGTTCTCGTTGCAGCCGACCATGAGGAGATCCGCAACCCCGGTCTGTGAGCGGGCCAGGTATCCGAAGCAAAGCGGGATCATCCCCGGCGGGAGGGGAAACGCGCTCTCGACTTGACCCTGGCGAATGGACGTGAATTCGAAGGCCTGATCTTGCGGGTTGCGGCGGAACCGAAGCTCCCGGTCCCCTTGCCGGCGTGATGGAAGATCATTCGGCTCCGATGTCCTGGCTGAGAAGGTGCGCTTGCGCAGGTCGAACGACCGGTTCAAGTCGGCGTAACTGTTGAAATTCCAGCGATCCGGTCCGTATGGCTGGGTGCCAAAGAGGATTTGCCCCCCGGACCGGTCGAAGCCCGCGCTATAGACGGCCTCTCCTTTCCCGGCGAGGCGGAGCCTGCGCCGGCCGGTCCCGGTCTCCCAGATGTCGATGTTTCCCAGCAGGTCGGCACTTGCAACCAGCGAGGCATCTGGCGAGAGGGCCAGCGCGGTCGGAGTATAGGAATGTTCCTGGTAGAGCTGGACTTGCCGGCCGGCCGTGGTCCATAGCCCCACCCAGTAGGTGTCGCGTCCGTCACGCTTGCTCGATCCGCCGAAGAGGGCCAGTCCGTCTGCGTTCGGGACCACGCCCGGGCAGATCCGGTTGACGCTCGCCTGGCCGTGATCCGGGAACAGTTTCTCGATCTGGGCCAGCGAGTTCCCCAGCGACTGTGCTTTCGCCTGAGCTGGGCCGAGAACTTCGGGCGGGGCCAGCTCCGATTGCTGCAAGGCCGTGAGCTGACCGAGCTCGCCGGCATGGGGCGCGGAGAACGCGTGGAAGCCTTGGGCGTCGTACACGACAAGCATCGAGGTCGCCGTCGGGAATCCGAGATAAGCAACGTTCCTGGTCCAGGCGATCTGACCGATCGGCTTGCGGGCCGGCCAGTCCCAGAAGAGGATGGTGCCGTCGACGCCTTGCGAGACGAGGTATTTCCCGTCGGGTGAGAATGCGAGCTCGCTGGTGCCTCCATTCGGGTGACCGGGCAGAAGCATCCGGATCTCGCCGAGGTCGGCCGAATCATAGACACGGATCGCGCCCGCGGTCGCGAAGTCCTTGACTCCGACGAGCAAAGAGCGGCCATCGGGTGAGAACCGGACCGCGTAACACTGGCCGTTGCCCGCGTTATCGTCGTAACCCCGGAGCGTCGCCAGCAGCCGTCCGTTAGCGACGTCCCAGACCCGTACGACCTTGTCGCTACCCGCGGCCGCCAGCCAGTCGCCGCGCGGGCTGAAATCGACGCTGTTGATCGGTGAGGTGAATCCCTGGGTGTCGATCACCAGCTTGGGCGAGCCCTCGGCCGGGGCCGGCCCGTCATGCTCCTGGACCTGGAACGAGCCGGCTGGAAGGCCGGGGGACGACAAGGTCAGTGCCGCGAGCAATGCGACGAGGAGCATCGGCCCGCTGGGCAAGGGTCCTCGGTTTTCCACATGTTCAATGGCTGGCATCCGTCTCATGGTGAAACCCCCGGATCATCGACGATCCTCTGGTCTTCGAGCTTGTCCGCTCAGCGTGCAAGCGAAGTGGAACTGACGGTGGCGGCTATCTGGCCAGGATTTGCTGGCCTGAATGACTCACGGCTTGTCGTGAAAGGTGTACGTTCTTCCAACGTGTAGTTGCTGGGGCGGCTTGCCCTCTCTGAACCGGACCTCAAGCAGGGGGCGGCCGTCACCGCCATCGGGTGGTGCGTGCTGGGCGAAACCATGCGGCGCGATCCGTCCGCTCGTCCACGACGCGCGGCCGGCCCAGCGATACTCGTATTCCATTGAGGCCGCGGTCTCGTTGCGGAGCCGGACGACACCCGGGGCGTCGCCACCGGTCCCCAGGCTGAAGGCCATGGGCTTCTGCGACGTTTGATCGACGTCCTCGCCCCGGGCCCGCTGATGCTGCGCCCAGGTCACGAAAACGCCCTGCGTCCGCGTCTGCAACCGGGAAAAAAACTCAGGCCAGGAAACGAACCCGTCTTTGTTGGCGTCGGAGCCGGCGATCCCGTCTTCGACCAGCTTCGCGAAGCTGCGCGTGAAGATCCCGCCCTCGTGGTCGTCGCCGAACGACGCGTTCCCCGAGGCCGCCGTGATGTCGACGACGCCCCGCGACTGGTAGAGCAGGCACCGCAGGACCGGATCAATCGATGCGGCGCTTCCCTTGTCCGGGAGGATCCGGCGGGTCTTGCCGGGCAACGCGAAGCGAGTGCTGCAGCAGTCGGTCACAATTACGATCAGCCCCGGCTGAAGCTCCTGCATGGCCTTGAGCAGGTCGGCGCGGAGCAAGGGCTTGGTGCCCAGCTCCTGGAGGGCCAGGAAGTGCCCCTTTTGCGGGTCGGTTGCCCCGTGGCCTGCGTAATAAAAGAACAGCGCATCATCATGGCCGACCTTCAGGCCGCGGAAATACGACAGGATGGTGTTGGCGTTGACGTCTTTGCCCGTGAGGACAAGGATCTCGGCACGGTCTTTCGGCAGCCTGTTGCTCAGGAGGTGGTCGATCCGCTCGCCGTCGACCTTGACGCTCTCGCCAAGATCGCTGCGGGTATCGATGACCAGGAGCGCGTGGACCGTGCGGAGCTCTGGAGGCGGAGGGGACCCGTCGACCCTGCCCGCCAGCGTCGCGGCCAGCAGGAGTCCCGATCGGAATCCCAGTCCCAGCCTGGCCCATCGCGACGGTCCCTGGGGACCGAGGCAAGACGTGGCGTACATGGTTCGTCTCACTGGTTTTTCCGGATGTCAGCAACCCGCCCCGCGCCGCCCCGGGATCTGAACTCCGGCGGCTGGCGGTGCGGGTGGGAACGGAAGGGTCTCACTGACCCCTGGGCTTGTAGTAGCGAACGACGATGGTTTGAACGAGGATCTGGTTCTTGATTTCATCGTTGCGGATCGCCCCGGCGACGGCGGTGTCGGCGGCCACGGCCAGGCCACGCCCACGGGGGCCCGTATGAGCGTGCTCCCGGACCGCCTTCTTGAGATCGGCCAGCGAGCGTGACTGCCCCGTCCGGACCAGGTTTGCGTGGTTCAGCCCGCGAAGGCTGATGTTCATGTTCTGACCTGACGAATCGTCTTTCGTTGCGGTGTCGCCGCCTGCGATGGTCTTCGTTCCCCCCTCGCGGTAGATGTGGAACTGAAACAGGCCTGTGTTCGGGCCGTAGGCTGCCGCCGCGGAGTCCGCATCGGAGAGGACCCGGAAAGGTTTGACCGTGTTATTGTCGACCTGGAACCCGCGGATCTCATTCACCGCTCCCGGTTCCATGACCCAGGCCTGCAGGTTGTTCGCGTCGCCCTCCACCTCATACAGCGTGCTCTTGCCGTTGACCACGAGGGCCACCCCGAACCGCTCGGTCGACCGCGACTTGAGGAGCACGGAGACGACCTGGTTTTCCCTCGGCTCCGCGACGCGAAGCTCGCCCGGGCTGTTCGGGTCGCTCGTGACCTGCTGCGGCTGACCGTCGTAGCGGATCTCGTAGTCGAGCAGGTGATCTTCGCTGGACTCCGAGGAGACCGTCGCACCGGGTGAGGTCCCGGCCGAGCTCGGTTCGCTGGTCGTTTGACCCTTGGGTTTCGCGTTGTCCTCGGCCGCGTCGGCCACGGCGTCCTCGTCCAGCTCGATGGACCGCCTCTTGCCTTTCATCTTGATCTGGCGGCTCTTCACCTGGAAGCTCTCATTGAGGTCGGCCAGGAGCGAACGATCGGTATCGACCTTGAAGGCCACGACCTTTTCTTGCTTGGCGGATTGGGGACCGAAGGCCTCGATCAGGACCGTGGCGGTCTTCAGATCGGCCCGGACGCTGACGACGCCAGTGAGCATCAGATCTGGAGTGACAAGGGAATTCCCCCAGGCGAGGGGGTACTGCCGCCCGAACAGGGCTCGCTGTCCGGCCGGGTTGTCGTAACGGGGCAGTTTGCTCGACGCGGCGACGAGGCTGGCGTCTTGAATGATCCCGATTGGCGAAGCAGTCGAGTTCGCCGCGATCAGGGCGTTCTCCAGACGCTCGACGATGTTGTCGTTGATCGGCCCGACAGTGAAGCTGACGGGATGACCGGCTTTGTGAACCCGGAATTTGAGGATGCCCACATTACGACAGTGGTGGTCGTGGAGGTAGCGGATCACCTCCGGTCCGTTCTTCAACAGCCCGGCATCGAGATTGTCAGCCCGGGCCGGGGCGCCGGCGAGGGCCGCGACGGCCAGTACAAGAAGGGGCGCGAAGCCGCGGCGGAACGATCGACGCGGAATCGGCAAGGAATGCATGGCGACCGGCTTCATGACTTTCTCCTTGGTTGCGGTTCAGAAGGTGAAATCAGGGTTCTGGAAACAGGATGGTCCGGCTCACTGCGAGGCGAGCGCCGGTCCCGCGTAATAGCGGATGGATAGCGACATCGCGGGCTTGGGGTCGAACGGCTTGTCCACCCGGTTCAGGTTGCTGCCGGTTGACGACTGGCTATCCTCGACAACGAGGCCGCGCCCACCTTTCTGCCTCACGCTGCGCGTTGTGCCGGGGTGATGAGTGACGTGTTCCGCCACCAGTCGGCCGTTGCTGGCATGCGTGTGGTTGGTCGCCTGGAGGGCGGCCTGCAGCTCCGGCAGGCTTCGCTTGCCCGGGTGCCCCGCGGGAGACCTGGACAGGTCGCCGCCTTCGCTCGATACGTTCAGCGCTGTCGACGTACCCCCGGCGATCGGGCGGAAGGCGAACAGCGTGAAGACGCCCTTCTGGTCCGGGGAGAGGTCGGCCTTTGCGGAATCGTCGTCGGAAAGCACCTTGAACGCGCGCACCTGCTTGCCGTCCTCGCTCATATAGAACCCCTCGATCGTGTAGGCCTCGCCGGGTGCGAGAATCCACTTGGTGCACTCACCGGGGGATTTGGACGTGAGGTCCTCGAGGAACAACGTGCTCTTGCCGTTGACCGCGAGCACGACGCCGACCGTGTCGCTGCTCTTGTTCGTGACCACGAACTTGACCTTCTGCCCCTCCTTCGGGTCGGCCGCCTTCTGGCTCCGCACGCGGACCTCGCCGGGGCTGCTGGTGTCGGCCTCGAGTGCGACGGGCGCACCGTCGTAGAAGATCTCGAGCTGAACGGGGTCGTCCGAGTCCTTGAGCGGGGTCGCGCTGGTGTCATCGCGTTTCGAGGCGTCGTCCGCGGCGGCTTCATCCAGCTCGCGAGCGCTCTTGTGCCCCAGCCGGCGGGAGAGGACAAAGCTGGGCTGATGAAAAAGGGCCGGCGAATTATGAGCGGACTTCTGCCAGTTTTTGTTGCGCCGTTCCGGCGATGGCGAAGGCCTCCTTTCTCTGTGAGAAGAGAGTTGGTCCGATGTGTTCC
>JBEKTN010000066.1:0-26032 GCA_049516015.1 Isosphaeraceae bacterium | reverse complement strand
ACAAATCGAAATCAAAGACCGGGGTCTGAGACCTCCGGGTAGTAGAAGGTACATCTCATGATCTCACATATGAGATTCTGATATTTACTATAGTCGCGTAATATATTACGCTTGTTTTAGGGTTAGTGTTCTTGGTCGTGCATACCGGGCTGATGGAGTTGGTCGTCTTGGCGAAGAACGACCATGAGCACTACCTCCCGGAATTAGAACTCTTTCACGAGCAGCATAAAGAGTTACAGGGTGTCTTCTTGATTCAAGATGGTGGGGCAAGCCACATCGCGGCGGAAACGCAGAGGTACTTTGCCCAGAGTCGGGGGTGGTGGAAGCCTCGCTATACGCCGGCCAATGCCTCGTGGTTGAACCAAGGGGAGATCCTCATTCACGCGTTCAAGCACTATTACCTGAAACGCGCATCATGGAAGAGTCAGGAAGAGTTCAGGACGCATGTGATGGCTTCGTGGCCAGAATACAACCATCGGTATGCCCACCCCATTGAATGGACGTGGACGAATCATAAGATGCGCCAATGGTTCGCAGAGCACTCCTCGAATTCAGTGCAAGTTTTGTGAGCAGGACCATTAGTTCTCGTTCCAAAGACCCCGCCTCGATCCTCGAGCCCTTTCCCGCGCTTCCCGATCCGCGACGCGAACATAGAAAAGTTTACATGATTAATGACATCATGTTCAGATCAAGTGTCGCAGTCCTATGTGGGGCCGATAGCTGCCAACAGATCGCCGACTACTCGCAGTCGCAGTCCGATTGGCTGAACACCTTTCTCACCTTGCCCGGGGGCATCCCGTCGCACGATACATTCCGTCGCGTCTTCTGCTTGCTCGACCCTCTGGCCTTTCAGGCGTGTTTCTCCGACTGGATGACCGTGTTGATGAATCGGCAAGGCTTGATCCCCATCCCCATCGATCAACCCGCACTGAAGCCCATCGCCATCGATGGGAAGACCCAGCGCGGTTCGGCGCAGCGTCTGTCAATCCCCCCCTGCACATGGTCAGCGCTTGGTCGGTGGAGAACCACCTGACCTTAGGCCAAGTCGCAACCGAGGCGAAATCCAATGAAGTCACGGCGATTCCCGATCTGCTCAAGCTTCTGGATCTCGAGGGGGCCGTCGTGACGATCGATGCCATGGGCTGCAAGAAGGACATCGCCACGTTCGTTCACGATCACGGAGTCAGGCAGGGTCAATCCCGGCAACGTCGAGAGAACCGGCGTCCCTTGTCGGGCGCTGCGAGTATCGTCTATAGTCGTGGGAGAAAACCGTCTGTCGTTCGAATTTCGACGCCGGATCTGACATTTTCCAAGATCTCTCCATGGATCACGACGCATCGCCTTCTCTGCTTGTGATGACCGCGCCTGCTGCTGCCGGACGAGCGGAATTTGGGCTGCCCACTACCCCGACAAAAGCCTGATTCCCTCCGGCAGGCAGCCCGGCCTCACCAGGTCGGGTCGGATCGGATCAGACCCGCCGGACCGGGCGATCCCGCCCTGCTGGTTTCGAGGAAAGCCGACCTCATCATGTGGTGCCATGAGTGTTGAAACTCAGCCGACCGAACCGATCCCCGTGGTCACCGTCGTCGTTCCGCTGTTTAACGAGCAGGAGAACGTGGTAGAACTGCATCGCAGGCTCGGAGATGTCCTGCAATCTCTGAGAGTGCCTTACGAGATCCTCCTAATTGATGACGGCAGCCGGGACAGCACGCCCCGGCTCATTGATGACTTGGTGCACCAGGATCGCCACGTGGCGGCCGTTCACTTGAGCCGCAACTTCGGACACCAGGCTGCCGTCTCCGCCGGTATCGATCACGCACGTGGTCGGTCGGTCATCGTCATGGACGGCGATCTGCAGGACCCTCCCGAGGTGCTACCCCGTTTCGTCCAGAAATGGCTCGAGGGATACGAGGTGATCTACGCGGTGCGACAGCGACGCAAGGAAGGTCCCCTGAAGCGGCTGGGCTACTTCTGCTTCTACCGGCTTTTGAGCGCGATCAGCGATCTCGACATTCCCCTGGACAGCGGTGATTTCTGCCTTATGGATCGTCGAGTGGTCGATGTGCTCAAGCATCTTCCCGAAAAGATGCGGTTCGTCCGCGGTCTGCGATCGTTCGCAGGCTTCCGTCAGATCGGCCTGGTCTACGAGCGAGCGGCCCGCGAGGCCGGCAAGCCGAAATACACCTTCGGCTCACTGATTGTGCTGGCCATCGACGGCCTGATCAATTTCAGCAGCTATCCCCTGCGGCTGGTGACCTACCTCGGACTCGTCACGATCTGCATTGCTCTGGTGCTTCTCGTCTGGGTTGTCTCCAGCGCACTCTACAACCATACGGTGCCGCAGGGATGGGCCAGCACACTCGTGACGGTTCTGTTCATGGGATCGATTCAGCTTTTCAGCCTGGGCATCATCGGCGAGTACATCCGGCTGATCTTCCTGGAGACCAAACGACGCCCGACCTACATCGTCCGCGACAACCAGGGCGACATCGCCGGACTCCCAGAAGCAAAGGGGTTCGGACAGGGCGAGGACGGTCAGACGGGAGCTGTCCAGTCGTGATCGAACGCTGGTCGGAAGGTGCCGACGACGAGAGCATGGCCGAGGAGATTCTCGTCGATCTGGCCGATCTGATCCGCGGCCATCCCTGGTGGCAGGCACGCGCGGCGCTCACGCTGGATTTGCTTGATCGCCTGGGGATTCATCCCCCGGCGCAGGTTCTCGACGCCGGCTGCGGTTGGGGAGTCACGCTGGAAGCCCTGGAGCGGCGCGGCTATCACGTTCTGGGAATGGATATCTCCAGGCGGGCGCTCCAGCAGCTCGACCGCCCGAGCCGACGCCTGGTGGAGGCCGACCTGGCTCAACCCCTCGGCCAGATCGCTGCGGCGAGTGACGCCGTGCTGGCCCTGGACGTGATCGAGCACCTCGATGATGATCGTGCGCTCGTTGCCCGGCTGGGGACGCTCGTGCGTCCGGGGGGCGCTCTGATCGTCAGCGTTCCGGCGCTCCCCGCGCTGTTCACCGAGTTCGACGCCATTCAGGGCCATCGCCGGCGCTAATGCCGGAAACCCTGGGCGCGGCCTTTGCCGATTCCGGCCTGTTGCTGGAACGGATCTTCTGGTGGGGACGATGGCTCGTGCCGGCCTTGCTGCGACACCGCGCCCGCCCGCGCTCGCGCCCCGGCCAGACACCGTCGGAGATCTACCGCCATTACCTCGAATTGCCCCCCTGACCCTTGCCCTGGGTCGTCAGACTGGTGTTCCTGTTCGAGCACGGTCCGGCCCTCCGCGGGCTATTGCGGACTGGTACATCACTGTTCGCGGTGGCTCGCCGCCCCGTCGCCAGGGCGGACCCTCCGGCTTGCCTGGCAACATCGTCAATGTGACCTTTTTCCACGAACCGGTGCGGTGCTCGCGGTGACTGATCGAGCCGGGTCTGCCCTGCGCGGGCCTGGATGTCCGTCGCCAGTGCGAGTTCGTTGATCAGACCCACCCCGCGTGCAACTCAGCATATCTGACCCTTCTTCGGCCAAAGGTCCACGACGCGGCTGTCCCCGCCGGGACCAGCGCCGCGACTCCAGACCGATCAATGCCCGCTCCAGGCGTGACGGAATCGTTAATGCCTCTTGGCCGGATGTAGGAGTGTCCCTTCCGTCTTGTCTAGTTCTACGCGGCTGTGCTGGCCTGGCCCGGTACACCCGGGGGCGAGGGCGCCATGGCTTGATCAATCATCACGACTGCTTCGATTGCCTCGTCGCGGCAGTACGCCCTGACCGAGCCGGCCAAGGTGCATCCATATCAACGGGAAGCCAGACGACCATGAAACCTGACTCTTCCGGTACACCTGATCCGCACCAGCCCGATCAACCCGATGACACCCCCGGCGAATCGGCTTCCAGGCCGGCTGAAGGCGACGATCCCGGCAGCGAGGAAATGATTCCGGATTACGTGGACGCGGATGTTCAAAACCGCCTCTGGCTCAAGGCGGTCGTACCGCTCCTTCAGCTTCGTTCCCACGAGACTGATCCCAGCGGGCGCGTTCAGTTTGCCTTCGACCAGATGTACGTCGCGGCGTGCGAGCGAGTCGCCCGCATCCTCCGGTGCGACCTTCCGGCCAGCCCGGGCTGATAGTCGAACGAGACCGAGAGTCGCCCGCCATCGGGGTGATCGTTTTCCCGTCAGCCGCAAACCCCCGGAATCGTCTCCCGAAGGTTCCAACAGGGGGCCTTCGCCCCGCGCCGCCAGTTCCTCATCGATGCGGAACTTATGAAGAAGAGGCAAGCTTGCCGGGAGTCCGCGTTTTTGCCGATCAGGGAGAGAGTTCCAAAGAATTTCCGTTTTACTGCAACTTTGCAAGGTCGAGACCAGATCATATAGGAGAAGGGTGCAGTGAACGGGAGATGAAGAGGGAACATCCGGGTCAGGAAGTGGCCCGATTGTTTCATATCGTTGGTTCGACCGTACCAGCTTCGTATTTCGACCCGGAGAGGAGACAGCCCAGATGTGCCGCAGATTCGCAATCGAGAGTCTCGACCTGTTTGATGTTCTGGAACAGAAGTTGAGTATGAGCAGTCTGATGGTAGGTCCCACCCACGTGGTGGTCGATGACCCGGTGCCGGATCCCGAGCCCGATCCCGGCGACTTGCCGACCGACGAACCCCCGATCCTCATTCCGCCAATTCCGCCCTCGGGACCCGTCGGCCCCGGCTAATTAGCCTTCGAGACCATCATCTCGATCGGCGGACGTCCCGCCCGCCGATCGTCATCGAGACGGCGCCCCCACCGCCACGCGGGGCGCCGGCTCGTGGCCGCGAGCCCTTCTCGGCTCACCTTTTCCTGAACGTGATTCCCATGTCATGAGGCTGGCCCGGTCACGCCCGCCAGGCTCACGCGGAGATGGTGCGCGCTCGCACGACCGCTTCGCGGAACTTTCATCAAGAGATGTCAAGAGATGCCAACCTACCCAATCTTTCATCGCTGGAGCGCAAGGCTCATCGCCATGGTGGAGGCCGAGACCTATCCGCGGGCCCTGGAACTGGCCGTGGCGCGGGGCGTCAGGATGCTGTACGCAGACTTGAAAGGAGTCAAAGTACGTGGAACTTCCCTGACAGAAGGCGACTTCCGCGGCGCCGAGTTGAGCCGTGCCGAGCTGGCCGGCGTCAAGCTCGAGAAGGCGGACTTGCGAGCCGCCAGGCTGCTCGAAACCGATCTTCGGCAAGCGTTTCTGAGGACTGCGGATCTTCGGCAGGCTGACCTTCGCGGGGCGGACCTGCGGTACGCCAGTCTCGAAGGGGCGCACCTCGTGGGGGCCGACCTCCGCGGTGCCTTGCTCACCGGCGCACGGCTCGATCGGGCGATCTTGGACTGGAGATGGAGCCCCGTCGCCGTGGAGCTTCTGCGCCAGGATGGCGTGGGATGCACCGCCGCGTCGAGAGTCATGGCCGAGCTGGCGTTTCAGGAGGATGTGCGCCCGTTCTGCTGGCTCAGGGTGCTGATCCGCCATGGAGCGCAGGCCAGCGCGGCGCTCGGGGTGTTCTCGAAGCACATCCGCCCGGGAGATAACGCCCCTGAGCTGCTGCGCAGGCTGGCAGCCGACCTCCCGGCCGGATCAGCGGAAGCGGTAACCGCGCTGCAGCCGTCCTCACCCTTGCTGTGGACCCGCCGCGCGGGACGGAACGAGCCGGTCATCGTCCGGAAGGATTGATTCGCGATTCGGTTGATTCGCGCAGGTTTGCACGAGAGGGAGATGATCAAGACAATGATCCCTGATACGCAGTCACGATCCGACCCGGCTCATCACTCGGCCGGGCAGCCGGAGACGATGGCCTCTGGCGCGCGGGCCGGCGGAGTTCTCTCCGTAGGGCCAACACCAGCCTCACCACGGCCCCGGTCCCGGCGGCGGTCGATCTCCGCCTCCCGGGCCCTGGCGATGTTGACCTTGCTACCGGTCCACGCGACGTCGGTGCCCCGGATCCACGTCGATCCACGGCAGCCCGATGGCACGTTGAGGGTCCTTGATCGCTTTACGGGACAGCAGCTTATCGTTTACACGCCCCGATTCACCCAGCAGTTCCGCGCGGGGCATCGTTCGGGGCGCTGGTACGTTCGCCTGGTCACCCACGTCGGCACTGATCCTACGAGCCAGAGCTTTTCCACAGCCCGGGGCGCGATCCAGGGCGTGACAGCGGCTCGCTGGAGCCTTCGTTCCAGCTCCGCCAATGGCCCTCAGGAGCGGGTCCGGGTGATCTGGCCAGCATCGGATCCTTCGCGAACTGCCGCATCTTGAGTCCGAGACCACAAAGGGAGCCCGACGTGCGGCGGACCGCTTTTCATAAGGAATGTATCATGACAGCAACGTCGATGACCTATGTCGAACCGCGTCCCGCACATCGTGGGCCCCGCAGCGCAGGGCGCGGTGAGGTCACGTCTTTCGCCGGTGATCCAGCACTCGGGAATCAAGCCAGAGACTGCACGGAGGAATCAGCCGACAAGAAGAGCCACAGTGGGCCTCGACGGGCGCGGGAGCATGCACTGAGGCAACCTGCCCGCCTGCTTACGCCGGCGGAGCAACATGAACTGGCGGCTCGGATCAAAGACGGCGACCAGGTCGCCCGCGAAGCCCTGATTGTGGCGAACCTCAGACTGGTCGTGAACATCGCCAAGCATTATTACTCCTACGGGGCAACCCTCGACGATCTGATTCAGGAGGGCAGCCGCGGGCTGATCCGCGCCGTGGAGCTCTACGATCCGGAGACACACAACACCCGTTTCTCAACGTATGCGAGTTACTGGATCCGTAACACGATCCAGCGGGCCATCGCGGTCAACTTCTCGCTGATCCGCGTGCCCGAATA
Source organism: Isosphaeraceae bacterium (assembly GCA_049516015.1). Taxonomy (GTDB): domain Bacteria; phylum Planctomycetota; class Planctomycetia; order Isosphaerales; family Isosphaeraceae; genus Aquisphaera. The sequence goes on along the minus strand of JBEKTN010000066.1, from coordinate 19,181 downwards.
CATGTTCAGGCTGAATGTCCGGGCGCACAAGGTCGGCGGCGATCCGCGAACCGAGGACGGGGCCGCGCCGGATGACCGTGGATCAGCCGCGCTCGGCTCTCGCTTGGAGATCTCGCACCGTCGGCGTCAGCTCTTGAATCATTCGATGATCTCGCGGTCGTGGTATTATGGGGTCGATGACAACGGCGAGGAGACCTCTCTCGAGGGGACCATCGCCGACATGCACCGTCCCGAGCACGATCTGGAGACAGCCGAGACGCTTGACGAACTGCATAAGGCGCTCGACCAATTGACTCCCGTCGAAGCCTGGTTGATCCGCCGCCGCTTCGGCCTAGACGATCCGCACGAAGACTCTCCTTCAGCGGCCTCCCTCGCGGGAACGGCCACGATGGCGGCTGGCGGTTCGCGGCAGTGGACCTACCGCCGGCTCGGCCGTGCGCTGGGGATCTCCGTTAAGCACGTGCGGCAGGTCGAGCAAGGTGCGCTGGGGAAGCTGCGCAGTTGCTTGGAGTGCGGTGTGTCGTGAAGGCGGTTCTCGGACTCTGGTGCGACAGAGCCCGAGCAGACCTTCAATACTGCAAGCGAAACGACCGCCGCAGCGCATTGCGAATCCGGGAGACCATGATGGAAAAGATGAAGACCGGCGGTACGCGTTTCTGGCGGGCTGCCCAGAACTGGCCGCTTCCGCGTTTTGGGGTCGTTCAGGCATCGGCGGTTGGGTCCTGATCCGTCCACCCGACTGCCCCAACGATCCGACCCACCGCACCCTGGCGACCGACGTCGTCGGGACCCTTGCGTGCCGGTATAGCGACTCGTCGGTGGTGATCGGCACGGCCACCGTCAACCCCGCACGGCTCATTGACCTGCCGGGCACCCGCAAGGCGAAAGGGTCTCCCAGGCCAGAACGGCCCTCTTGCCAGCACGTCAGGCAGCGCGAGTCCTGCCTTGCTCCAGGCCAATCCGTGGCCTTAGCGCTGGATGCGGTACGATGAGCGGTGCTCACCACCCAGAACGCCCGATGACAAAGGCTTGCACGGCGAATGACCAAGAATTCCGACCCCGCCCGCCCGGGCCCTTCCCCCGGCGGCACTTAACGGATTCCCCTGGTCCTACATCCCATCGACCTTGCCGGATGGCTCTTGGGCCGGCACGCCGTGCACCTCTCGCCAGCGCAGGCGGCTTCCCGGTCGGCCATGATTGCCGGCTCCTTGCCCCGCGGCGATGACTCTGCCGGCCACCAGCGCAGGATTGCCGCCTACCTGGCCAGGATTCCCCCCGCCGTCTCCGGCCAGCGCGGACATGACCGAACTTTCCACGCCGCATGCGTCCTGGTCAAGGGTTTCAGACAGACCCTCGAGGAGGCCCGCCTCTGCATGGGCCAGGGGACTCCCACGACCGATCGCGGTGACCAACCGTATGCTGGCAGACGTCCTCCAGGCGATCGCTGCACCCGTACTGATCCCCGCGGCAGCCTGCCCCGATCAGCCAGCCTGGGACCAGGGCTTTCCTGAGACCTCCGTGCCGGCTGCCGCCAGCCTTGGCGCCGGCGCCTCTCACGCGAGCGGTGCGGGTACCAACGGACTGCAAGACCCGCTAGCAACTACCTCGTGGCCCGTGAACGAAATCTTGCCAACCCGCAATGCCCTGGTGCACCTGCCGTCCTTCATCGACGGGGGTTCGTGCACGGTTCCGCCGCTCCCACGGTTCTTCAACGCCTTCGCGCTCGATTACGATTCCATCCCGACGGTCTGGGAACCGGCCGAGTGGCTCGAGTTCCTCCGACAGATCTGGGAGGACGACAACGAGAGTATCACATGCTTGCAAGAATGGTTCGGCTACCTGCTCACGCCTGACAAACGGCAGCAGAAGATTACAATGATGATGGTCGGCGATCGGTCCGCCTCCGCACGCCGCTGGACCCCGACCAGGAACCGGCCGGCCAGGAGCCGCTGACAACAGCTAACGCTTCCCCCGAGCCGCCCTTCTAGGCTCAGCGATCGCGCAATGAATATGATGCATGCACAACGTCGTGGGATGATGGGGGTCGATTGGTATCATACGTGGCTGTAATGACGCCTTTTTCCAACATCTCCCTTGAGACGAGGTGAAGATCTTGTTGCTTTTTATCACATGGACTGAATTGATTGGAAATCTGACGGCGAATGAGCTAGAAAGGTGATCGGCAAAGCTCGAGACCTGTCTTCGGATCGGAAAACATGGTCTAGGTTGATGTTTCGGTTTCCTTGACTGACCGCGTTTGGAGCCTGTAAACAGGCGATCGAGCAAGAATGACACGCGGAGGGCTGGTAAAGGTACGGGGCTAGGGCTTAACAGGTTCTCAGAAAAATCCTCGTTGAGTTCTTATTCGTTGACAAGCTCCTTGCAACTGGTCAGAATCGGACTCCTTCAACGGTCATCGGCGGCTCGTACGAGCCGCCCCGTGCTGATGGCACCCAGGAATCACAGTATGGCCGAGTCGGGCGTCGGCTTATGTGATCTCCTGGTCGGCTGGACGCAGGCCCGGGCGTCTCGGTAATCTGTCCGATGAAATTCTTCCCGGATTCCGGCAGTTTGTGGAGCAGGGGGCGAAACAGGAGGCTGCCACTCACCAAGGGACAGCGATCCTAAGTCACACCCCCTTCGAGCTGCTTCATGAGTGACCCGGAAGGATGGAATCCCCAGGGGCCGTTTCTACCTTCCTCCCAAGATCCTGAGCGCTGATCCGCAAGCGTGAAGCGTTGTTGGATTTTCGAGGCCGGGATCGGTGGGTGATTCACGGGAACTAGTCCATCGACGTAATATCTTTTTCGGCAGCACTCTGCTTCCAGGAGGTACAATGACGAGACGATTTCTAATTCTCAGCTTTGCTGTCGGCCTGCTGGCCTTGGGTGGATTGAAAGCTCAGGCGGGGGAGGTCGATATCACCTCCGGCGCGCCCCTAAGTGACTTTGTTCCGCCGCCTTCGACAAATTCGGATAACTACGCCATCGTGGGTGACCTGAAGTTCTCTAACTTCACGTACACCCAGTCACCCACAGGCTCGCCTCCGTTGGCCTCTGACGTGACGGTCAGTAGCTTCACCAACGTCCCCGGTGAGCCCGGTATCAACTTCGGCGGGGTCTTTACGGCCGCCGCTAACGTGACCGTGGATTACCACATCTTCTACACGGTGTCGACGACCGACGGCAGCCTCATCAATGACGCCTACCTTCACCTAGGCGGCTTCGGCTTCGGCGGCCCCACGGGCACCGGCTCGGCCACGATCGTTGAAGATTTCACGGACGCGAAAGGCAACCCGATTGCCACGTCTCCGTTGGTGTTTCAGGTCTTTAGCCCCTCTTTGCCGACGGCCCTGTCGGTGTCGTTGCTGACACCCGAGACTACCTTCCGTGTCGAGAAGGACATCACCGTGAACGGCGGCAGCAACGGTGCCTCCTTCTCCATCATCGACCAGGGTTTCTCGACGGTTCCCGAGCCAGCCTCAATGGCTCTGCTGGGAATCGGCCTGAGCGGCCTGTTCACGTTACGTCGGCTCTTCAGGCGGACCTCGGTCGCTTGATGAGACTTGACGTTGAATTACCCATCCGGGCTATTCTCTGCTGTACAAATTGGCGCCCCGGACAATCTCCGGGGATCGCTCTGGCAAGCGAGGACCATGGGTCCTCGCTTGTTTTTTTCGTGTCCGCTCGGTCACCGACCTCGGGCCTTGATCGTGGTTGGAGTGGCGAAGGTGGAAGGTCGGCGCTGCTCCCAAACCCCGGGCAAAGCCACTGCCGGGAGGGAACCGGACACGGCGTGGGAAAACGATTGGGGGCGGCCATGGCCAAAGACGTTCATGAAGCCTATGAGCAACTGATCCGCCAGGCACGCGAACTGGCAATGCTGTCGTCCTGCTCGGCGCTGCTGCACTGGGACGAGCAGACCTACATGCCCAGGGGCGGCTCGGCGCATCGGAGCGAGCAGATGGCGCACCTGGCCGGGCTGCACCACGAGCGCGCGACCGATCCCCGGTTCGGGGAGTTGCTGGCCGTCGTCGGGGGCTCCGACCTGGTGGCCGATCCCGAATCGCCGCCAGCCGTCAATGTCCGCGAGTTGCGCCGGAGCTACGAACGAAAGACGAGGCTGCCGCGCGACCTGGTGGAAGCACTGGCCAGAACCACCTCGCTAGCCCAGCAAGAGTGGATCGCGGCGCGGAGCGAGGCCCGTTTTGAGCGTTTCCGCCCGTGGTTGGAGAAGATCATCCAGCTCAAGCGGCAGGAATCGACCTGCCTGACCGAGGTCGCCGATTCCAGTGTCCCGGGCGCCGCGCTCTACGACGCGCTCCTGGAAGACTATGAACCGGGTGCCCGTTCTACCGAGCTGGCTGTCTTGTTCCAGGCTTTGCGCGAGGAGTTGGTGCCGCTGGTGCAGACGATCAGTGAGTCGTCGGTAAGACGGACCCGGGATGGGCAAGATTCCCAGGGTGGCGCGGGTGCGCAGGGCGATGCGATCCTCAGGCGGTCCTATCCGCTCGATCGGCAGAAGGTCTTTGGAGAGACGGTCGCCGCGGCGATCGGTTTCGACTTTGAACGGGGCCGGCTGGACGTGGCGGCCCACCCATTCTGCACCGGGATCGGGCCGGGCGACACGCGGATCACGACCCGCTACGACGAGCGTCAATTTAGTGATGCATTCTTTGGGGTTCTCCACGAGGTCGGCCACGCGCTCTATGAACAGGGGCTGCCGGCAGAGCATTTTGGCACGCCGATGGGCAAGTCGGTTTCCCTGGGAGTGCACGAGTCGCAGTCTCGGCTCTGGGAAAACGCGGTGGGGCGAAGCCGGTCTTTCTGGATGTACTGGTTCCCGATCGCCCGGCGGGTGTTTCACTCGGCCCTCCATGACGTCGCGCTCGACCAGTTTCTGGCCGCAGTCAACCACGTGGCGCCCAGCCTGATCCGGGTCCAGGCCGACGAGGTGACTTACAACCTGCACATCATCATTCGCTTCGAGCTGGAGTTGGCCCTGCTTGCCGATGAACTGCCAATCAGCGCGTTGCCCGACGCTTGGAACCAGAAGTACCGCGAGGCATTGGGAATCACACCCGCGAACGACGCCGAGGGCTGTTTGCAGGATATCCACTGGAGCGCCGGGCTCTTGGGGTACTTCCCCACATATACGCTGGGCAACGTGTACGCAGCGCAACTCTTCGCCAAGGCCCGCGCCGATCTTGCCGGGCTGGATGGGTCGTTCGCCCGGGGTGATTCTGGCGAGCTCCTGGCCTGGCTGCGCGACAACGTCCATCGTCACGGCCAGCGCTACCGATCCGTACCATTGATCGAGCGCGCCACCAATGCGAAGCCCAACCACGGCCCTCTGGTCACCGCGCTTTGGCAGAAATACGGCGAGCTTTATGGGCTCTGAGGCCCCGATCCCCGGTCGGCCGGTCCCGCGATCTCAGGACATTCGAATCCGAATCGGAAGATCCCCGTGCCGATCCTCGCGGCGAGCCGCTGCGCGTGGCCGCCGGATGTGATGGCTCGTGTTCCGGTTTCACGAGGCGCGACCTGATGAGCCATGATCTCAATCCTGCGACAGCGGTGGCGCCAGCCCCGTTGCCGGTTCTCGACCCGACCCCGACCCGGCGGTTGGGATCGATCGACGCGTACCGCGGGCTCGTGATGTTCTTGATGATGGCCGAGGTCTTGTGCTTTTGCGCCGTGGCCAGCGCGGTGCCCGGGAACACGATCTGGGAATTTCTCTGCCATTACCAGTCGCACGTGGAGTGGATCGGCTGCGTGCTCCACGACATGATCCAGCCGTCGTTCTCGTTCTTAGTCGGCGTGGCCCTGCCGTTCTCGCTGGCCAGCCGTCTGGCCCGGGGACAGTCGCCAGGCAGAATGACGGCGCATGCGGTGTGGCGATCGCTCGTACTGGTTTTCCTCGGGGTCCTCCTCCGTTCGATCAGCCACCGCCAGACCAACTTCACGTTCGAGGATACCCTCTCGCAGATTGGCCTGGGCTACACGTTCCTCTTCTTGCTGGGCATGCGGTCGGTCCGCCTCCAGTGGATTGCTTTCGTCGCCATCGTGGTGGGCTACTGGACGCTCTTCGCGGCCTATCCGGTGCGCCCGGATTTTGACTACCCGGCCGTCGGCGTTCCCGCGGACTGGCCGCATCTGATGAGCGGCTTCCCGGCGCACTGGAACAAGAACAGCAACCCGGCCTGGGCGTTCGACGTCTGGTTCCTCAACCTGTTCCCGAGGTCCGAGCCGTTCCGCGATAACAGTGGGGGCTACGCCACGCTCAGCTTCATTCCCACGCTGGCGACGATGATCCTGGGGCTGATCGCAGGCGGGATCTTGAAGCGCGAACGGCCGCCTTGGTTCAAGTTCGTCTGGCTTCTGGTGGCGGGAACCATCAGCCTGGCGCTGGGCTGGGGCCTGGGCGAACTGGGCATTTGCCCGGTGGTGAAGCGAATCTGGACCCCCAGTTGGGTCCTCTTCTCGGGCGGCATCTGCCTTTTTTTCCTGGCATTCTCTTACACGGTCATCGACTGGCTGGGCTGGGCGCTCTGGTCGTTTCCCCTGCGGGTCATCGGCGCCAACTCGATTGCCGCGTACTGCCTCAGCCACCTGATCGAAGGTTTCATCAGCGACAGCTTCAAAACGCACCTCGGCCGGGGTGTCTTCAATCTCCTGGGTGCTGCCTACGCGCCCTTTCTCCAGGGAGTGGCCGTTCTCCTGGTGCTCTGGCTTATCCTCTTCTGGATGTATCGCCGCAGGCTGTTCTTGAGGATCTGAGATCACAAGTCTCGTTTCGACGGGCCGGCGAGCCCCTATGTCCTCACCAAGCCGGTGCTCTGCCTCCCGGCCGGCTGCCCCGTTTACTCCTGCCCCCTGACCACGGTACAATCTATCGAAACTCGCTACGGCACGATCCATTAACTCGCCACAATCGTCCTTGGCGAGACCCACCGTTCGTCCTTCCCTCTGATCTCCACCAAATAACAATCAGCATTGGATGGTGGCACAATGTGTCCGTTGCGTTAATTCCCCTCAAGAATCCGTAACCGGTACATTTTTTCCATTTTCCTAATGTTACCCATGTTGTAGAATCCAATCGTGTTCCCTGGCACATGAGTCGCTTGACCAGGGTAAAGACAGGCCGAGCGGAACTCGAGACAACGGGAGGCAAACAACGATGCGAGTGCGATTGATGGGATGTATGGTGGCGGTCTTGGCGGTTGCGATGATGTCGCAGACGGCCTTGGCTTGCCATAGGTGCAAGCAAAACCCATGCGTGCTGGTTGCGCAGCCGGCTTACCAGTGCGTGACCGAGATGGTTCCTTACACGGTGATGAAGACCCACTGGCGGACCGAGTATGAGACTGTGGAGCAGACTGTGATGGTGCGCCAGCCCGTGACCAACTATGTCGAGCGCCAGCGGGTGGTGTGCAAGCCGGTCTACGACACGATCGAAGTTCCCTGTCAGCGGGTGGTGTGCAAGCCGATCCACGAGACCGACTATGTCACCCAGACCTACACCGTTTGCAAGCCCGTCCAGACGACCCAGCAGGTGACCAGCTACTGCATGCAGCCAACGACCCAGCTTGTCACGGTACCCACGGGTCACAAGTGCGGTCTTTGCCACAAGGATCCGTGCGGCTGCAAGACGGTTGCCCAGACCACTTATACCCCCGTGCCGGTGGTCAGGGACGTGGTCACGACCACGATGGTTCCCGAAACTCAGACCCGCCAGGTGCCGATTCATCGCACCCGGTATGTCCAGGAAGTCGTGAACGACGTGCAGAAGATCACCAACTGTCGGATGGTCCAGGAAGTCGTGACCGACAAGGTTCCTTGCGTCACCTGGACGTGCGTGCCCAAGACGATCACCAAGCAGATTCCCCACAGGGTCTGCGAGCAGGTGGCCGTGACCTGCTACAAGCCGGTTACCCGGATGGTCCCCTGTGCCGCGGTCGCCCCCGTGGGCTATGCGTCTGCTCCCGCTGTCGCTCCGTCGATCCAGGCAACTCCGGCTCCGTCGAGCCAGGGTGCACCCTCGATCCAGGCGGCTCCGTCCAAGCAGCTTTGAGCCGCTGAGATACTGTATCTCTCGCTTGCCGGTTTTACCGGTCGGGACTGTTCTGGCATGGTTAACATGCCGGGGCCGCTCCGGCCGGTGGAACCGGCCCTTGGATTTCTCTATGATCGATCAGCATGGTTTTCGGTTCCGTCTCGCCGCGCTCGGTCCCCGGAGGCGAAGACACCATGCGTTGCATCGCCACCTTCACGGCGTCTCTGGTTGGATTCTTCTTCGGCCCGCTAATCTTTGCATTGGCTCAGGTTCCGAAAGAGTCTCGAGCAGCCCCAACTGGCTCGACGTCGCAGGTCACGCGGCACCCTGACGCTCCACTCCGGGCGGGAGAGCCTTCGCCTGGCGGTCGCTCTGACGGTCTGGGATTTCACGCTCCCGGATCACCTCAGCTTCCCGCCCGAGATGAACTGCTACGGCCTGCCCGAGAACGAGCGGGCCTATTACCGACTGGCCCATCGCCACCGGACGGTCCTGAACCGGCTACCCTACAACCAGAACGGCCAGATGCAGGATGGCTGCGCCCCGCGCTGGGACGGAACGCGGCTCGACTGGACGAGCCGGGACCGCCGGTTCGGCCCCTTGCTTGACGGGTCTGCCTTCGCGGACCTACCACGCAAGGGCGTCCCCGTCGAATGCTTCTATCTCCCCTTGCACGAGAACTGGCCCAGCCCGATGGAGGGCAACTACAACGGCAGCTACTAGGCCGACCAGGCTTTTCCCGAGTCGTATCGCCGGGCGTTCGTCTCGGCCTCGCGGCAGATCGCCGAGCACTTGCAGACTCGGGGCTGGACCGACACGCTCCTCCACGGATTCCTGAACAACAAGAACAACTTCAAGGCAAACGGCTGGTTGCGGGGGTCGTCGTCCTGGCTCCTGGACGAGCCGGCCAACTTCCAGGACTACTGGGCCCTGCGCTACTTTGCGCAGGCCTTCCAAGAGGGAATCAACCAGGCCCGGCCAAGGGCAAAGAAAAGCACAGCGGGTGCTGAAGGCACGAGCTTTCCACGCTTGGTCTTCCGCGTCGATGACTCTCGCCCGCAATGGCGGCGTGACGCGCTGGACGGCCTGGTCGACTACCACGTCGTCGGCTCGGCGATGCGGCAGTATCCGCGCCTGGTCTTTGACCGCAAGCGCTGGTTCGGCGAGATCGTGGTTGAGTACGGCGGTACGAACCCGGTGCAGGCTTCGAACCTCCAGCCCGTCGGCTGGACTCTCGACGCCTGGTCGCTGGGGGCCGACGGCGTGCTGCCCTGGCAGACGATCGGCACAGCCCGGTCGTGGCAGCAGGGTGACGAGCTTTCGCTTTTCTACCCACTTCCGGACGTCGGCCGAGGCGCGGGCCGCCTGGCCAGAACGACGAGCCCGCCGGGTGCCGAGCCCGGCGTGGTGCCTTCGATGCGGCTGAAGGCCTATCGCCGCGGGCAGCAGGACGTCGAGTACCTGACGCTCTGGTCGCGACAGTGCGGTCTGCCCCGCGGAACGGTCGGCCGGCAGGTCCGCGCAGCGCTGCACCTTTCCGGCTCACGCCAGGCGACCGAGTCCGGTGGCGCCGAGGACGCCGGCCGGATCGATTATTCCGGCCTACGCCCCCAGGATCTGTGGGCTCTGCGCGTGCGCATCGGCGAGGCCCTGTCCCTGGCTCATCCAGCAACCCAATCGCGGCTCGTCGACTTTCGCCCTCCGCCTCGAGATCAGTCAGCAGGCGGGCCGTAATGGACTGGCTGCGGCTGCGCCGCCGGTCCATTGTGAACGGCTCGCCGATCCTGGAAGATACCGGAGAGAACCGCCGCGCCGCAGGCGGCGTCCAGGAGTCGGGGACGGGTCTCATGCGAATCTCATCAATTCACGTCGGCTCGGCGCGCTTTGTCGGATGGCTGGCATTCCTGGTCCTGGCGTCCGGTGCCATCGCCACCGCGGCCGAGGAATCGCGGGACCTTGCCGGCACCTGGCGGTTCCGGATCGATCGCGACGATCGGGGGCTCGCGGAGAACTGGGCGAACGCTCCACTGGCCGGGGAAGACACGGTTCAGCTTCCCGGGATGATGCAGGCCCAGGGTCATGGCGACCCGGTTGCGGTGAACACACCGTGGACCGGCGAGATCGTGGACCGATCCTGGTTCACCGCGCCCGAGTACGAGAAATACCGTCAGCCGGGTAACATCAAGGTGCCCTTCTGGCTTCAGCCCGAGAGGCACTACGTCGGCGCTGCCTGGTACCAACGCGATCTGGAAATTCCGCCCGATTGGCAAGGCCGCCGCCTGGTCCTCACCCTGGAGCGGCCCCACATCGAGACCCGCGCCTGGCTCGACGGCCGCGCGCTTGGCAAGAGCAACAGCCTGTCGACTCCTCACGAGTACGAGCTTGGCACGAACGTCGCCCCTGGCAAACATTTGCTGACGATTCGCGTCGATAACCGTCTGGTCTTGGACGTCGGCATCAACTCGCACAGCGTGACCGACCATACCCAGGGGAACTGGAACGGGATCGCCGGCCGGCTCGCCCTGGCCGCGACGCCGCCCGTCTGGGTCGCCGATCTTCAGGTGTTTCCCCGCCTCCCCAGAAGGTCGGCGACGGTTCGCGGGCGGATCGGCAACGCGACCGGGAAGGCCGGACAGGGGGTGCTCGAGCTGGCAATTGCACTGCCCGGCAACGTGAGCGGCCTGAGCCCGCAGATGAGCCTGGTGTCGTGGTCGGAGCAAGGTGGAACGTTCACCGACGACATCCAGCTCGAGGGCGCCGCTCTGCTCTGGGACGAGTTTCGCCCCGCGCTCTACCGCGTGACCGCCACGATCAACCGCCAGCCGTCGGGATCTCGCTCCGCGACGTTTGGTCTCCGCGAGATCGCCACCGCGGGCACGCAATTCCGGCTGAACGGCCGGAAGCTCTTTTTTCGCGGTACGCTCGAATGCGCGATCTTCCCGCGAACCGGGCTGCCTCCGACCGACCTGGAATCCTGGCGGCGAATCATCCGTATCGCCAAGGACCACGGCCTGAACCTGTTCCGGTTCCACTCCTGGTGTCCGCCCGAGGCGGCCTTCCAGGCGGCCGATGAGCTGGGGTTCTACTTTCACATCGAATGCGCCTCGTGGGCCAACACGACCACGGCGCTCGGTCTGTCCAAGCCGATCGACGGCTGGCTGTACGAGGAGGCCAACCGCATCCTCGCGGCTTACGGCAACCACCCCTCGTTCCTGCTCATGGCATACGGCAACGAGCCGGCGGGCAAGGACAAGGAGTATCTCACGGCGTGGGTCAACCGCTACAAGGCGGCCGACGCCCGGCGGCTCTACACCAGCGCGGCAGGCTGGCCGCAGATCGCCGCCAACCAGTTTCATGTCACCCCCGATCCGCGGATTCAGGCCTGGGGCGCAGGACTCGCGTCGCGCATCAATGCTCGGCCACCCGAGACGATGACCGATTACCGCGAGTACATCCAGGCCCGCCAGGTCCCGGTCATCAGCCACGAGATCGGCCAGTGGTGCGTCTATCCCAACTTTGCCGAGATCCCGAGCTACGCCGGGCCGCTCAAGCCAAAGAACTTCGAGATCTTTCGCGACTCGCTCGACGCGCACGGGCTGGGGTCGCAGGCCGTTGAGTTTCTGATGGCCTCGGGCAAGCTTCAGGTTCTCTGTTACAAGGAAGAGATCGAGTCGGCCCTGCGGACGCCCGGCATGGGCGGTTTCGAGCTCCTGGCTTTGTACGACTTCCCGGGTCAGGGCACGGCGCTCGTGGAAGTGCTGGACGCACTTTGGAACCCGAAAGGCTACATCACCTGCGGCGAGTTCCGCCGCTTCTGCAACAGCATGGTGCCACTGGCCCGGCTGCCTCGTCGTGTATTCACCACCGACCAGGTGCTCGAGGTCGCGCTCGAGGTGGCACACTTCGGGCCCAGGCCGCTGGTCGAGGCATCGCTAGCGTGGAAGCTCGTGGCCGATAACGGCAAGGCCGTGGCCTCGGGGCGCCGGTTTGCCCCCAGAGTCCCCATCGACAATGGCGTCTCGCTCGGGTCCGTGACGATCCCCCTGCGCGACCTGTCTGCCCCCGCGCGCTACCGGCTGGTCGCCGGACTGGAAGGAACTCCGTTCGAGAACGATTGGGACATCTGGGTCTACCCGCCGCGGGTCGAAACCCAGGCGCCGCCGGGCATCACGATCTTCAGCCGGCTCGACGATCAAGCGAAGTCCGTCCTCGAGAGCGGCGGCCGCGTGCTGCTCTTGGTCCCACCGGGGAAAGCCCGGGGCGATTGATGGGGCAAGATCGCGCTTGGCTTCTCCTCGATCTTGTGGAACACGGCTTGGACGCGGCGCCAGCCACCCCACACCCTGGGAATCCTCTGCGACCCCGGGCACCCCGCCCTGGTGGAATTCCCTACCGAGTCGCACAGCAACTGGCAGTGGTGGTACCTGCTCACCCGGGCCGACGCGCTGATCCTGGACGATCTGCCCCACGATCTCCATGGTGATCCAGGTCATCGATGACTGGGTCACCAACCGCCGTCTGGGACTGGTCCTCGAGGCCCGCGTCGGCACCGGCAAACTGGTGATATGCAGCATCGACCTGGAGCGGGGCCTGGATACCAGCGCCGTCGCCCGCCAGTTGCGGTCCAGCCTGCTCCATTACATGGCCGGCGAACGGTTCAAGCCCACTGTGGATCTGAGCGTCAAGCAGGTTCAGTCGCTGCTGAAAGACGAGTGAATCCTTCCCGGCTCTTTGCAGGGTTCCCACCATGCTTGCCGCCGATGATCTCACGACGACGCTCGAGACCGGGTCGGTAACGGCCTTCAACCTGGGATGGATCTGGACCATCAGCCTGGTCACGGCCCTGGGGGGACTGCTCTTCGGCTACGACTGAGTGGTCATCGGCGGGGCGAAGCCGTTCTATGAGAAATATTTTCACTTGACGACGCCGCTTGAGGTCGGGTGGGCCATGAGCAGCGCCCTGATTGGCTGCCTGGGCGGGGCGATCTTCTCGGGGGCGCTGGCCGACCGGTTCGGCCGCAAGCGGTTACTGGTCCTGGCGGGTCTGATATTCATGCTTTCGTCGATCGGCACGGCCCTGGCCGGAGCGTTCACGATCTTCGTGCTCAACCGGCTGGCTGGCGGGGTGGGGATCGGCCTGGCGTCGAACCTGTCGCCGCTGTACATCGCCGAGATCGCCCCGGCCTCGATGCGCGGCAAGCTCGTGTCGATCAACCAGCTCACCATCGTCATCGTCATCTTGCTGGCCCAGGTGATCAACTGGCTGATCGCCGAGCCGGTCGAGCCGGGCGCGACGGCCGAGCAGATCCTCGCTTCGTGGAACGGCCGGATCGGCTGGCGGTGGATGTTCGGCGTGACGGCCATCCCCGCGCTCTTCTTCTTCCTGGCGATGTTCTTCGTGCCCGAAAGCCCGCGCTGGCTGGCCAGGGCCGGTCGCGAGCAGCAGTGCGAGCAGATCCTCTCCAGGGTCGGCGGCGGGGCCTATGCCCGGTCGGCCCTGGCCGAGATCCGCAAGACCCTGGCCGACGACCCGAACGCCAGCCGGGTCGAGGTCCGCGAATTGCTCGACTCCAGGATTCGCCCGGCCGTGGTGATCGGCGTGGTGCTGGCGGTCTTCCAGCAATGGTGCGGCATTAACGTGATCTTCAACTACGCCGAGGAGATCTTTTCGTCGGCCGGCTACGGCGTTTCCGACATCCTCTTCAACATCGTGATCGCCGGGCTGGTCAACCTCGTCTTCACGTTCGTGGCGTCGGCACCGTGGACCGGGTGGTCCGCAGGTCCTTGATGCTCGTGGGCTCGGCCGGACTGGCCGTAATCTACGTCTTGATCGGCCTTAGCTTCGCGATGCACACTCAGGGCACGCACGTGCTGCTCCTGGTCGTCGCGGCGATCGCCTTCTACGGCTGCACGCTGGCCCCGGTGACCTGGGTTGTGCTCTCGGAGATCTTTCCCAACCGGGTCCGGGGCACGGCGATGGCCCTGGCCGTGTTCGCCCTCTGGGTGGGCTGCTTCACGCTGACGTACTCGTTTCCCCTGCTGAACCAAGCCTTCGGTCCGGCGGGAACCTTCTGGATCTACGCGGCGATCTGCGTCCTGGGCTTCGTGTTCATCTTCCTGCGGCTTCCCGAGACCAAGGGGAAGACGCTGGAGGAGATCGAAGGCCTGCTCGAGGCACAGCACGCGTCATGAAAATGAACGTCCGAACATGAAAAACCAAAACGAACGATTCGCGCAAGTGACTGGCCGAGTGCTATTATCAATGCTGGCGGCTGGCCTGCTGGGTACTGTCACGGTACCGGCCCGGGCTGCAGAGCCACTCATCCTCACGCCCCGGCCTGGGCCTTCGCCCCGGATCAACGGCCCGAAGATCTTCGGCGTTCGTCCGGGCTCACTGCTCCTGTTCAAGATTCCGGCCAGCGGCGAGCGCCCGCTTCGCTACGGCGCGAAGGGGCTGCCCGAGGGGCTCGTCGTGGACGCGGCGACCGGCCAGATAACGGGCCGGCTCGAGCATCCGGGGACCCACGACCTGGTCTTCGATGTCTCCAACGCGCATGGGACTGCCAGTCGTCCGTTCCGGATCGTCTGCGGCGAGACCCTCGCACTGACGCTGCACATGGGCTGGAATAGCTGGTACGTCTGGGAGAACCATGTCACCGACAAGATCATCCGCGATGCGGCCGACGCCATGGTCCGCTCGGGGATGATCGATCACGGCTACACGTATGTGAATATAGAAGACTGCTGGGCGGTCGAGCCGGGCGCCCCGGTATCGGAGCTGGGGGGCGCGCCGCGCGACGCGGCAGGGAAGGTCAACCCCAACAGCCGGTTCCCCGACATGAAGGCGCTGGCGGACTACATTCATGCCCGGGGGCTGAAGGCGGGCATCTACACCTCACTCGGCCCCTTGACCTGCGGCGGGCACGTCGGCGCTTACCAGCATGAAGAGCAGGACGTGAAACGATTCGTCGAGTGGGGCTACGACTTCCTGAAATACGACTGGTGCTCCTACGGTCAGTTGGTCAAGGACCCGGGCCGGCCTGGAGAAGCCCCACAAGCAGATCGGCGACATTCTCAAACGCCAGCCGCGCGACGTCGTCCTGAACCTATGCCAGTACGGCATGGGCGACGTCTGGGAGTGGGGCAAATCGGTCGGCGGCCAGAGCTGGCGCACAGCCGGCGACTTCGGCGGCACGTTCGAGGGTATTCCCGCGGCCCTTTTCCGCGACGGCTTTGACCTCTATGCCCAGCGCGAGCTGCACAGATTTGGCGGGCCGGGCGGATGGAACGACCCCGATTACTTGCTGCTGGGTTACCTGAGCAACTGGAAGGGAAAGACCGTCCCCACGCCGCTGGCGCCCGACGAGCAGTACACCCACGTCTCGCTCTGGTGTCTCCTGGCCGCGCCTTTGATCTTCAGTGGCGACATCACCCGGCTCGACGATTTCACCCTGGGCCTGCTCTGCAACGACGAGGTCATCGATGTCGATCAGGACCCGCTGGGCCGCCCGGGCCGGCGCGTGGCCAAAGACCAGAAGCTCGAGGTCTGGGCCAAAGACATGGAGGACGGCGCACGCGCGGTGGGCCTTTTCAACCGCGGCGAGTCTGCCGCGACTGTCACCGCACAGTGGCCGGACCTGGAGCTTTCCGGGCCCAGGGTCGTTCGCGACCTCTGGCGACAGAAGGACCTCGGCCAGTTCGACGGCCGGTTCGGGGCAACTGTCCCCCGTCACGGCGTGGTGCTGGTGCGGATCAGTCGGTTACCCTGAAGCCGGCCCCATGTGGGACAAGATTCCAATCTTGTCGTTAGATTCATCAATAGAAATCATGGCGTGATGGGAACCTCGTCTCACGAGTTGGGGGAGAACGCACGTTGCCTGAGCCTTCCGCCGCCCACGTCCGCGCGGTCCTGTTCGATCTCGACGGCACCTTGCTCGACACGCTCGAGGACATCGGGCGATCGGCCAATGAAACCCTGGAGGAGCTGGGGTTCCCACCCCATCCCATCGAATCGTACCGGCAGTTCATCGGTGATGGGTTACCGATGCTCTTTCACCGCGCTCTGCCGGCGGGTGTGGACGCCGCCGTCATTGATCGTTGCGTGGGCGGGTTCCGTGGGACCTACGTCCGGGGCTGGAATGTCGCGAGCCGGCCTTACCCGGGGATTCCCGAGCTGCTGAACGGCCTCGTGACCCGATCACTGGGCATGGCGGTGCTGTCGAACAAGCCCTATGCGTTCACCGTACAATGCGTCAACGAATTGCTGCCGGACTGGCCCTTTCGGGTGGTTCTCGGTGATCGTGAGGGCTTTTCGCGCAAGCCCGATCCCGGCGAGGCGCTGCGGATCGCCACGCAGCTCGATGTTGCTCCGGAACAGATGGTCTACTTGGGCGATTCATCGATCGACATGACCACGGCCCGCCGGGCCGGCATGATTCCCATCGGCGTGGCCTGGGGCTTTCGGACCGTGGACGAGCTGCAAGCAAGCGGCGCGGTCCGGATCATCACACACCCACTCGAGCTGCTGAAGTTCCTGGATAACGAGGGGTACTCATCATGAGCTTCCGATCCTGCGCGATCACGACCAGCTTGCGGTCACGCTGTGTGCCGGGCGTGGGCAGCCGGCCGAGCCCGCCGTCACGATCACGCTCGACGCGTCCAGGCCCGGAGGGCAACTGCGTCCCGCCTGGCGGTTCTTCGGATATGACGAGCCAAACTACACGTATATGAGAGAGGGCAAGGCACTGCTGGCGGACCTGGCGACCCTTGGCCCGCAAACGGTTTTCGTGCGGACCCACAACCTGCTGACCTCCGGGGACGGCACGCCGGCGCTCAAGTGGGGCTCGACGGGCGCCTACACCGAGGACGCACAGGGACGGCCCCGTTACGACTGGACAATCGTGGACCGCATCTTCGACACCTACCTCGAGCGCGGCCTGAAACCGTACGTGCAGATCGGCTTCATGCCGCAGGCACTGTCGCAGAAGCCCGAGCCCTACCAGCATCACTGGTCGCCACAGGGCGGCAGTATCTCCACCGGCTGGGCCTATCCTCCCAGCGATTACCGCAAGTGGGGCGAGCTGGTCTACCAGTGGGTGACTCACTGTGCCGGCCGCTACGGCCGCTCCGAGGTCGAGCAATGGTACTGGGAAGTCTGGAACGAGCCGAACATCATGTACTGGCGGGGCACAGCCGAGGACTACCATCGGCTCTATGACCACGCCGTGGACGCCGTCAAGCGGGCGCTGCCGGCCGCGCGCGTGGGCGGGCCGGAGATCGCCGGGCCGAAAACTCCGCAGGCGGCCCGGTTCCTCCGCGACTTCGTCGAGCACTGCCTGCGCGGAACCAACCACGCCACGGGCAAGGTCGGCGCCCCGCTCGATTTCCTCGCGTTCCACGCCAAAGGCTCGCCGCGAATCGCCGACGGTCACGTCCAGATGGGAATCGCCACCAGCTTCAGGACATCGATCGCGGGTTGGAGGTCGTCGCCAGCTTTCCCGAGCTGAAAGATCGTCCAATCGTCATAGGCGAATCCGACCCCGACGGTTGCGCGGCCTGCCCGGCAACCGTCTTTCCCCAGAACGCCTATCGCAACGGCTCGCTCTACGCCAGCTACACCGCGGCCGCCTACGCCCGCACCCTCGACCTGGCCGAGAAACACGCGGTCAACCTCGAGGGCTCGCTCACCTGGGCATTCGAGTTCGAGGATCAGCCGTATTTCACCGGCTTCCGGGTGCTGGCCACGGGGGGGATCGATCTGCCGGTCGTGAATGTCTTCCGGATGCTCGGGCTGATGCGGGGGCGCAGGCTGAAGGTCGACAGCAGCGCCGATGCCGGTGTCGAGACGCTGCAACTGCACGGCGTGCGGCAGGGGCCGGAGATCATGGCCCTGGCCGGTCTGAAGGATCGCACCCTGAGCGTGCTGGTCTGGCACTATCATGACGATGATCTGCCCGGGCCGGACGCTGCCGTCGAGCTCTTGCTCCGCGGTCTTCCCGTCCAGGCTGGCTCCGTGCTGGTGCAGCACTACCGGATCGACCGCGACCACAGCAACGCGTTTGAAGCCTGGAAGCGCATGGGCTCGCCGCCGCGGCCAACATCCAATCAGCTCGCCGAGCTGAAGCGATCGGCGCAGCTCGAGCCGCTCACGTCTCCAAGCTGGCAGCGGCCGCAAGCCGGCGCGCTCTCACTCAAGTTCCCGCTGCCGCGGCAGGCCGTCTCGCTGGTCACGCTACGGTGGTGAATCAAGGGACGAGGGCTTGTGAAAAATGGGAGAATGAACGAAAATTCTTGGACTCTGTAATGAACCAGCGGCGACGCAACAGCCAGTCGGAGCGACCGCTATCGGGAGTCTACAGTGCTGATCAGTGAAAAAATCAATCAAGCGTTCAACAAACAAATCGGCCACGAGCTCGGCAATTCGATCCAGTACCTCGCCATCGCCACTCACTTCGAGAGGGAGTCGCTGTTCGGGCTGGCGAAGATCTACTACACTCAGGCCGACGAAGAGCGCGAACACGCGATGAAGTTCGTCAAGTTCTTGCTCGACGCAGGAGGCAGGGTTCTCATTCCCGGGATCTCCGCGCCCCAGAGCGAGTTCGAGTCACCGCTACAGGCCGCGCAACTGGCGCTCGATGCGGAGATGGTCACCACCAGGCAAGTCTACGATCTGGTGGAGCTAGCGACCGACGAGAAGAACTACATCGCTTTGAACTTCCTCCAGTGGTTCGTCACCGAGCAGCTCGAGGAAGTCTCGAGCGCCGAGGCGCGGCTCACGGTGATCCGCCGTGCCGGTCCCAACGTGCTCATGGTCGAGGCGTACCTGGCTCACGAAACGAAGTGAGCGGGATACACGCGAGTGGCGAGTGGCGAGTGGCGAGAGAACTTGTTCGGGCGGTGGTCTCCTGACCCGCCCGTCCTCTGCGACCGACGGTCTCCCGGGTCCCGACCGTAGGCGCGTCACCTGGAGACCTGTTCTAGAGCCACTGGCCACTCTCCCCTTGTCGCCGGCCGGAAATTGAAGCTATGAGAGGGAGGTGAAGGTCGACGCGACGGTTTGCAGAACCTCTGATCCTGGGGAAGACTTGAGGAGTTTTGCCCAATCGCCCGTTTACCCAGACCCGGAG
>JBEKTN010000065.1:0-26237 GCA_049516015.1 Isosphaeraceae bacterium | reverse complement strand
GTCCGTGAGAACTTTCATCATCCCCTCCCTGGGACCAGTTCTCGAATCCGAAACCACAACGGAGGGGAGTAGAACAGAAAACTCGAATCATGCCGAGACTATTCTGCGGGGATTCCCTAACAGTCCATCGCGCACATCGCGTTGCACGCGACGCCACGCCAGCAGCAGTTCGACTTTGTCCCGCAGGTCGCGCCCCGGCTTCCGGACGCACCAGACGAGCGCGCCTGGGTACAAACGCGACGCCTTGCCCCGATTCTTCGTCCACTCGGCGATCTGAATGCGGATCGCTTCGCCCCCGTCCCACTCACAGGTCGGGTCGAGCACGACGAGCGTGAGCCGAGGTGAGTCCGGCACCGTGCTGCTGTCGGCAGGGAACGGCTCGACGGGGATACTGGCGCCCCGTTTGATCTCGTCTTTGACCAACGTGCGGATCGTGGGCTTGATCTCGTCATCTTCGTCAAGGGAAGCCCGGCGGTCGTGAACCGCCTTGTCGATCTTGGCCTTGTGGTAGACCTTGAAGCCGTCCGTGCCCACCCGCTGGATGAAGAACGCCTTGGCCTCCAAAGCTACCGCCGCCGTGTCTACTGAGGTCGTGTCCACTTCCGGCTCGCCGAGCGCGAACCGGAGCTCGGGCAGGTGCGCGACCTTGTGGACCTGGCCGCCGGACGACTCGAACAAGATCGTCGTTCCGACACGCCGGTGAATGTCCCGCAGCACTCCAGTCGTGTCGGCGTCGAGGGTGCGGGCGTGGGATCGTTCGCCGGCGATGTCCGTGTCTATGGCCGCCAAGAGCCGCGATTCGCCGAGTTGGCCCAACACCACGCTGCGGAACTCGGCCACGTCGAGCGGCGCGGAACCGAGTGTGATGAGCGGTTCCCGCCGCGCCCGGATATAGCCGTCCTCGGCCGCCTTGGAGATCCACTGGGCCAGCATCGCGAGAGTGCCGCGCGTCTGCTGGAACTGAGGTAGAGTTTGCCACTTCCGCTGAAAGACCGAGAGTGTGGCCGGGTGGAACGGATAGCACGCCTCAAAGCGGGCTTGGAGAAAGTCTTTGGCCTTTTTTTCAGTAGTCGAGGTATCGACTGCGGTCCATTCGGGCGGTAGTTGTGCGCGCCGTTCGAAGCACCAGTCGGCGTAGGCGCGCGCCACAATCTTTTGCGTCTTCTCCGGCCCGAGGTTTTCGAATAGCCGCCGACGGATCACTTCGCTGATTTCCGCCTCGTCGTTGACCAGAAGCGGCTTGGCGACCGCCCCGATGACCTTCACAATCTTGTCCTGCCAATTCAAATCCCACTCGGTCATCTCGACCTGGCTGCGCGGGAGGCTGATAACCGCCGCCCGGTGATTGCTGCCGACGAATCCCCGCACGATGTTGTGCAGAAAGGCGTGCATTGGCTCGGCCAGGCCGCGGTGGCGGTTGAACAGGTTGAGCAGCTCGTCAAACAGCAGAAGAACCGGACCGTTCACCCTGGCGATGAGGCGATTGATCGTGTCGGTTCCCGGAGGTGAGTCCTTCGCGGATGGCCCCAGGATGGCCACGCCCTCGTCCTCAGCCAGTTGGCGGGCTATGTCGATCCACGGCGTCTCCCGACCCGGCTGCGGGTCCCAGGCATTGCCGACGAACACCGCGACCTTTGCCTTGGGCACCTCGGTCAACCCAGCCTCGCTCAAGAGGTTGCCCACACCGGGCAACGCCGACGCGGCCGCGCCAGTGTTCGCCAAGTGCCAGAGCGTGGTTAGCATGTGCGTCTTGCCGCCGCCCATCTGCGTAATGAGCGTTTGCACCGGAGCAGTGTTTTCTGTCTTGCCCGCGAGGCGGCGCAGCACGAGGCCCGAGTTGTCTCGCAGCGCGCGTGTGAAACAAGTGCGCGCAAAAAACTGTTCGGGCTTCTTGTAGTCGTCCGGGGCGGTGCCCGCGACCACCTGTTCGAGCGCGATGGCGAACTCGTCCGGGTTGAACGAGCGTCCTTCACGGACTTCTTTGCGGGGCGTGACCAGTCTATACCAGGGTTCCATAATTGCGTTTCCCGCTGTGGTTGACTTGAAAGGTCATCTCATCTGCCAGAAAGAGCACGGCTTGCTCCTACGTCGTCGTTCCTGTTGATCCGGCGAGGATGGTTTCCTCGTGTGCCACCAGGTCGGCCGCGTACGCGAGTGCTGCCTGGATGTCCTCACGCGTCAGCCGTGGATAGGCGTCGAGCAGCTCCGCTTCGGTTGCTCTTTCGCTTAATTTCCGAAGGATGAGTTCCACCGGGATTCGCGTGCCGCGAATCACCGGTTTTCCGAGCATCACCCGAGGGTTCACTTCGATACGTTCGGTAATGGACATGGAAGTCGTCTCCTCACCTCACATTTGAATCAAAAGTAATGCAATCAAACACGGCTTTCTCCTTCTATTGTTCACCTCGGGACCGCCAGGAGCATGGCGTCGAGCAAACGCTTCTCGTCACTGCCTTGCGGGTAGAGCGCGGACAGGGCGTTGGCTAGCCTTAGAAAGTCCGGCCCACGTTCGGTCTCGGTCTTGAGCAAAGCGCGGAGCGCATTGGCACGGCCGGACGATTGCAGCAGCATGGCCGCATGAACGTGGTCGAGCGTCGTCGCGCCGCGGTGCCTCTGCAGCGATTCGTCGGAGACGTTTACACTGCCCCTCCGTTTGCGGCCCCCGAGGGAGACTCGCTCTGCCTGCTCCTGGGGCTCCATGCCCGGAAGGTATTCCTGAATGGGGCCAGTGCGGTGTCGCTCCAGCCGATCCGCGACGGCCTCAGCCCCTTCTTCACCAAAGAGTTGCTTGGCCCGGTCGAGCACGGGAATAAGCCGCACTACTCCCTTCTCTGTCTCAATGCAGCGGCCTTCCCATGCATCGAGATGAATGCCGAGGGGCTGGGCGAATCGCCGGGCCACGTCGAACGGCAGGGACAGGCCCTTCTTTTTCTTCTTGGTGGTCGGTGCGTCCTCTGCGTCATCGTCATCCTGCTCGGCGTCTACGTCCTCGTCGTCCTTCGCAGAGGCGGGTTCGGCGTCTTGCGTCGTGGCCTGGAGCGTCCACAGGAACAGTGCCGTCAACCGGGCATCTTCTTCCAGCGCCCCGGCGGCCCCGTTGCGGGCCTTCGCTTCGGCCGTCCCAAGCACCTCCTCCAGTGCCGCCCGGCCAACGACTTCCCAGACGTAAGCGAGGAAGCCTCGCTGGTGCGCTTCGCGGGCTTCGGGGTTGCCGCCAAGGGGGATCTCGCGCTCCTCGGCATCTACGACCTTGGAATAGCGACTATAGACTTCGAGGGCTGGACCGATGCACGCGAAGACGAGGTCGGCACCGCGAACGCCTTCTCCTTGCAGGCGGTTCATCCAGTCTGCGACTCGCTTTGGCAACTCCCGAAGTACATGGCCCCAGTCGCCGATCGGGGCATCGTCAGGCCGCGGCCGGCACACGAGGTGAACGCTCGACGCCAACGATGCGTTGTCACGAGCGTTCAGCCGGGATTGCATCTCTGTCGTAATCGGCCAAGATGCAGTGATGACCCAGCCGCCCGTAATCATCGACCCAAGCAGTGCTTCCCAACCTTCGGTCGTCTTGTGAGCGAAGACCACACACGCGATACCCTCCTTGTGGACGAGGCGTACGCCCTCGGCCATCGCCATACCGACTCGTTTCTCAAAATGATCTCTTGTTTTCGCTTCGGGAATCAACCGATGGGGACGGTCAACAACGCATTCCTCCTTCTTTGGCGTCAGCCCAGGTGACACATTGCTAGTGAGCGAACGGATTTGCCAGATGTGGAAGAAGTCGCTTAGATGCGCATAGGGAATGGCATCGTAATACGGTGGATCAGTAAACCACACCGCAGCGCTTTCGGCTGGCAACGGATGGTTGCAAGCGTCCGCTTGCTGGACCGTGGCAGGACGTCCCCCGGCGATGTTGGCGGACTGAATTGATTTGGACGTCCCGGACACGATGGTCGAGAAAGACCCACTTGACTCACCCCAAGTCACGGACTCGGCAAAATCCCATGCCATGGGGATGTCGTGTCGTGCCAATGTCTGCCTTGGGCACTCTGCCAACGGTTCCCAGCGTGATGTCGCATTGCCAAGATCTGCGACCTTGCCAACGCAAAGAGTTAACATCTGATTGAGTTGGCGATCACTCTCGCTTTGTTTCCTCGTGCATTTGCTGAGCATGACCATCGAAAGCAGTTGCCGACTTGCGAATATGTCACGGAAGAAATCAATCCCATAGATTGGAAGAGAAATACGACGCAGCTCGGTTCTCGGAATCGCTTCATCCGGAACCAGACTCAGCCCGTCTGGCCGATTCATCAAGGCGACGGGCTTCAACTGCTGCTGGGCTTTCCACACGGGGGCATAGTCGGCGTCGATCGGCAATCGGTATTGCCGACCCGATCGCCCTTCGCATAGCGTCACCACCGCGAGTAACATCGCACCGCCGGTTCGGTTCCCCTTTGCGTCGAACACCACATCAGCTCCACCTCGCTGTCCGGTTAGTTGGGCTCTAACACGCTCTGGCGATAGCACCGTGTTGCAACAGACGCAGGTCGCCTTGGCGCGGCTCACTGTCCCGACGCGCACGTCCTTCTCGGTCGAAGGGGTGAAAGTCTCGAACTCGACGCGAGGAACGCCCTTAGTCGGGCGAGCTACCTTGGTTCGTAGCGCCCGCCGCCGTTCCGCCTTCTTGCACAGCCAGAACGACCGTACCAGCGGGATCTCGGCCCCGCAGTTAGGAGCCTCGCAGCGGACGGTCCGTGCCCACAGGTAGACAATGGGCTGTGCCCCGTCCGTGTCGCGCGGGTAGAACTCGGCCAGTTCCTTCTCGGCAGCCTTCTTCACCTCGGCCCCGACGCGACGAAGCTCGTCGGCCAGTTCTGGACCGTGGCGGGGGATGTCCTCGAGCAACACTTTGTTGATCAGGCAGGCGACCGGATTCAGGTCGCTGGCAAAAGCATCGTAGCCAAGCCGTAAGGCCTCTAGTGGGATCGAGCCGCCGCCGGCGAAGGGATCGACAACCAAAGGCGTCTCTTCAGGGTGGGCGGCCTTCACCAGTCCGCGAGCGATCTCCAGATACGTGCGGTTCGAAGAGTTATCCCAGTCGGCGAAGTCCCCGATGAAGTGCAGAAGAGCGGCCCGCAGATCAGTATCCTTGGCACCAATCTCTCCGGTCAGCTTGCCCAGCAGAGATCGCGCCGTTGCCTTGAACTCAACCGGGCAATGGTGGTCTGCTGGGTCCGGCAGCAACAATGCCATGAGCATGGAACGGCAGGCCCCAAGAGGCCGCCGCGCCCACCAGAGATGCAGCGTGGAGGGATGGCCGTGGCGGATCGACTTCTCTCTCGCGCAGTGCTTCGAGACCACCGCGATCGGGAAGTCCACCTCGGCCAGACGCTTGCATTCCTTGGGGATCATGGCTTGCCAATCTGGCGCTCGGCCCAGCGGAGCACGGCCTCGGCAATGCGGACGAAGTGGCTGTGCTCCCTCTTGGACACCGGCCCGGAAGCTCCGGGATAGCGCGCCTCGGAAGCAAAGCGCGTTAGTTCATGTGCCTTGTGGACGTATTTCGGAATCTTGAGACCGTTGCGTTCAAGGCGCTTGAGCAGGTCTTCCAGGTTGTGGATATAAGGGAAGCTCTCGCCGCGGTGGATGAAAACCGCCTTGATGGCCTTCTCTGCGGCCTGCTGTGCGTCGAAGCAATTGTCTTCCAGGTAAACGTCTGAGTTGGTTATTCGTGAAAGGACGAGGTTGCTCCTGGCTCGGTTGAGCCACTCGCGCGGGTCGTCCGGAGGGAACCGTTTACGCGCCATAGACGACCTTTCCCTCTTTCATGGCCGGGCAAATTACCAGGCAATGCGAATTCCGATAACGCTCGACGTCTTCAGGGGTGACAAGTACGACATCGACGGCCGCATCCGCGCCGGCCAGGTGACGATAAATCTCGGTTGTGACTCGTCCTCGGTTAAACTTGCCCCCCTTGATGACCAGGAGATCGAGGTCGCTGTTCGGTCCCATCTCCCCACGGGCGGCCGACCCGAACAGGACGATCTTGTCGGGCTGGGCCGCCTCGACGACACGCCGGATGACGTCGGCAAGGACCTGCCGCTTTACCCTGCCTTTCTTGGTGCGAATGTTGTAGCCGGTGCCACGCATCCCTCATCTCCCCGAAGAAACAACCCCACCCGAGGGCCCGAGGCAGGTCAGGTGGAGAGCAGATCATAGCCGGTTGTTATTCATTCTATCAGCTCCGGCAGCCAATGAGCGGGACCCTCAGACCAAGCTGCGCGTGTCGATGTGGTAATGCGCGACCTTGGTCACCTTGACCCATTCCAGGCGGGCGGGGTCGCGGATCGGCTCGCGGAGTTGCGGCTTCGTGTTGCAGTGGGTGACGACGTAGAGCCAGTAGCAGTCACGCCGGTCTGTGGCGACCTTGAGCTCATTCGGAGACAGCATGACGCTGCCCTCCGCGGCCCCGATGCCTTTGATCTCGATGAGCCGCAAATCGCCAGACTTGAGATCGAGACTGGTGATGTCGTAGCCAAGGTCCTGCTCGTGCACATCTTCGACCTTGCGGCCGAGCGAGCGTTCGTGCTCCATCACAACGCGCATGGCGGTGGCTTCCGTGACCGGGTCGGAACGCAGGTTTCGGATTTCTGGAGACCCTCGCTCCGGGTGAGGCAGCACGAGGATCGACGTGATCCGTTCAACCGCCTGGAGGGTGAGCGACCGCTGTTGCTGGAGCTCCTGCCGGCGACGGTCGCGGCGAGCCTGCAACTCGGTGTGCCGCGTCTCCGCCTGCGCCATGCGGCCTTCCGCCCCCTGCGCGTTCTTTTCGACCTCGGCGGCGGCGCGGCCGATCTCCTCGTCAGCCCTGGAGAGCAGTTCGGTCAGCGATAGCTCGATGTGATCGGCAATCCGGTCCACCTCGGAGAGCCGCTCGGCGCGAACCTCGTCGAGGAACGGTTGCAGACCATGTTCATGGAGCCAGGCCGAGGCTTCCGGCAAATGGGATACGGCGGGCAGAGAAGGCAAAAGGCAAAAGGGAGAAGGCAAAAGATGATCTTCTTCGTTTTGCCTTTTGCCTTCTTCCTTTTGCCTTTCAATCGGCGTGAGGTCGCCAAGCGAAGCGGAAAGCGGGACAGGTCCGAAGCGGAAAGCGGGACAGAAGCGGAAAGCGGGACAGGTCCGCTATTGGCAATATGGGCAAGCAAAGAACTCGCCTGACTTAGCAATATCGGACCTGTCCCGCTTCCTCCTACGCTTCCTCCTAGTAGTCATGGCGCTCAGCAACATCAGAAATCTCGGAATCGATGGCGCCAGCCCATCGCAGCAAGGGATCTTCTTCCAACTCCTGAACGGCAGTCGATACCAGCTCTTGGGCGAGGGTTTCGGGAGTCTTACCCTGCTGAAGGGCGAGCTTGTTCAGGTGCGAGAATACCTCTTCCGGGACGTCAATCGTGAGCGGGTGCGACATGATGGTTCTCCTTATGGATCGGGCAGAGCGCCTGGCCGAGATAGTCGTTGTGCCGGACCAATGAAGACCGCTCATTGGACACGCCAGAGCATGCGCTCCCGCCCCTGCGAGTGTAACATGAGATGCGATCTACGGTCGTCTTCAATGTCCCCCTCCACCCCCCTGCCCATGCCCCCCGGTATGGTCCCCCTGGGGACGGAAACTGGGTCGCGATTAGTATTGACAGCAATCCGCTGCTCAGGCGCCCAAGCAAACTAATTGCATCCCGGTTTCCAACCCCAAAAAAACACCATGCCATGACCTGTGCGGAAATGGCCGGGGTCCCGAGCGGAATTTGACGACTCCAAGAAACCCCAGATCTGGGACCTGATCATGCCAGGGTCAGAAACGGTCAACAACAATGCGGAATGCGGAATGCTTCTGAATGCGGAATGCGGAATGCGGAATAAAAACGATGCGAATTGAATCCTCATTCCGCATTCCGAATTTCGCATTCCGCATTGGAAGGTCTGAATGGTCCGAGATCAAGGACCGGGTCGATCTAGCCGCCATGGCAACCCCCGTTCGTTTGCATTCTCGAGGACGGTCGGTCTGGCGGTGGAGATATAGGAAAGGAAATCTTAACGCCAGAATCGCCACCACGGACGCGCCGGCAAAGACTCGGTCGCGATTTCCCGGCGCCGGGCCGCGACCAGGTCCAGAATATCCGTGAACGAGTTGGCTGCCGGCGCATCCTGCAAGTAAGCGATGTCCAGGTCCATCACGCGTTGCGCCGACAGCGGCCGCCATCCGCCGGTGCCCCAGTTGCCCTGGCCGTCACCCCAGACCATCGCCGCGAGATTCCCGTCCCGGAACTCGATCATCAGGAACGTGGCCGGCCCCTGTCCTGGAATGAGTAAATCGCAAGGCGTGATCTGATGGAACCAATGCTTGACGACCGGGTGCTCCCGGTGCAGCTCGATGGCGCGAATGTACGCCGGCGCTTCGTCGACCAGCGAATTCGTCTCGCGTTCCCCGTCGGTCATGGTTGCCGATCTCCTTTTCTATCGTTCGCGTCGGAGCGTCAAGCTGAGCGGCAACTCGAGTCCGTGGCCCTCAACGAGCTCCGCATTGCCGAGAATGTCGCGACTGGGGCCATCGGCAACAACCCGGCCGCGGTCGAGCAGAATTGTCCGGGGGCAGATCTCCAGGACCATCTCGAGGTCATGCGTGGCAATGAGCTTGGTCGAGGGCAGCGTCCCGATCAGGTGAATGAACCGGCGCCGGCCGCGGGGATCGAGATTTGCGGTCGGCTCGTCGAGCACAAGCACCGAGGGCCGGCACGACAGGACCCCCGCCAGGCATACCCGCTTTCGCTCGCCGAAGCTGAGGTGATGGGGTGGACGATCGGCCAGGTCTCGAAGATCGACCAGGGCAAGGCATTCGCGCGCGATTTGACATGCCTCGTCCTGGCTTGCCCCCTGGTTGAGCGGACCGAAAGCCACGTCCTCGAGCACTGTCGTGCAGAAGAGCTGGTCATCGGGGTCCTGAAACAGGAGGCCCACTTTCCGGCGGACCTGGGCCGCGGTGCGGTGATTGACCTCGATGCCATCGATCCAGACGCTCGGCGGCCGGCGGCCGTTCCCGCCGGCGAGGGCGAGACCGTGATGATGCCCCAGATCCGGAGGCCCCTTACCGGGCAGCAGTCCATTGAGATGCAAGAGCAAGGTGCTCTTGCCCGCCCCGTTCGGACCGACGAGGGCGACGCACTCACCTTGCCGCAACTCCATGTCCACACCGCGGAGGGCCTCCTTGCCGTCCGGATAGCGGTACTCGAGACCGCACAACCGAACAGCCGGCGGAACTTTCATGTCACTGGTCATGGTGCGTCAACCCGAGTTCGAAGAGTGCGCGGAGGGGACATCAGTCGACGGCACCTGAGTCACTGACAAACCTCAGTCCAGGTTATGGATGGTTCCATCCCATCCCCGGGCGAGCATGGCGGAGTGGACTCTCTCGGCCCGTTCGAAGGACCGCAAGAGGAGCATGCCGAGCATGCCCGTGAGCAGCCTCCAGGAAAGGATGCTTCCCCCTTGAAACGAACGGGCGCGGCGAGCCTGGGACATGCGAGCGAGCTCTTCACCGAGAACGTGGATGTAGCGTTCCATGAACTGAAGCGTGGCCACCAGCACTCGGGGAACCCCCAGCCGGCGCATGGCCTGGAGCAGGTCGAGCCAGGAGCTCACCGTCGCCAGCACGAGCATCATCAGAAACGCCAGGCTATTCTTGACGACGATCGACAGAATGACCGTGACCAGGCCATGGCTGGCCCGGGCCGGCAGCCCCGGTGCAACCATCACGGCAAGGAAGCCGACGACCAGGGCGAAGCCCGCCCAGCGCAGCACAAGCGATCGGACCGGAGCCCCCGAGATGCCAACCAGGAGCGCGAGCAGGAGACCCAGGCTGCCCAGAACCCGCCACTGGCCGATCGGCGTCGCGACCACCGCAATGACAAACGCCAGGGTGAATAGCAACTTGTACCGGGCATCAAGCCGATGCATTGGGCCTGCTCGCTTGCCACGGTCGTCGGGGGCATCAAGCCGCATCCGCGCTGGCCCTTTCCGATCGATGGCCAGCGCCGGAGAACACACGCGCCAGGCCCCAGCTCACTGCGAAGACGACCAGGGTTCCCACCAGTCCCGCGACCGCCGTCGCGGCCTTGACATGCTCCAGACTCGGTAGAGGAAGCTGGTAATCCGGCATCGGTACCGGGATTGGTGAGGACGGGGATTCATCGGCCAGGAACCCGATCCTCTGGCCGACGAACTCCAGGCCGTCGGGAAGCTCGGACGCCAGCGGAGAGAGAAAAACGACCACCGCCAGCGCGACCCCGAGCCCGCCCAGGATGGTGGCAAGCCAGCGCCGGGGAGGGCCGCTGCCGGGCACAGGAGACTCCAGGCCCCAGGTCGGATCCTGTTCGATCAGCTCCGGCCGCGTGAGCAGGATGAAACGGACGACCAGCCCGGTAATGATCGCCTCGCCCAGGCCGATCACGGCATGCACCAGCGCCATCCAGCTCAGGATCCGGAAAAAGTCGCGGTGGTTGCCCGCGGCCGACAGCTCGGCCGCGCACGCTCCGGCCGCGAGCAGGACAGTGAACCAGGCCGCGATCATGGCCGCGATGAGGATGCCCCGCTGGCCGCCGATCCACCGTCGGATCGGTGCGTAGATGGCGTACCCCACGACCGAGCCGATCAACCCCATGTTTACGAAGTTGGCACCCAGCGCCGTCAGGCCGCCGTCGCCGAAAAGAAAACACTGCACGATCAGGACCGCGGCGATGACCACGGCCCCTGCCCATGGCCCCAGCATCACCGCCGCCAGAACACCCCCCAGTAAATGCCCCGAGACCCCCGGGCCAACCGGGAAGTTCACCATCTGCGCGGCGAAGATGAAGGCCGACATCATCCCCATCAGCGATGTCGTTCGCTCCTTGAGCCGCCCCTCGACGGACTTGAGTCCGTAAAAGAGGCCCGCCGCGCCCATGACGCCCGTCAGCGCCGCCACGCGGGGATCGAGAACCGCGTCAGGAATATGCATGCGTCAAACCCCGAACCGGTCCACATCATGGCGAATCAGCGAAGCCCTCACCCTCCTCATGATAATGCCCGTATGCCGTTTGGTCAAAAACTTCATACCAGGGCGATGTGTGACTGCCGGTCGAGGAACCGGACTGCGGCGATCACCAGGATCAAGAACCCAAGCAAACCCAGTCCCGACCAGGCCCAGCGGACCCACCACGGCTGCTCAAATCGACGACGCTTCCAGCTCGGCTCCGCGACCCTGGGGAAATAGGGAACTTCCAGGAGCCGATGGCAGAATCCGCACCGGACCTGTCGGCCCGGTGCCAGCCCCTTGATTTCGACGGTGGTACCGCAATCAGGACAGGCGAAGGCCTCGTCCATGCTCATTCCCTCGATCACTCTCGGAACGCGACCGTGTCGCGGCTGCGCGGCAGCCGAGAACTTGTCGTGGCCCAGTGTCCGCGCGGAGGAATCTGTCCTGGATCGCGACGGGGCCCCGGCCGACCAATCATCATACGCGACGGCGGCCACGGACGGCAGCGACGAGAGTGAAATCTCAACCATCAGTCTGCTGGCGGGAATCGGGATTCTCGGCTCAGAGCGTCGGCTGCTCTGTACAGTGGTTCATCAGCCAGGTATCAACGTCTCCGAGCATCTGGCTGTTCAGGCGATGGGTCGAGGGATAGGACTGGAAAGCCACGTTCAAGCCGCCGGCACGCAGTGCTGCCACGTCCCGTCTGGCACTTGAGAGTGGATGCTTGGAATTCCAGGCTCCATGCACAACGAGAAGGGGCAGGTCACGACAGGCCTTCATGCGGCCCAGCGGTCGGAAGCCGGTCGGCAGCCAACCGTTCACGGCGACCACGCCAGCGAAGCGCTCGGGGTAGCTCAGACCGAAGCGGTAGGCGACCGCTGCTCCTTCGCCACAGCCGACGAGGAAGATCCGTTCCGAATGGACGTGGAGCAAGCTGCGGGTTTTCCGGATCGCCGTGAAGACGCCGTCCTCGAGACGGTCAAGGTCGTCCGGCTCGGGATCAAAGAAGTCGCGGCGGACAGTCTCGGCCTCGGAACATCGCGGCCTCGATCGCAGGGCGGTGCGGTCATGAAGCTCGAAATCCCGGCCCCAACCGAAACCGGCCATCTGGTCCCGCTTGATCACTGGCTCGGGGCCCCTCAGACCGAGACCGACGTAGTTCCTCCAGCTCAGGGCGGGCATCGCCCGAACCAACTGGTCTTCGTCCCCCCCCCGCGCATGAAAGAGCACCAACAGGGGATAGGCGTAATTCGGCTCATACTGCCGCGGAATGAACCGAGTTTCCGCCAGCAAGCTGGACGTGGACAACGTCGAGGACAGAGGAGCGTTCAGCCGGTCGTTGGTCATCCCTAGGAACCTCCCTTGTCGACTCTTCGGGGGGTTGGTCAATTTCGCAAGATGTTGGCGTCAATCCGGCGTCGCTTGCTTGCTCATCTTACCGTGACGGGTCAGACAAGTTTCGCAAAGCATAGCCACGATTCTGCCGCCCTTCAATAAACCGCCCAGTTATTTCCAATTTTGTCTCAAGTTTCCCCGAATGCGATCCGAAACCGTTCCGAATTCCCAGAAACTGCTTGGGTTATGTGGGTTAATTGCGATCCGAAAACTGGGAGCGTGGGGTGATTCGTAAGTCCTGGATGCCGACCTCTGGCGTCTGCGACCAGTGCGCGGACAGAAAGAAAAGCAGCGACGAAAGCTTGCAAGCAATGTGCGGGTAAGCGCCGGTCTGGGCGCGGCGCGCTCAGACGAATTTCTTGATCAAGTTGTTCACCTGGGTGGGGAAGACGGTCAGGGTGTGGAGCAGGCTGCTCTGCTTTGGCGGCGGTCGCTTGAAGAGGCGTTTGGCTCCCGAGCGCTCCTTCACGATGATCGGTTTTCGTGCTTTCGCGGGTACAACGGGTGCCCTCACCGGCAAGAGTTGCGCCGGGTTTGGCAAGTTGGGCACGTAGCTCGAGCCATCGGTTCCCAGGAGCCTCAGGGTCACCGGTCCCGATTCCGCGGTGTTATTGTTGTAGAATGCCTCGTTGATAACGTCTTCCGGGTCGACGATCTCAACGATCCGACCAACGCCCACACTGCTGAGGGTCACGCTTGCGGGCAAACGTAGCGGCAGCGTCAACGTCTGGTTGACTACCGTGGTCGCACCGGGTGCCAGGCCCGCGACCGTGGTGTCTCCCAGGAAGAGTCCGGAGCTGGTGCTGCCACTGGCTCCAACCAGGATGAAGCGAACGACGAACGGTCCGGGATTGGCGGCGCCGAGGTTTTGGACCACGGCCTGCGTCGAAAAACTCTGGCCCCAGTACAGGGTCGACGCCGAGGTCGTCACGGCCCCGGCCGCGAGGTCGGGGAGAGGGCCGAGTGCCGGTGGCGTGGTTCCCGGCGGAACCGTGATGCTCACGGTCTGCTCATCGACTCCCTGGTTGCCGCTGGGAAGGTGGGGATAGACCGGGTTGGTAACGTAATCAGCGTCCGGTTCCACCCACAAGGTGAACTCGCTGTCGTTGGTGAGCAGCTCCGGAGGGGTCATCGGCAAGTTGATGGTCCCCTCGACGTTGACCATCGACCACGCCGGTATCGGCGGAACGGAAATACTGCCAATGACGACGTCCGACCCAGTGCCTGGCGCGATCCCCGGTCCCGATGGAGTCAGCACGACCGCTTCCCGCGTCGCGGGGGCGGCACCATAAGCTTCGTTACTGACCTGGGCGGTCACGGTGACCGACCCGCCCCATTCGGGGGCCGAGGGATAGATGTGCATCGAAGTATTGACGAGATTGGCCGGTTGCGGGGGAGTGATCTGGACGCCGGCCTCGTCGTAACCAGGTCCCAGGCCCGACTGGTTGCGGGTGTTGCTCTCGGGAACCACGTGCTGGGGATCGATCTTCATGTTGATGTGAACGATCCCGTTGATGCTCATCCCCGGCAGGGGCGAGGAGGGAAGCTTGACCGTCGTGGTGAACGGCGCCGACTGCCCAGGCGCGAGGCCGGCGGGGATGGTCACTTCGCCGAGCAACACGGAATAGGGGCCGATGGTCACGCCATGCGATGCGTAGATCGCCACATTGAACGGAGTGGTCACAGTTGCCGCGCCCTGATTGGTGACCGTGCCGCTGGCCGTGATCGACTGGTTCCAGTCGGCGTTCGGGGTGGTTACGAAGGACGAGCCTACCAGATCGGGAAGGGGTGGGCTGGCACTCGAAAGGAGTTCCCGTCTCTCCAGCGACTCGAACTTCAATATGATCGGACCGCGCCCCCAGGCGCGACGGCGTCCGGCGGACCTACGGTCTGGGGACGACATGGGGATCCTCCTCCTTGAGAACGGGAACCGCACGGCGGGAGCCAGGCTGATAGGACTTTCGAGCACGGTTCCGTGTGAACGGCCGGCTCGCTCGCTCCGTGCAGCAATGCGTGCGTTCAATTCGACCCTTCCTTGGGCGATTAGGGAATCTAATCCTTTCCCCCAAACCGGTCAAGCCGGCTCGAGCGCGAACTCAGGACGGCCAGGAAAAGGCGCCCCTCGACGAGTCTGGCAGGTTATGATACCAAGGCTTTGATCGGGGATCATGAGGAGTGGGTCTCTCCCGCAGGGTCGATTCGTTGCGGATTGCGACCGTGATTGGGTGGGCGAGGCTCCCGCCGAACCTGTTTATTTTCACTAGATTACGGTTGGCTCGGCGGGATCCTCGCCTTCTCGGCGCAAGCGGAACAGCCCTGATCTGTCGCGGAAGTCATGCAGCCACCAGGAGTCGAGGTTGACGGAGCAGATCGTCGCACATCTCGGATACGTCGGGATCGCCTTGATCTTGATCCTGGGGGGACTGGGTCTGCCGATCCCCGAGGAGGCGCCGGTCATCCTGGCAGCCGTTCTGTCGCGCAACGGCAAGCTGCTGGCGCCCCTGGCACTGGCGACGTGCCTGCTCGGCGTTCTGGCGGGCGACTTCGTGGTCTATTTCCTTGGTTTCTTTTACGGCGAGAAGGTGCTCAGCCTGCGCTTGACGCGGCGGCTGCTCACTCGCGCGCGTGAAGCTCAGATCAAGGGGTATTTTCACCGTCACGGATTCAAGATCCTGGTGCTGGGACGGTTCGCGGTCGGCTTTCGAACGGCCGCCTATCTCACCGCGGGCATCCTGAAGCTGCCGCCGTTGAAACTCCTCCTCATCGACCTGGTTGCCGCCTCGCTGAGCACGTTTCTGATGTTCGGCCTGGGGTTCATCTTCGCCCACCAGATCCAGAGCGGAATCCGCGAGATGCAGCAGTGGTTCACTCTGGTCCTGGGGGCCGGCGTGGCGATCTGGCTGTCCTACCGGTTTTACGCGGGACGAAAGCGGGCCGGCCTGCCTGTCGGCCCTCCCGTGCTCTTCGGCGACGAGCCGCCTTTGCCCCCGGACGACCTGCGGGCCCATCCCGACGAGACCCAGCGCAAGGTCGATTCTCCGCTGGATTTGAAGCAGCCCGGCAGCACGTCGCCGGCACAGCTTCGCGCTTTCCCTGCCGCGGCTCTTCCCCTGCCTGCTCCGGCCCCGCTCCCACGTGCCGCCACCGATTCCGGCCCGGCCCGTCATGCCGCCGACTTGCCCACGGGCGCCGCTCCCGTTGACGTCGGATTGCCGCCAGCCCACTCGCGGACGTCGCTGGGTTCGCAGTCATCCAGACCCGGCCACCCGGCCGGGCCGGCCCAAAGTCGTGTTGACCGATTGAACGGTTCCTGATACTTTCCCGCCGTCTTGGTCAGTCAAATCACTGGCCCGAGGCATGCTTGACATGACGGAGCCGTCGTTCTCGCCAGCAGTGGCGTGACCGATCGATCGTCGAGGGCCTTCCTCCCGCCTGCTAGGAACATGTGCGGATTGGGGGCTCAAACCAGCGATCGGTTTTCCAGGACGATGGTTCCCGCGAGGAAGCCGTGGCCTGCAAAGCTGATGCATGCTTCCTCCTCCCCGGGCTCGACATGAGGGTGGCCCGCGGGACCCGTCCGGAGACGTTCTCCGGCCGGCGAGTTAAGGATCAACTCGCACGGGGGAACCCATTGCCTCGATGAGTTCCCCGGATCAACCCTGGAAGATCGCTCGAATGAACAAACTCACTTTCGCTCTCGCCCTGGGGGCTGGTCTAGTGCTGAGCCTGGCCGGCCCGTCTGTCCACGCCGCTCCCATCGTCCAGCAGCTCGCCACGCCCTCGATGACGTCGGCAGAGTTCAACAGCCTGTTTCAACCGATCCCCGGCGCGGCGCCAATCCTGTCTTCCTACCAGTTCTTGAACACGCCCACCACGGGCATGGTCGACTCGCAGGTATTCCAGGGCACAGGCGCCGCCGCCGGGCTTTATGCCTATGCCTACCAGATCGCGGTCAACAACGTCTCGGATGTGAACGGCCAGCCGACCTCGGTCAACAGCGCCTCGCTGTCCTTCAACAGCACACCGACGCCAGCCAGTTTCACCACCGGCGGTACCCCCTCATCGGTCTACGTCGTCAATGACGGCCAGGTTGGCGGCATCAACCTTCCCCAGGCAGCCCCGGGCAGCGTGATCCAGGCGCCCACGTCGGTGGCCTGGATGCCCGGAAGCAAGACCGGGGCCCTGACGTTCCAGTACCTCGACGCAGCCTCGAACACCGGCCCGCTGCAAGCGGGTGCCAACAGCGCGACCATCGTCGTGCTCACCACCCAGCCCTACACGACCCAGCCGGTAAGCCTTCAGAACGCCGATCCCCAGATCGTCTATCCCACGGCCTACTCGGCCCAAGGGGGTGTGATCCAGCAGGTCCCCGTTCCGGAGCCCGCAACCGCGCTGGCATGGGCAGGGATGATCGGCGCCGTGGCTCTGGTCCGGCATGTCCGCAGGAACCGCCAGGCCGCCTGAGCCGCCTGGGATCCAGCGAGCCAGGGAGATCAGCGACGCATCCGGGAATCGGACCCGCCGTCTCCTGGCCCGGCCAATCCGAACAGTCGACCGGCCCCGACGACCGCACATGCGGTCGCCAGGGGCTTTGGTGCTTCGCGGGAAAGACGGTATAGTGGTTGTTCGACGGTGTCATCAATCTTGAGGGCAAGGCTGACTATTGCGAACCAGGCCGGCAAGTTTCGAAGATCCGTCTTGCGATCAGCCGCACCCCCGATGGTCTCTGGTCCAGCAGCGATGAATCTGCCACCAATTGCTCGTGTCCGCCGCCAGTTCGATCAGCCCGAGGTCGATGATGCGGCCGCCCTCGTAACCCGCGCGATCCGGACCAGCCATCTGGCGAGTCGGGTGCTCGCCGGCGGGCGGGTCGCCATCACCGTGGGCAGCCGGGGCATCGCCGGCCTGCCGCGGATTGTTCGCGCCGCCGCCCATGCCGTCGGCAGCCTCGGGTTTCAGCCGTTCGTGGTCGCGGCCATGGGCTCCCATGGCGGCGGCACGCCCGAGGGCCAGCGCGCGCTTCTGGCCGAAATGGGAGTGGACGAGTCGTCGGCAGGCTGTCCGGTCCGCTGCGAGATGGAAACCGTGGTCCTCGGAACCAATTCGTTCGGACTGCCCATCCACTTCGACCAGAACGCCTTCGACGCCGACGGCATCATCCTCTTGAACCGGGTCAAGCCGCATACCTCATTCACGGGGTCGTACGAAAGCGGCCTGCTCAAGATGCTGACCATCGGTCTGGGCAAGCGTGAGGGAGCCGCTCAGGTCCACAAGCTCGGCTTGCCCGGTCTGAAGAAGATGCTCCCCGAAGTCGGTGCCTTGCTCCTTGAGCGAACCCCGGTCGCGCTGGGAATCGCGATCCTCGAGAACGCCTTCGAGCACACAGCGCGGATCGTCGCCGTCGAGCCTGAAGAGCTGCTGGAGGTCGAGCCCCGGCTGCTCGACGAGGCGCGCGAGCTGATGGGGCGACTGCCTTTTGACCAGATCGACGTGCTGATCGTGGGAGAGCTGGGGAAGAATTACAGCGGGACCGGGCTGGACCCCAACGTGATTGGCCGGCAAAGGGTGGAAACGATGCCCGATCTCCCGCGTCCGGTGATCACCCGGCTGGCCGTGCTCGACCTGTCTGTCGAGACCCGAGGAAACGCTCTGGGCATTGGCCTGGCCGACCTGACCACGGATCGACTGGTCCAGGCGATCGATCCGGTGCCGATGCGAGTCAACAGCCTGACCAGTAACTTCCTGACCCGGGCGCGAGTGCCGCTCTCGCTGCCGACCGACCGGGACGTGATCTCCGCCTGCCTTCAGACCTGCTGGCGGATCGAGCCCGACCAGGCCCGCCTGGTTGTGGTGCCCAATACACTGGAGCTGACCACTTTATGGGTCACGCAACCCTTTGCCGCCGAGGTCGAGGCTCACCCGGAGCTCGCCTTCGAGACCGACTTTCAGCCCATGCCACTGAACGCTGCCGGCCACCTCGACCAAGAGCGCCTTTTCCCCGAGAGCGTGCGGGGCCGGCGGGCGCGTCCTGCCGGGCGCCGGGGCAACGGCCCGCCGGCCGCACGACCGGTCGTCGTCGAAGACCGGGCCGCACCGCGCGTCGAATACAAATGGTGAGCGAGGAATCTTGCCGCAATCGCAACCGCCGACCATCTGCTCGAGCACCCGAATTGAGGCCACCGGGCAGACGACTTCGAACCGCTTTTACATCTGCATCTCTCGCCGCCGAGGGCCCGGGCATGAAATCGAGCCAGCCTTACGTGCCAGAGTCGGGCGCCAGTACCCAGGTCGCGGGCACGGCCGCAGCCGGGCCGCGAGAGATGCTGCCTTATGTCGTCCCCATGCTGACGTTTCTGGTGCTGACGAACCTGGAAGGTTACTTGCCCGGCCAGGGCTGGTATCCGCCGGCCTATGCGGCCAAGGTGCTGGTTGTAGCACTCGTGGCCTGGTGTTTCCGGTCCACCTGGTCGGATTTGCGGCCCATCCCGCCAGCCACGACATTGCTGCTGGCGACGCTGGTCGGCCTGGTCGTCTTCGTGCTCTGGGTCCGTCTCGAGGGCTGGTATCCCGCGCTCGGCTTCCTGGGAAAGCGAACGGGTTTCGACCCCTCCACCCTGGATGCGAACTGGAGGTGGCCGTTCGTCGCGATCCGGTTGACGGGTCTGGTGCTGCTGGTTCCCCTGATCGAAGAGCTCTTCTGGCGATCGTTCCTGGTTCGCTGGCTGATCGACCCGGATTTCTGGAAGGTGCCTATCGGCCGGATGACTCCCATGGCCGCGGGCGTGACCTCGGCCATCTTTGCCCTGTCCCACCCGGAATGGCTTCCCGCCCTGCTCACCGGACTGCTCTGGGCCTGGCTGCTCTGGCAGACGAAGTCTCTGTCGGCATGTGTGCTCAGTCACTCCGTCGCCAACCTTGCCTTGGGTCTCCACGTCCTGGCGACCAGGGATTTCCAGTACTGGTGACCGCCCCCGCGGTCCGGCGACGAGCAGAGAATAGGACCCGGCCATGAAACCCAGAAAGCCCGCGGCGGCAAGAGTTCTCTACGAGGACGCCTCGGCGGCCGCGATCCGCAGTCTGCGCGGGCATCCCCCACGCGTTCGATCTCAGAGCCTGGATTGCTGCTCGAGGGCCTTCTGCCGGGTCCTGGCCGGTTCGTCCGGAAAAACCGGGAACGACACCGGAACCCGGATGATCCCCACAAATGACAAAGCCTTCGCTTGCAATCCCTGAATTCATTCGGCACGATGGATTCGCGGGCAAATCCTTTGGCAACGGAAAGGACTTGCCAGGCGTTCGCCTGTTGCGTCCTACGGATGAGCATCAAGCCCGGTGGAAGGAAACATTTTGGATCTTCCGCCTCTAGCCGGGCTTGCAGGATTGTGGGAGGGCTTCATGAGTCGCATCAGGCAATTGGGGTGGTTCGCGGCGCTGGCCGCGGCCGTCTTCGCGGCAGACCCGCGGGCGAAGGGGCAAGAGCCTCAGCCGCCGGTCAACATCGATTTCGAGGAGGTCGTCGCGGCCGCCCGCAACGCCGGGGCTCACCGCGGCCCCGGGAACAACTTCCGTGACTTCAACGAGGTCACTCGCCAGGCGGAGAAGACCGAGGGCCTGTTCACGCTCTACAAGACGGGTGACCACCTCTACGCCGAGATCCGGCCCGATCAGTTCAACCAACCGTTGCTGACGCCAGTGACCATCGCCCGCGGCATGGCCCAGGCGGGAATGCCCGTCGGCGACGACGACCGCGTGCTGATCTTTCGCCGGGTCGGTGATCGCATCCAGATCGTGCAGAGGAACATCCATTACAAGGCACCCGCAGGCACGCCGATCGAGAAGGCCGTCAAGCAGAATTTCACCGATTCGGTGCTCATGGCACTGCCGATCGTCACGCTCAATCCGCTGCGCGGCGGCGCCGTGCTGATCGATCTTTCCGATGTCTTCATGACCGACTTCGCCGAGATCGGCATGGGCTCGATCGATCGCAGCCGCAGCCAGTGGTCGAAGGTGAAGGGCTTTCCCAACAACATGGAGCTCGAGCTGGAGGCAACCTACACCGGTGGATACCGGCGGATGGGCAGCGGCCGCGGCGGCAACGGGTCGGATCCGCGGGGTATCACCATGGTGCTCCACTACAGCATCATGAGGGCCCCGGACATGGGTTATCGGCCCCGGATCGCCGACGATCGCGTGGGCCACTTCCTGAGCGCCACCAAGGATTTCGGGATCAACGATTCGGACACGAACTTCGTCCGGTTCATCGATCGGTGGCGGCTCGAGAAGTCCGACTCGCACTCCAAGCTGTCGCCACCCAGGAAGCAGATCGTCTGGTACGTCGAGGACACCGTGCCGCTGGAGTATCGTCCCTACGTCGAGGAGGGGATCAGCGAGTGGAACAAGGCGTTCGAGAAGATCGGCTTCCGCAACGCGATAGCCGTCCGCTGGCAAGAGGACGGGCGTGACGTTTTCGATCCCGAAGACACAAATTACTGCACGTTCCGCTGGGTCACCAACGAGACGGCCTTCGCCATGTCGTGCCTGCGTGCCAATCCCATGACCGGCGAGATGATCGACGGCGACGTCATCTTTGATGCCAGCTTCATCAAATACTGGAAACAGTCATACGCCCTCCTGATCGGCAGCACGACCGCCGCGGGCGGCGAGCCCCAGGCCGCTCCGCTTGCCTTCGGCGAGGTGATCAGCCCGATCCTGGCATCGAAGATGGGCTTTGGCCAGCCGGCCGCCAAGGCTCTGCTCGGCCTGGGCGCTCTCGAGCGGCCCTCCGGCCAGATGATCCCCGAGGTCGTCCCGGCCGATCAGAACTACCTCCAGTGGCAACTGGCCAAGAACCTGGCGCGGGGAACTCGGGGCTTCTGCCAGTTCCAGACGGGTTTCCAGCACGATTTCGGTCTGGCCGCGATCGCCCTGGCCGACACGCCCAAGCCCGAGCCGCCCAAGACCGACAAGGACAAGGACAAGGACAAGGATAAGGATAAGGACAAGGACAAGGCCGCGAAGAAGCCCGAGCCCAAGCCGGAGCTGCCCGAAGAGTTCATCGGCCAGGCGATCAAGCACATCGTGATGCACGAGGTGGGCCACTCGCTGGGCTTGCGGCACAACTTCAAGGGCAGCACGATGCTGACCGCGGACCAGCTCAACGACACCGCGATCACCCGGTCCAAGGGGTTGGTCGGCAGCGTCATGGACTACAGCCCGATCAACATCGCGCCCAAGGGAAAGAAGCAGGGCGACTACTACTCGACCACCATTGGCCCCTATGATTACTGGGCCATCGAGTACGCCTACAAGCCGGTCGAGGGTGACGAGGCGACCGAGCTGAAGAAGATCGCCGCGCGTGCTCCCGAGCACGACCTGGTGTACGCGACCGACGAGGACGCGTTCCTCAACGACGATCCCTATGTGAACCGGTTTGACCTGGGTGCGGACCCCTGTCAGTTCGGCAAGGATCGGATTGCCCTGGCGTGCGAGCTGCTCAAGGATCTGGACGGCCGCGTGGTCAAGGACGGCGACTCGTGGGCCAGGACCCGGCGCGCGTTCGGGATCCTGATCGGCCAGTTCGGTGACGGTGCCACGCTGGCTGCGCAGTACGTGGGCGGTCAGTCGGTCGCGCGCGACCACAAGGCCGACAAGGATGCCCGCGACCCGATCGTGCCGGTGTCCGGGGCCAAGCAGCGCGAGTGCCTCAAGTTCCTGGCCGACAACATCCTCAGCGACCAGGCGTTTCAGTTTTCGCCGACCTTGCTGCGGCGGCTGGGCGCGGAGCGGTGGACGCACTGGGGCAACGACAGCTTTAACGGGCCGGGCATCGACATCTCGGTGCTGGAGCGGATTCTGGGCATCCAGAAGATTGTGCTGGGGCACTGCCTGAGCGCAGGGACTCTGGCCCGGATCCAGAATCAGCAGCTTCAAGCCAATCCCGGGACCGATCCGCTCCGCATGGAGGAAGTCTTCCGCTCCTTGACCGACGGGATCTGGTCGGACCTCGACAAGCTGCCCGACCAGAAGGACCCGAAGGCCGCCAAACTCGCCCTCTCGACCGTGCGCCGCAACCTCCAGCGCGAGTACCTGCGCCGGCTGGGCAACATGGTTCTTGGCGATCGTTCCAATCCTTACAGTGACATGTTCAGCTACATCGTGATCATCGGCGGCGGCAGTTCGTCGGTCCCGGCCGACGCCCGCGCGCTGGCGCGGCTGCATCTCAAGGAGATCGCCGGGCGGATCGGCATGGTCCTGGAAACCAGGAACACCAGCCTCGACGACACGACCCGGGCCCACCTTGAGGAGAGCAAGCACCGGATCGCCAAGGTCCTGGAGGCCAATCTCGACATCAAGGAGCCCTGATCGACCGCAAGCCGAGCGGCATCTTCTGTCCGTCCCGCCGAGGCTTCTCCCGGGCGGGGCGGCACTTTTGGTCCCAGGAGGGTGAGCATGAGTTCCCGACCACGACTGTCCGCACTGATCGTCTCTGCGCTGGGGGTGATCGGCGTCGGAGCGTGGGCGGCTGCGCAGGGGACGCCCAGCCCGCGCCCGGGCCTGACCGCGCAGCAGACCAGGCAAGCCGTTGACATCGCCCGCGAAAGCCTGGTCGAGCTCCGCAAGAAGACCGAGGGAGCGGCCAAACCCGACGTCGATCGCCGCGAGTACGTCGTCGGGGTCGAGCTCCTGGCCACCAAGGAGCCGGAAAGTCCGTCCCAACCCGCGCAGCCGAAAGCGAAGTCAGAGCCTCCCGAAGGGTCTCCTGGGAACACAACGAAAGCCGGGGAGAGCGAAAAAGCCACGACGAAACCGCCGGCCGCGGGGCGCGGGCCGCTGGCCCTGGTCACTTCGTACCGTTACTTCGACGACATCACCGTCTTCGCGACCGTCGATCTGGGGGCGGGCCGGATCGTCAATCTGGAGGCCGCCCAGCACCTCCGCACCGCCCTCTCGGACGAGGAATACGAGGAGGCCAAGGCCCTGGCGAAAGAGCGCAGCGAGCAGGTCAAGGCGCTTTACCAGAAGTTCGGCGACAAGCTCTCGGTCAACCCCCAATTCAGCCAGTTCACCGTCAAGGGCGACCCGAGGATCCATCGCGTGATTCACCTGACCTACAGGGTCGGCACCAGGGATCTGAGCTATCCCAGGCCAATCGTCGACCTGACCACGCGGGAAGTCGCCACGCCCGCTCCCGAGGTGTTCCCGAAGCCCCGCCGGCCCACCCGGTAGACGAGCATCGCCCGTATGTTCAGGTGCTCCGCGGATCGTCATTCCGACCTGTCCGAGACGAAGGAAGCTCGCATGGATTTTTCGGTGGTTCGTCCCGGAGCGATCATCATGCTCCTGGCCTGGATGCTTGCTCCTCCCGCCGCGCTGGCGCAACCCTTCTTCCGACGGGCACTCGTCGATCCGCCTGCGCAGGAGGTGACGGCCGAGTTCCTGGTTGGCGAGTCGGGCGGCCTGGAGCCGCGCAAAGGGACGGCCTGGAAGGTGCACTTCGCCCGCGGCATGCACAAAGGCCTGTACATCACCGGGGCCTGGTACAAGCGAAACCTGAGCGAGGACTGGATCAGGATCCTCGCGGACGCCCGCATCGCCGAGCTCTTCGTTCCCTACCACCAGTCCAGCGACATCCGCTACTTCGATCTCACCGGCTTCTCCTTCCCCA
Source organism: Isosphaeraceae bacterium (assembly GCA_049516015.1). Lineage (GTDB taxonomy): Bacteria > Planctomycetota > Planctomycetia > Isosphaerales > Isosphaeraceae > Aquisphaera. Next base: position 2,109 of record JBEKTN010000065.1, on the reverse strand, counting down.
TGGCGCAGGTGCGTGAGGAAGACGCGGGTCCCAACGGCAACCTGATGCCCCCGTTCCAGGGCGACCCCTACCCGACCGTGGTCAGAGAATTTCGCGACCGCGGCGTGGTGTGGAAAGACTTTGCCCACGGCGTGCGGCGGGGCAAAGAGCTGGTGATCTGGGGAGCGCTCGAAGCTGCAAATTATATGTACATTATTTCTTATGGCTTTCATGACGACGGCACGATCAGCTTCCGCGTCGGCGCCACCGGGCAGAACCTGCCGGGGCACCGCGAAGAGTCCCACATGCACAACGCCCACTGGCGAATCGACATCGACCTGATCGACGGCAAGAAGAACTCGGCCATGGTGATGCGGCACATCGAAGACCCGGCCAGCATGGCCGCCGAGGACATCGAGGAACCGTTCAATCGCGGCTTCGAGGGTGGCATCGACTGGGACGCCAAGGAATTCACCATGGTGCGGATCGAGACCGAGCGGAAGAACGCCAACGGCAAGCCGATCGGCTACGACCTGATGCCCATTCGCATGGGGTCGGCCAGGCACAATGAAGAGTTCACCCAGCACGACTTCTGGGTCACCCGCTCGCACCCCGAACGGCCGCTCGAATACATCTTCTCCAACCTGGCCCACATGGTGAAGGACGAGGAAGAAGTCGAGTCGGCCGACATCGTTCTCTGGGCCACATCGTCGTCCCACCATGAACCCCGCGACGAGGACGGCAAGCCCGATTCCGCCCCCAAGCTCTGGCCCGGCGACGACGCCTGGGAAGGCTCGGCACTCGTGATGTGGAGCGGCTTCGACCTCCGCCCCAGGAACTTCTTCGATCGGACCCCATTTTATCCCTACCCGCCAGCCACTCCCGCCGCCAACCCGAACCGCAACCTTGACCCACGTCAGGAGACCGCGGCCGGAGCCCAGACGAGGAATTGACCCCGATCGCGCGCAAGCTCCAGGTCAAGTGGACCCGAGCCTGCAGGGTTGTCGTTGAAAACGAAAGCAACCGGTGGGGCGTCACAGAAAACGCCGCACCGGTCGCTTCGTCTTTTGGTGTTGCGCTTTTCTGCTGCCCCGAAGGGGCCGAAACAGGAAAGCCCAGGGCAACGCCCTGGGGATTCGATCCGAATGAGAATCCGCCCAGCCCTGAAAGGGCGAAACAAGATTCTTGACCGCACACCTGTTGTGCCCCTTCAGGGCGTGGCTATTCTCATCACCCGATCAAGTTCCCAGGGCGTTGCCCTGGGCTGGCATTGTTCGGCCCCTTCGGGGCGACTTTCAAGAAGCGTAACACCAAAAGCTTCGTCAAGGGCAGCGGGGATTGATCAGCCCAGCAGGCGATCGACCTCGGGCAGAAGCTGGGCGAAGTCGAGCTTGCTCGGGCAGGCTTCGCGGGCGGCCACGAGATCGGCGTCGCGCCAGTTCCGCTCTTCCTCGGTGAGCTCGGCGTAGCCCTCGCGTGCCTGCTGGCGCGAGCCGTGGTGCTCGTGGTAGGTCAAGAACCGGGCCAGGTCGCCCAGGCGCGCGTTGGTGCCGGCGGCCCGGCCGCAACGGCCGTCGCAGTCGGCGCACATCATTGGTCCAGCGGCCAGGACGGCGTCGCGCAGCGCGTGGATGTCGGCCTCTTTCAAGGGTGTGAATTTCCGGGCCGCATCGGTGTTCTGGTTGACCTGGTCCGTGTTCGTCATGGTCACGCAGGTGGCGGAGATGCGCGGATCGGACCAGATGGCGGTGAGCAGCCCCTGGTGCGTGGTGAGCCCTCGCTCCAGCAGCGCCGGTACGTTTTCCTTGACCTTCGTGTGGCCGGCCATCTGCTTCATCGAGACCAGCCCGATGTTCTTCTCGTGGGCGGCGTCGAGGGCGCGGTTGATCGGGTCGTCCTTCGGCAGGAAGGGGCTGAACGCGAGCATGATCACGTCGATGAAGCCACGTTCAGAGGCCGCCTGGATTTGCTCGGCCTTGAGGCGGTCATGGGTGGAAAAGCCGACGAAGCAGCAATTCCCGGTCACTTGAGTGTCACTCATCCTGGTTCGCCCATTTTGACAGTGACAGCCTGAATCGTCACCATCCGGACGTGGAGAAGGACTTGAGGTATGGGCTGCAGGGGCCCGAA
>JBEKTN010000064.1:0-26388 GCA_049516015.1 Isosphaeraceae bacterium | reverse complement strand
TCGCGTCCATGCGAACTCTCCGTAAGGGGGCAACCATGCCTCAACGGAGACAAGCGCAACAGATGCACGTCCCGATGTCAACCCAGAAGCACTCCAAAAAACGGCTGTTTTCATCAGCCCAGTCCTATCGTTTCCCTGTTATTTTCCCTGTTAAACGGGAAAACCCAACCCCCTGGAAGCATCCGCATGAGTCGCCATCATCGGCCGCGAAAGCCGTTCGATTGGCTTGGAGAGCGAAGGCACCGTCGCGGAGCCCTGAACTTGATCCGCCAGGTGATTGCTGGGTGACGACGAAGCGCCGTGAAAGAGCCATTATCAGGCGCCTGGAATCCTGTCAGAACTGGCGTTCACTCCCGCACAAGGGAACAGTACAGTAGTGGGGAGAGCCGGGAGTAATTACCCCGGCAAACGGCCCGAGGGTGGGCGCGGTGACCCCTTAGCATCGCGCCCGCCTGACGGCACTCTAAGGGGACAAATCAATGTCTGAGACATCCGGGCGCCACATTGCACCGTTGCGGGACCGGCTCCCTTCTGTGCATCCCGAACGAGTGCTTGGCATACTCCATGCCACATCGATGCTCTTGGATTCATTGCGAGGCATCCATTGCAACCGACATGAGGCCGCTACTAGGTTCCACAGACGCCAAGTAGTGATTTGGCTCTTTCGCAGCAGGATAATGTTTGCTCGGGACTGGGACCGGGGTTACCGTGGGTCACGCATACCGATGTTTGCGCATTTGCGGGCGATCAGATCGATGATCATGGGATGCTTAGACTCTGCGCTCAACAGGATGGCAGGAACTGATGCATTCAAAGATATCTGGAGCGCGAACAATCTGGCCGACGGGAAACGACGATTAGACCCTGCGTTCCTTAATGAAATGCGGTGGTTTTCATTAACTGATGAAGAGCTGGCGAGCATAACTCGACTTACCGAGAAGCATGCTCAGAAGATCAACAAGGGCCACTCAAGTCTTACAAATGCGATGTGGAAGGAACTTGATCAACGGCATGATCGCCGTCGAACGCCCATCACAAGAAGTGCGGATGAGGTAGACGACCTCTTCCGCTCGCAAAGCTGGCGCAGTGTTTCCCCTTGGCGTGAAGAGCTTGCACACCACGCCCCATCGGCTACCGACGTCAATACCGAGAAAAATGGTCCAACTCCCAACGAGCTTGCCGGAGAAACCTCAGTGAACGGAGCCACGATTAGTCTGGCCCGCTCCGCTGGCGTGAATCCTGAGTCGGACGGGGAGTATATACCCCCGACTAAAACGACTGGACTGGCTGATCTCGTGACGCTGGATCAGGCCGCGGCATTGGTTAATCGTTCAGCCGCCGCGCTTCGACACTATCGAAAGCTGGGTATGCCCAAACCGTTCGTTCACGGAACGAAAGGGAAGCCGAACGAGTACCGTTGGGATGAAATGCGTCCGTGGCTTGAAGACACTTTCGGCCGCCCAATTCCCGAGCTATCAGTCCGCCAATTCCGCGCCTCCCGGGGATGAATGCCCGCTCGAATGGTCGATCATACCTGACCAAATGGTCGATCATGCTCGATCATTTCTGACGTGCACGGAAAAATGGTCGATCGTGCTCGCGCGACCCCGACCAACCTGAAAGTCGCCTCTTACGATCGCTCGCGTTGTCCCTGCACTCTTTGGAGACACGCGACATGATCGAACCCGTTCGCATCGAGCCCGAGGCACTCTACGATGACGGCGCGTTGCGACAGGCCCTTGGGTTGACCGCCAGAGCGCTGGCCGCCGCCAGGCGAGCCGGATTGCTACGCTTCACGCGCCAGGGGAAGCGAACCCTCTACAAAGGGGCTTGGATTCTGGCTTGGCTTGATGCCACCCCAGAGTCTCACCGGACGGCTGCCGGCCCGGAGGTGGACCGATGAGTCATGCCCCCGGCCCGAGGCCCACGCTGGCCGATTCCGTCCCGATCCGCCTGAAGAGTTCCAGCCCGCCGCGACCGCCCGAGGAACCGCCGCCCGCTGCCAGGCAAGCCGGCCCGCCGGCCCGGCCCGGTCGAACGTTGCCCGCCGGCATCGAGCCGATGCTTGGCATCGATGACCTGGCCGCGCTCCTCTCCTGTTCCCGCCGACTTGTCGAACGGATGCGATCCGCCGGCAAGGTTCCCAGGCCCGACATCAAGATCGGCAAGATGCCACGGTGGAAGGCCGCCACGATTCGAGCCTGGATCGAGAGGGGTGGGAAGCCATGACCATCCGCCCGCCCGATGCCTGGACGCTTCGCCGCCTGCTATACGGTCTTGACGTGAACGGGGAACTGGACGCGCTGCCAGAGCCATTCAAGAGCATGGGCGAACACCTGGCCGGCTTGAACAAGAAATCCCGAAACGCCGCATGGCAGGCAATGCTGGCCGCCAGGCCCGAGCGCGGGGAGCTGGTTGATGCCTTGGAGGGAATCGACCCCAATAAACCGGCCCCGGAGACCTTGGCTACCGCATTGTTCGCGACCCTGGCTGATGTCGCAAGGATCGTCTCCGCGCAGCCGTGGCTGTGGAAAGGGTGGCTGGCTCTCGGCGTGCTCAACGCCGTGGCGGCCGATCCTGGAGTCGGCAAGACCCGGTTCGCCCTGGACCTGGCCCGCCGCATCTACCATGGAGAGTCGTGGCCCGATGGCCAGCAAGCTACCCTCCCCCGGGGTACGCGAACGCTCTGGGTTCAGGGGGATCGTAACTTCGCCGAGATGCTTCAAGCCTCCAGCGACTTTGATTTGCCCTATGAAGCCGTGGTCCTGGGATCGTCTCCAGACGAGCCGTTCGGCTCGCTCGATCTGGATGACCCCGACACTCTGGCCGCGATCGGAGACCGCATCCAGGCCGCCGCCGTGCCCTTGGCCATCATCGACACCGTAGGGATGACCACGAGCCGCAATCTGTCGAGACCGGACGAAGCCCGCGAGTTCTTTGCCCCGATCCTGGAGCTGTGCCAGAAGACCGGGGTGGCCGTCCTGGGTCTGACCCATCTCTCGGCGAACAAGGAAGCCCTGGGACGGCGGATCGTGGAGAAGGCCCGAGTGGTCATCAAGATGACCCAGCCCGACCCGGAAGGCCAGCCCGACCGCCGCCGCCTCTGGGTGGACAAGACCGCCATAGTGAAGCCGCCCGCCCTGGGTATCACGATGGGGACCGCTGGGAACGAATACGACTTCGATCCGCCCAAGGAACCCGATCCCATGCCCAAGAGACGAGGCCCCGCCCCCGAGAAGCTGGAAGAGTGCAAGACGTGGCTGGCCGCACAACTGACCCCCAACCCGACCCGGGTTAGGGATGTACGGAAGACTGCCGAGCAGGCTGGATTCGCCCCTGGCACTCTCTACGCCGCGCGTGATGCCTTGGGAGTGGCTGAGTACGACTTGGACGACCGGAAATGGTGGAAGCTGCCCGCCGAGAACATGGAGCCTGGCCCCGACCCCGACAAGCCATTCTAACCGCTTGTCAGAGTTTCAGAGATAAACGATCGCCTATCTCTGACATCTCTGACAAGGTTGTCAGAGTTTCCAACCCCTAAGGAACTCCGAAACTCTGACACTCCGACATCGCCTATATTACCCACCTTGGAGACTCACCGAGATGACCGCCCCGGGAGACCGGATCGACTGGAACGCGATCCGCGACCGGATCGACCTTGCCCGAGTCGCGACCGCCCTGCTTGGTCCGGCACCTGGCCGGCGCGGGGAGGGTGGCTGCCGCCTCTGGTGGAAGTGCCCGCTACATGAAGACCGCAACCCGTCGTTTTGCGTGGAGCCCGGCCGCCGCTGGTGGAAATGCTTCGGGTGCGGGGAGAAAGGCGACGCGCCGAAGCTGGTCATGAAGCTGAACGGGGTGGCATTCCCCGAGGCCGTGCGCGTCGTGACCGATCTGTCCGGCATCGTGACCGCCTCGGTAGAAAGCCCCCGGCCGCGACCGCCCGCCAGCACGACCGCCCGCCAGCCCGCCGAGGCCACCAGCCCGCCGCCAGAGCGATCGTCCGGCTTGCCCCTGGCCGATGGGCTCTGGCCCTTGTGACCGAGGCCGCCGCCCGCCTCTGGATGCCCGAGGGGACCGAGGCCCTGGCCTATCTCCACAATCGCGGTCTGGCCGATGAGACGATCCGCGCCGCCCGCCTCGGGGTGGTCAAGACCGTCTCAATCCCGACCCGGGAGGGGGACCGCTGCTATCAAGCCCGAGGGGTGGTTATCCCGTGGTTCGATGGCGACCGGCTGGCACTGGTAAAGATCCGCCAGCCCGAGGCGAGGGAACCGAAGTATGCCGAAGCGTTCCGCGACCGGCCGCGAGTCTATCCCGACGCCGCCGTCATCGAGCCTGGCGGCCCGCTGGTCATCGTGGAGGGGGAATTCGATGCCCTCTTGCTCGGTAAGGAACTCCGCCGGGCCCCCGGCTTGCCGGGGTGGGCCGCCGTCGTGACCCTCGGTTCGGCATCGAGCCGCCCCGACCTGGCCACGCGATCGGAAATGCTAGCCGCTGCCCCGTGGTTCATCGCGACAGATGCCTACGAGGCCGGCGACAAGGCCGCCTCGGTCTGGCCCGCCCCCGCGCGACGAGTCCGGCCGCCGGGAGCGTTTAAGGATTGGACCGAGGCCGCCCAAGCCGGGGTGAACCTGCACCGCTGGTGGTCTGATCGGCTCGGGGAGACCGAGGCCCCGGCCCTGTTCACTTGGCCCGAGCTGGCCGCGAAGCGCTGGGGACCGGCCCTTGACGATCCGACCCCCGGCATCAACATCGACCGCCCCGACCCCGAGCGGATCCGCGCCGCGCTGGCCGCCGCCGATCGCTCCGACCCCTACGCCCTGGCCGAACGACTAGCGATCCAGACGGAGAACAAACCATGAGACCGAAGAGAGTCCGCAACCTGTTCCGCCGGGCCCCCGGCTTGCCGGGATGGGCCGCGCTCGCAACATCGGGGAAGGCCGCTACATCCCCAAGGCCGCCGAGCTGGCCCGCCGCAACCCGCACATGGTCCGACCTGGCACCATCCAGGAAGTGGAAGTGTAGCATGACCCCGATTGCCGCCGCCCTCGGGGAATGGCTTGCACCTGCAACCCTGACGTGCGATTCGCCAACGAGCCGCTGGCGAACTGACCCGGGGGGACCGCCCGACCATGACCCGTTTCACCTGTGGAAAACACGACCGAGAAGCGGCCGGGGGGCTCATTCCTCGTCTTCCAAGCGAGGTGGAACCTGGGTTGCCTCCGGGGCAACCAGGGAGGAAGGAAGTTGGCTGGCGTACCATCGCTGCATCGCTTCCTTCCAGAGCTTGCATTTGGATCGAGAGAGTTGACCTTTCTCGACCCATCGATCCCACCTGGCGAACGTCCTTTCCAGGATTCGTTCGGGCGAGTAATAGACGCGTAATGGCCACAGCGGGACCGCCATCCCGGCGAGAAGCAACAGAGGCGCGAGGGAGGGAGGGCAGCCTACCAGAATTCCCACATAGGCCAGGGCGCCCCCCACGGAGAGGCAGACGGCGCCTTGAATGGTGGTTGAGGCAAAAAGACCGAGGACGGCGCGGATGAACCGGATTAGACCCCCTGGGTTCTCACTCATCACGGAGCGTGTGGGAAAGTGCGGTCAAGAGGAAGGTGGGGACGGCGCCCGCGAGGAAACCGCCCCACGCGGGGAGCCAATTCAGGCCGGCGAACAACAAGCCAGTTGCCACCCCGGCGCACAGCACCGTATTGGCCCCGCCATGGTAGCGGAAAAGCCCGGGTGGAGCGGGGGTGAGTTCGTCTTCCGGTGAAGAGCCGGCAGTCTCGGTGACATGTCCCAGAGTGGCCACGGTGGAATGCTCCCGCGAAGTCCGATTTTCGTCCGGTCGAACTACCCCAATCTTACACTTGGACGGGAGCCGTGTCCGCAAGAAACCGTAAGGACCCGCCGGAATCCGTCTGTAACCGTCATCAACCCATTGACGCATCACGATCTTTCCGTCATGATGGGGGAGTCGGGGAACGGCCCCGCGTCAACGAGGCCGCCCCCTTGATTCGACCCCTGGTACAAGCAGGAGACGAACCGATGGCTAGTATCTTCAAGCCCGCCGGCAAATCCAAGTACGTCATCTTCTATCACGACGAAGACGGCAAGCGCCACAAGAAGACCGGCGCGACCGACAAGCAAGTCACAGAGCGGATCGCCCGCGACATCGAAAACCGCATGGCCCTGCTTCGAGAGGGGATCATCGACCCCAAGGCCGAAGCGTACCGCGACCATGCCGCCCGCCCCCTGGCCGATCACCTGGCCGCCTGGATCGAGTCCCTACAGGCCAAGGGGACAACGGCCAAGCATTCCAAGCTGTTCTCCGATCGAGCCCGCCGCGTCGTGGCGCTGGTCATGGGAGCAACGCTCGCGGAAATCGAGCCCGGCAAGCCGACGAAAGCCAACATCGAGCGAGCGGACACCGCTCTGACGAAGTGGGTGAAGGCCGCCAGGTTGAACCATCTGGCCGCCGATCGGGTTCAGTCGGCCCTGGCCGCGCTACGAGCGGAAGGCCGATCGCTTGCAACGTGCAACCACCATCGAGCCGCGATCCGTGCGCTGGCGAAGTGGCTTCACGAAACCCATCGCACTCGAGAGAACACTTTGCGCGGCGTGACCGGGTTCAACGCCAAGGAAGACCGCCGCCATGACCGCCGGACCCTGGCGCTGGATGAGCTGCGAAAGCTGATCGATGCCGCGGCGACTGGCCCCGACTTCCAGAGGATGACTGGACCGGCCCGAGCGCTCTGCTATCGCCTGGCCGTCGCCTCGGGACTGCGCTACGCCGAGCTGGCCAGTCTGGTTCCCGAGTCGTTCGACTTCCAGAACGGCCCTGGCGTGACCGTGGCCGCCGCCTACGCGAAGAACGGCCCAAGACCGCCACGCTGCCCTTGCCGGATGACCTGGCGGAAGAGCTGGCCGCGTTCCTTGCCCCGCTGGCCCCGGGCACTCCGGTCTTCCCCCTGCCCATCGAGAAGGGCGCGAAAATGCTTCGCGTGGACCTGGCCGCCGCCGGTATCCCATACTGCGATGCCGCCGGATTGGTATTCGACTTCCATTCGCTCCGTTGCCAGTGCGCCACGCTGGCCGATGCCGCGGGTGTGTCGCCCCGAGTGGTTCAACGGATGATGCGGCATTCGACCCTGGAACTGACCGGCCGCTATACTCGCCCCCGCGCCGTGGACATCGAGCGCGCCGCGTCGATGCTTCCGAGCTTGAAGCCCGAGGCCCCCGGCCCCGAATCTATGGCCGCGACCGGGACCGATCCGGCCCCCGTTTTCGAGCCAACTGCTACCCGTGGCGCTACCCAGCCCGAGGGGGGTGATGCTAAACCCGTTGCCCAAGCATCTTTCGGGAACGCGAGCAACGGTCTCTTAATCCGCAGGTCTGGGGTTCGAGTCCCCACCCCGGTACTTCCCGAATCAGCCCGGCCTTGCCCGTCAAGTCCTGACGAAACAAGCCACTTACGGCAAACCCATCAAGACCCGCCATCCCGTCCCAGTCCGGCCGTCCCCGGCCCTTCCCCGAGTCTGCGTTTGCTGATGACTCGCCGGTCATCGGCACTCATGGTGTGGCGGTCGTCGCGCGCTTGCTGGCGTGCAAAATGGTGTAGCCAATGATCTCCTCGCCGTTGTACCGGACGATGATGTCGTCGTCCCAAAAGTCCGAATCGGTAGCCGGTCGAGGCGGGCCAAAACTCACGTAAAGGACGTCCCCAGCGACGTCGTAGGACGTATTCAGGGGCTGGGGCGCCTGACGCACCAGGGGGAGCAGCTTGATGTATTCAAGAGGTTCGATCAGGGCCATCGCTGAGTCCTCCGCTCCAGTTGCTTGATTCTACGGGTCAGAAACGCCGTGGCGACGAAACCATCGGGCTCACCTTCCTGGTAGGCTACCACGATCACCTTGCCGGGTTCGACCTCACGTATCGCCAGACGCTCCCCGGCGTTGCCGTCCAGGACTCGAGAGGGATCGGCAACCGCCTGCATCACCTCATCTCGCAAGCCGGAAAGCTCGGGATGGCGCTCTCTAATGTGCCTCCAGCACTCGGCCGTCAGGCGAATCGTTCCGCCCTCTATCGAGACCGCCGTCGTCAGAAGGTCCTCTTCCGCCATTCACATTCGTCGACCTCCTCGTCGATGTCGTCGCCGGGCCGTCTCTCCAGGACCACCGCTGCCGCGGACCGGGTCAGTGTATCTCAAAGTTATTCCAGCATCGCCGTCTCTTGCGTGTTGATGGAACGCTTCTGGGCGAGGTAGTTGCCAATTTTCTGCTTTCAATAACTGGCCAGGGCCCGTTACTCGAGGTCGGCAGGCCACGGAGTGCCGCGCCCGGTGACGAGATCCCCGGAACACTCACTTCTATCAAGATACGGCACCACGGCCGCATGTTCCAATCCCTAGATGCTTGGGGACAGGCTGGTTCTCGGAGCGACGGAGTCTTCGAAAAAACGGCCGAGGCGGCTTTATTTCGTTCCTCTCCGGGAGTAACCTATAATTGCTTTGTCCGAACGACCCCGCGTGGGGAAGACGCCGAAGAACGCATCATTGCTCAAGCGGCGAGAGACCCGAAGGCCTTGCGCGACCGGGGTCGTGGGCGAGACTATCCGTAGCGACGCTCGGGCCTTGTCAGCGCCTGAGGTCGGGGCGAGCCGAGTGCGTCGACAAATGCTGTTGTGAGGCTTGTCCCCCAGCCAGCCAAACCTTCGGTGACCCAGACAACAATTTGAGCCGGCTGCTCGCAGGAATCCCGACGATTCCGTCGCGCCCTCGTCCTTGGGTGGACCAGCCCTTCTTGAGATGTGCCTGTCCTCGCGTTGAATAGGCCGTCTTGAAGCCACACCACCGTTGCACCATCCAGGAGATTCTCCGATGAGCTCGAGAACAACGCGCAGATCTCGCCCTTGCCGATCCTCTACACTGCGTTGCTTGAAGCCGAGGATGGATGAACTCGAACCGCGCGCGCTGCTCAGCACAGCGCCGCTGTCGCTATCGGCCCACACGACGTTCCAGGCGAGGCCTTTTGCCAGCGGCGGGCCCTCCGCACCGTACACGCCTACGGAACTCCAGGAAGCCTATGGATTCAACAACATTACTTTCAATGGCGTCGCGGGCACGGGCAGCGGCGAGACGATCGCCATAGTCGATGCCTACGACGACCCCGCCTTCGTGGATAGCTCGATCAATGGCAGCCCCAACCCCGCATTCAGCACCAGCGACATGGCCAAGTTCGACGCGTACTACGGCTTGCCGAATCCGCCGAGTTTCACCAAGGTCAACCAGTCGGGCGGGACGAGTTATCCGGCCAGCGATTCGACGGGCGGTTGGGAGATGGAGGAGTCGCTCGACGTGGAGTGGGCGCACGCCATGGCGCCCGGGGCGAGCATCATGTTGGTCGAGGCCAGTTCCACCTATGATAGCGACCTGCTCACCGCCGTCAGTTACGCGGCGTCCCATGCGAATGTCGTGTCGATGAGCTGGGGCGGCGGCGAGTGGTCGGGTGAGACGACGGGTTACTACAGCTCCTATTTCGACCAGCCCGGCGTGGCGTTCGTGGCGTCCTCGGGCGACGCCGGCGCGCCCCCAATATGGCCGGCGGTTTCGCCGAACGTTCTGTCCGTCGGCGGGACGGAACTGACCCTCGGCGCGGGCAATGTCTGGTCGAGTGAGGTCGGCTGGGGTGACAGCTACGGCAGCAGCGGTGGGGGCCCCAGCGCCTACGAGTCGCAGCCGTCATACCAAAATGGTGTGGTGACGCAGACGTCGTCGGCGCGAGGCACCCCGGACGTCGCCTATGACGCATCGCCGTTAACCGGCGTCGCCGTCTATGACTCATACGAGGGCGGGAGCGGCTGGTGGCAGGTTGGCGGCACCAGCGCCGGGGCGCCGCAGTGGTCGGCGCTGCTGGCGATCGCCGACCAGGGCCGCGCCCTGAGCGGCCGAAAGCCGCTCAACTACACCAACCCGCAGGAAGTGATGAACATCCTGTACAAAAACCCGACTGACTTCCACGACATCACCAGCGGCACGAGCACCGGCACCCCGAACTATTCGGCCGGTACCGGCTACGACTATGTCACCGGCATGGGCTCGCCGATAGCCAACCTGATTGTCGGCTCGCTTGTTGGCACCTCCACGGCCTCGTACGACAAGCTGGTCCTTTCCGCGCCGACCGCCGAGACGGCGGGGACGCAGTTCAGCCTCACGGTCACCGCCCAGAACTCGAGCGGGACGGCGACGGACGCCGGCTACCTGGGCACGATCCACTTCACCAGCAGCGATGCCCAGGCCGTACTGCCGGCGAACTACACCTTCACAGCGGCCGACGCTGGAAAGCACACGTTCACGTTCACGTTCACGCTCAAGACCGCCGGCAGCCAGTCGATCACCGCGACGGATACGACGACGTCCGCCATCACCGGCACGTCCGGGATCACCGTCAGCCCGGCCCCCGCCAGCCAGTTCGTCCTATCTGGCCTTCCCTCGACCGTGACCGCGGGCGTGGCGCAGACTCTCACGGTCACTGCGGAGGACCCCTACGGCAATGTGGCGGCCGGTTACGCCGGCACCGTCCACTTCACGAGCAGCGACACAGCGGCCAGCCTGCCGGCGAACTATCCCTTCACGACCGCTAATCAGGGGGTGCATGCCTTCACGCTCACGTTCGAAACCGCCGGCACTCAGTCGGTGACGGTGACAGACATCTCGACCAAGATTACCGGCACTCAGTCGGGAATCACGGTCGCACCGGCTGCCCCGACCAACCTGGCAGCCAGTGCGGTCTCCTCGACCCAGATCAATCTCACCTGGACCGGCTCGAGCGGTGCCACTGGTTACCTGGTCCAGCAAAGCCTCAACAGCAGCACCGGCTGGACTCAGGTCTGGAGCACCTCGAGCGGCAGCACCACGACCTTCCACCAGACGGGCCTGTCCGCCGGGACGACCTACTACTTCCGTGTCCTCGCGACACTTGGAACCGTTGACTCGCCCTACAGCAGCGTGGCCAGCGCAACGACGACCGGCACTGCGGCGACGGCCGATAGCATCTGGGGCAACTCCTACGTCCCGCCGGAGAACTACTATAGTTCCGGGTCGTACGAGGTGGGTGTCAAGTTCACCGCCAGCGTGGCGGGCGAGGTGACGGGGGTTCGATTCTACAAGCAGACGTGGATGGATGGGTGTCTCCACGTCGGCCATCTTTGGTCCTCGACCGGGGCATTGCTGGCCATGGCCACGTTCACGAATGAGTCGGCCTACGGTTGGCAGCAGGTCAACATTTCAAGCCCGGTGGCGATCTCTGCCAACACGGTTTACATCGCCTCGTTCTCCACGGGCGGGGGCTATTTCGGCATCACCAGCAGCTTCTTCACGTCCGCGGTCACCAACGGGCCGCTTCAAGCCCTGTCCAACAGCGTCTCCGGAGGTGATGGGGTCTATAATCGCGCCGGCACCTTCCCCTATTTGGACGGCAACGGGATGAACTTCTGGGCCGATGTTGCTTTCACCCCGTCATCCTCCGGTAACAATAACGCGAAGGCCTCTTCCCCGGCCTCGCACTCGATCGCGGCGGGTCGGTTCGGTTCCAGCACCTCGACCAGCGACCAATCCAGTCATTTCTTCATTTCGACGCCTGCGGCCACGCCGGCGGGGCCGTTGCACCACGTCGCCGGATCGCGCGGGACAACGCCCACTGTCCTGGGCTCCTTGTCGTATCGCAGTCCTATCACGCAGGCCGCGACGCTCGCGTCTTGGCTCAAGAAGCCGTTCTTGGCATCGGGCTCAGTCTAAGGATCGCTAACAAGTCGATAACAATTGCGAGGGCGAGGCTCCCGCCGAGCCGCATTCCCGCCAGGCCAGGCCCGAGTTTCGCCCTCGTTCAGGCCAGGAATGTCAACCGCTTTAGCACCATTGGTGGTAAGATGAGGGTTGGAGAACTGGGCAGATTGTATCGTGATCGTTTCCCTCGATCTGCAAGATCGGAGGGACAGCATCATGGCAAACCTCAAGTCTTTGAGTTTTCTGCTCCTTCAAGGTCTGCTCGGGCCGCTCGGCGTCACAGGTCATCCACGATCGCCGATGCCGGCGGAGTTTCAGGCGGTCGTGCAAGAACCCAACCACGACGCCCGCCGGCGCGAGATGGTTGAGGGGCAGCTTCGGGAAAGGGGAATTCGCAGCCAGGCCGTCCTGAGCGCGATGGGCAAGGTGCCCAGGCATCGGTTCGTGCCCTCGCATCTGGGTGATCTGGCATATCGAGATGATCCTCTGCCGATTGGTCAGGGACAGACGATCTCGCAGCCCTATATCGTGGCCCTGATGACCCAGCTCATCGAGCCCAGGAAGGAGATGCGGGTGCTGGAGATCGGCACGGGCTCCGGCTATCAGGCGGCCGTACTGGCGGAATGCGTCGGGGAGGTCGATACGATCGAGATTGTTCCCGAGCTGGGCCGAGCCGCCGCGAGTCTGCTTCGGGAGCTTGGTTATCGCTCAGTGCACGCGCGAATCGGCGACGGGTACGAGGGCTGGCCCGAGCGCGCTCCGTTCGATGCCATCGTGCTTACCGCCGCGCCGCCGGAGCGTATCCCCGGGCCCTTGCTGGATCAGCTCAAGGTTGGTGGCCGCCTCGTGGCGCCGGTGGGCCGCGGGGACCAGGATCTTGTGCGGATCACGCGAACCGAGAAAGGCTTCACCCGCGAGGTCATCGCGCCGGTGCGGTTCGTGCCGATGACGGGCAAAGCCCAGCGAGAACGCTGACCGGGATCGACAGTCCTCCCCGGTCGCGTCTTGAAGCGAGGCCCTGGGGGCGGTACAAGGCAACACTGTGCGCCATCGGGAGGCGGCGCCGCGACGTTCTGGAATGGCGCGGCCGATGACCGCGTGGCCTGTGCCGCGCCCACCAGCGGCATGAGCGACCTGGAGAGCTACGTCAACCACAAGATCATCAACGGTCACTGTGACTGTATATTCATGGTGAATACCTATCGCTGGGCGAGGACGACGGTTGCCGCGCTCTTCGCGCCCCGGCCGTGGCGGAAGTCGTGGTCGTCGATCCCCTGGCCTCGCACCGCGACGGACCGATCTTCCTCAACGTGCTGCGCGTGCTCGACGTGCCTGGAGCGCTCGGGTTGCTGGCTCCCCGGCCACTGCCTTGATCGGGGCCAAGGGTGACGCCTGGTCGCTGACGAGAGCCCCTTCTGAGCGGGCGGGTGCCGCGACCAAACCGGACTGCGAGTGAAATCCCTCAGAGGAATCATGCAATGTTCGATCTTGCCGCGCTCCAGCAAAGCTTGCGAGAATTCGGCCTCGATGGCTGGTTGCTCTACGACTTCCGGGCCAGCAACGTCCTGGCCCGGCGGGTGCTGGACATGGAAACGAAGCCGGCCGGCTCGCGGCGGTTCCTCTACATGATTCCCGCGACGGGCGAGCCAACCAAGCTGGTTCACCGGATCGAGACCGCGGCACTGGACCACCTGCCCGGCGGCAAGATCGTGTACTTGACCTGGCAAGAGCTGGAGGCAGGTATTGCCAGGCTCGTGGCCGCAAAGCGCCGGGTCGCGATGGAATACGCACCCCGGGTGTCAAACCCCTACGTCTCGAAAGTGGACGCTGGCACCCTCGAGGTTGTTCGCGGTTGCGGCATCGACCTGGCCTCGTCCGGAGACCTGATCCAGCAATTCGAGGCGACCTGGGACGACGACCAGTGGCGGATGCACCGCGAGGCCGAGCAATGCACGACCACGGCCTACGACCTCGCCTGGGGCTTGATCGCCGAGCGGATCCGCACCGGCGGCACAATCCGCGAGACCGAGGTCCAGGCGACGATCATGGATCACTTCCATCGCCACGGAATGACGACCTACAGCCCACCGATCGTCGGCGTCGGCCCGCACAGCGGCGACCCGCACTACGAGCCAGTTGCCGGCAAGGACGGGGTGATCGGGCCGGGTGAATTCGTGCTGATCGATCTGTGGTGCAAGCTCGACAAGCCCCGCGCGGTTTACAGCGACCTGACCCGGGTCGGGTTCACGGGCAAGACCGTCCCCGAGACCTACGAGCGCATCTTCGCCATTGTCGCCCGGGCCCGCGACGCCGCGGTGGCGTGCGTTCGTGCCGCCTACGCCGTCGGCCGGCCCCTGCAAGGCTGGGAAGTGGACGACGCCTGCCGCAAGGTGATCGTCGACGCCGGCTACGGCGAATACTTCATCCACCGCACCGGCCACAACATCGGCCAGGAAGTCCACGGCAACGGGGCCAACATGGACAACCTCGAGACGCACGAGCAGCGGCTGGTTCTCCGCCGCACCTGTTTCTCGGTCGAGCCCGGAATCTACCAGGCCGAGTTCGGCGTGCGCAGCGAGATCAACGTGTTCGTTGACGCGGCGGGCGAGGTGCATGTCACGGGAGGATTACAGCAGAAAGTGGTGCCGATCCTGGCCATCGGTTGATCGTCTCCCCTCGCCCTGCCCACATTCCACGTGGAACCGCCGGGTCTTGCCCTGACCGCGGGGGGACGAAAGGGACGCCTCGCTGAGCCGTGGCTTGCCAGCGATCCAGGCGAACGAAGTAGGAAAGGAACGAAATAAACGAAGAAACCCCCCGAGGACAGAAGTAACCCCTGGGGATAGTTCGTTTATTTCGTCGAATTCGTACTTCGTAGGCGACGAAGGGGGCAAAAAGCGGGCACCCAGGTTTCCCGGGTGCCAGAAAGTAGGTGGTCCCATCTGCACCCCTCCAGAAGAAGGGGCGACCGTCGCGACTCACCTGGTGTGCGAGGCTTAGCGTGAGTCGGGCCGACAGGATGACTGTTGAACTTGTCGACACCGGGGTCCGCGAATTCGGTCGCGCAATCGGCTTTCTCTTCGCCTGAAATAGTCATTGCCGAAATGATTGGACAACTCCAGGTCATCATTCGTCACCAGCCAAGTAGCCGGTCCCTTCATCCGGGGTAACTCCGACGATCACTTGCACCTGACGCCGTTCTTTCGGAGCCAGGTGGGTTTCAACGACGTTACCGATCAGGCTTTGGCGGTCTATGGTTTCCATCCCAGCAAACGCGGCGGACGTGATGACTCCGATGATGCCGTCGTGGTCTTCCAATTTGACTGTGGCTGGCGCAGGGAACCGCTTGATCAGCACCTTTTCCAGTTTCCGCAGGAGCGGGGTCTTCAGACCTTCCACTGCACCACCCCCTTGTCAATGAGCTTCTGAGCCGAATTAAGGAACTGTCGGGCCCGCTCCTTCAGATAGTCACCTTTCATTCGCCGATAGCCCGTGGTCTTCTTCAAGTGAGAGCGCAGACGTTCCTCCGAAGCGAACCGGTAGTTGTTGGCCCATATTCTGAAGATTTCGTTTACAGCGATTTGCAGTGTTCGCAGGTGCAAGTCGATTTGGGCATCCGACCAATTCTTCGCCCGCAGTTTGGCGCGGTCAACGCGCAACATTCCGCTGGCCGCGAACAGGCGAAGCAAATGGTGCTTCTCGTCGAAGGTCGGGTCGCGCCGACCCTTGAAGGCGCGAAGCAGGGACTCGACGGCTACACCACCGACATAAATGGCGAGGGCGAAACTGGAACCTTCCCGATAGAGATACCGCGCCTGCCGCATCCGTTGTGTTGCGGTCTGGAAGTAGTGTTCCGGTGGAAAGTCCTCGTCCATCGCCTCGCTTTTCGACGTTGTCCTCTCGCGTCACCAGCGGCATCTAAAAAGGGCCGATAAGAAGCGCCGGCCAGCAGCCTTTCCCTTTCAGCACGAGCTCGAAAGCCCATCCGCGCAGTGAGTCGGGGTGACCAGATTCGAACTGGTGACCTCCTGCTCCCAAGGCAGGCGCGCTAACCAGGCTGCGCTACACCCCGCGACTTCATTCACTCGCATCGTAAGCGCACCCAGGCTTCCCGGTCAAGGGCGGGTCATGTGCAGGCGTGTGCGCGACAAACCCACTGGCTTCATGGCGAAGCGAGCGCTCGAAGGCATCGGTGTCGCTACGTCGTTGACGTCAAGACGACGGGGTCTTGAGACGATCCGACTGGTTCAAAGGCCAGCGCAGAAGAGCGTGGAACTCCGGTTTCCCGCCCCATTCCATGATGCCGCGGTGAGCCGTCATGACGCGAGCCAGGAGTGGCAAGGCGAGCGGCTGGTGGGCTGCCAAGAGGGACGGTGATCCCGGACTGGCTTGCCCGGGCGGCCGGATCGGCGAGGGGGCCGTTCCTCCTGACTCGTGCCAGCTCACCTCGAATTGACCATCCCCTGTACGCCACGAGACACGGGCTGACTGGCCGGCGGAAATGGCCGAAGCCCGCCAGCGGGCCAGGGCATCCAAACCCATTGTCAGGCACATGGGGTCGAATTCACCCTCAGACTCCTGCTCCGGAGGAACGATCTCCAGGGTGCCGCAACCGCTCGCGAACCAGTCACTCCAGAGCCGCTGGCGGTCCTGGACCAAGCACCGGAACGCACCGCGAACCAGCGTCAACGAGATGGGCCGGTAAATCGCCTGCAACTGATCGAGGAGTTCCTCGATTCCCCGGTAGTTCAGCTCCAGCCCGTCCCACCATTGCGGCAGCGGGCGCTCGGCCCCGCGGCGCATGAAATAAAGGCTCATCTTCATGCCGTTCAACAGGTTCCGGCAGCGGTGGCTGAAGCTGCGCAGTTCCTCGCGTAACTGCTGGATCTGCCGGTCGCTTTGAACGAGCCGAAGCAAGGAGCAACAGAGTCCTCCCTCCGCAGTTCCTTCGTGCGGTATTGGACGCATCGGGCGGCACCTCGCTTTACGAGTGGTGGAGTCATTCCTGGGCTTGGGCCTCGCAGCATCGCGAACGCCCGCCATGGCCTTGCACGTTCAAGCAAGCACTCAATCGTTGCATCTCTCGTTGGACTTGCGGCTGGAGACGATTCTCGCAGGAATTGAGAGTTTCGCAGTGAGTTGGTTATAGCAAGCCGGGTACCAACGCCAAGAGCTCATCCCGTGTATAAGTGCTTAGTCACAGTGAGCAATGAACTTAAGAATAAAGGAGGGATTGCTGGAGAGGATTCCTTCGGCGTATTTGCGGCTACTCGGGTTCTCCGAGTTGCAGGCAGTGGGTCAGAAAGGGGAAGTGCGCTTTCAGTTTGGACCGGCGTACCCGCGGCATGAAGGCTTGCAGTAAACCTCGTGCGGGGGGGGCACGCATCTCCGCGTGCCCCCGCCGAACATCCTGGTCTCGTCCTGGTTCGGGCAGGGTCTCCTGACCCGCCCGTCTTATGCGACCGCAGGTCTCCCAGTCCCCCACCCTCGGCGCGTCGCCTGGAGACCTACGGTCAGCCGAACGGCGGGGTCTGCAGACCCTCGCCGAACGCGTTCACGACGTATGATGATCGTCGCCGGTTTAGCGGATCAGCGAGGTAACGCGGTCGAATTCTTCCTGCGAGTTGTAGTCGATGATGATCTGCCCGCGCTCGGGTGTTTTGGCTCGGATCAGCACGGCGGTGCCGAACCGCTGGTGCAGATGCTGTTCAAGCTCGACCAGGTGGGGCGACCTGGGCTCAGGGGCGTGTGCCTGATCGCGACGGATTCGAGGCCGAGCCGGGGTGGGGATGCCGGTGGCCACGAGGGCCTCGGTCTGGCGGACCGACAGGTCCTCGGCGGTGATTCGGCGACAGGCGGCACGCTGGCTCTCCGGGTCGGGCAGCCCCAGCAAGGCGCGGGCGTGGCCCGGGGTGATCTCGCTGTCGCGGACGGCGCACAGGACCTCGTCGGGCAGCTCCAGCAGCCGGATCAGGTTAGAGACGGTCGAGCGGTCCAGGCCCAACCGCCCGGCGAGCTCCTCCTGGGTTCCACCGTAACGGCCGAGATACTCGCGAAAGGCGGTGGCCTTCTCGACGGCATTGAGGTCCTCGCGCTGCAAGTTCTCGACCATCGCCAGCTCGAAGACGCGCTGGTCGTCCAGGTCCATCACCTGCGCGGGAATCTCGTGGAGCTGGGCCTCGATGCTGGCCCGGAGCCGCCGCTCGCCGGCGATGAGCTGGTAGCGCTCCCCGATGGCTCGCACCAGGATCGGCTGGAGCATGCCGTGCTGGCGCAGCGAATCCGCCAGGGAGGCAATCTCTGCCGCCGGGAAATTACGGCGGGGCTGATAAGGGTTGGGATCGATCTGATCGACGGCGACGTGGAGCAGCTCGCAGCCCTCGAGCGAGCCGGGCTCCAACCCCCCCTCCTCACGTCCCAGCAGGGCTTCCAAACCGCGTCCCAAGCGTCGCTTATTCACGGTCGATGACCTCCATGACGAGTTCCGTATAGGCCCGGGCGCCGCGGGCCCGGGGGGCGTAGTCCAGCACGCTCAGCCCGTGGCTGGGCGCCTCGCTGATGCTGACATCACGCGGAATCAGTGTTTCGAACACCGTCTCATCGAAATACTGTCGGACCTCGCTCGCAACTTCGTTAGCCAACTCCAGGCTCGGATCGTACATCGTCAGGACAATGCCCCCAATCTCCAAACGATGGTTCTCTCTTGCCTTGGTCTGCCTGGCAAGCTCTATGATCTGGGAAAGCCCTTCCATCGCGAAGTACTCGCACTGGATCGGAATGTAGATCTCGCCCGATGCCCCGAGCGCCGCGCGGGTGAGCTGTCCGATCGACGGGGGACAATCCACAAAGACATAATGAAAGTGGCTCAGCTCGCCAGCGAGCTGCTGGCGCAAGGTCGAGGCGCGCTGACGATTCGAGGCTGAGAGCGCGTCCGCATCGGCCAGGCTCTGCGAACCGGGCAATACGAACAGTCGCGGCTGCGATGTCTCGACCACACTCTCGGCCAGCGCCTTGCCGGCAAGCAAAGGATGCCGCTGGGCCGGTTCGAGCCCCAGTCCGCTG
Source organism: Isosphaeraceae bacterium (assembly GCA_049516015.1). Lineage (GTDB taxonomy): Bacteria > Planctomycetota > Planctomycetia > Isosphaerales > Isosphaeraceae > Aquisphaera. The sequence continues at coordinate 7,546 of JBEKTN010000064.1, read as the reverse complement.
GTTGCGTTGCACTGGGGATCGATATCGACCACCAGCGCAGTGCGCCCCGACTTCGCCAATCCGGCTGCGATGTTGATCGCCGAAGTGGTCTTCCCCACGCCACCCTTCTGATTGGCCACGCTGATGATCCTGGCCATCGCAATTCCTCTTCCTGCGGTGCATCCGGAAATCGTTACGGTCCGGTCGGCAAGATCGGTCTTCCCCGACACTTTTTCTTGGCCGAACGACGACGGAACCGCTGAACGTGGCGGATCGTAGGGATTCCGCGGAAGGGTGTAAAGTACAAGTTCGGCGTCCGTGCCTCCGTGGCCTCCCGCCCCCGCCATCCGAGACCGTCTGCCGCCATCGACATGGCGCAAGCTCCGGGCAGGAACCTTGACAACTTTCCGAAGGCGAGCGCCTCCAGGCCCGCCGGCTGCGCGCCGTGGCTCGGCAAAGTCAAGCCATCACGCAGGATCGGCAAATTCCACAGAGCCTCTTCTGGGAGCGCGCAGAGTGCCCCCTCCGCCGGAAATTCTTATTCGCTGTTAGAGCGGTCCGGTCCATTACCGAACAGAAGGCGGCTCGGAATCCTCGAGAGCGCGATCATCCTCCCTGCTCCATGAGTCTGTGGGCGTCGGCCTCAAGGAGATCGCTGTAACTGATCGGGTAACTCGCCGTGGCGTTCAGATCCTTGAGTTTCTCAGGTAGAGCGGCAAGCTGATCGGCGCAGCGGGCCCGGATCGTCTCCAGGGCCGGCAACTCGTTGACGAGGCGGCCTGCGCGGACGATGGGAACCAGGAGGGGTTCGCCTTCGGCCGTCTCGTCGGAGCGCATGACCACATCGCCGCGGAAGATCCCCTGGCCGTCACGCCGGCGATCGACTTGCTTGGCCATCGGGTAAGTCTTCTTGCCCGGGCTGAGCTTGATTTTCCCCTCGCCATCGAGCTCGACGAGCTTGTACACCATGGAAAGCGCAGGGGCGTCGCGCGAGGTTATCAGCTCGGTGCCGACGCCGAATCCATCGATCGGAGCGGACGCGGCGAGCAGTTGGGCGATCTGGTACTCGTCCAGGTCGCCGGTGGCCATGATCTTGACGGTCTTGCGATCGCACTCATCGAGGATCTGCCGGACTTGCCGGGCCAGGCTTTCCAGATCGCCGCTGTCAATCCGGACCGCCAGCACCGGAGGATCGATGACGGCGGCCTTGCGCGCACCTTCGAGCGTGTCGTAGGTGTCGATGAGCAGTGTCGTCGTGCCCGGGAAAGCACGGGCGTAGGCGGTGAAAGCCTCCGCTTCGGAATCGAACGACTGGACCCACGAATGAGCCATCGTCCCCGACGCGGGGATCTTCAGCAGCCGGGCCGCCTCGACGTGGCTGGTCCCGTTGAAACCGGCGATGTAGGCAGCGCGCGCCGCGAGCAAACCACTGTGCGGCCCGTGGCCGCGACGCGCCCCGTAGTCAACCAGGGTGCGACCCCGGGCCGCGGTCACCGCGCGCGCTGCCTTCGACGCCACCAGCGTCGGATAGGAAAGCGAGGCAAGGAGAAAGGTCTCAACCCACTGGGCCTGGGGCAACGGCGCCGTCACTCGCAGCAGCGTCTCGCCCGGGAAAACGATGGTGCCTTCGGGAACGGTCCAGATTTCGCCCTCGAAGCGCAGCGAGCCCAGCATCCTGAAAAATGCGGGGTCCGCATGTGCGAAGGCGGGAAAGCGGCGAATTCCCTCGATCTGATCGGCCGAGAATGCCAGCGCGAGGAGATCACCGATCGCCTGTTCGAGCCCGGCGAAGACAAGGTAGGCGCGATGTGGGGGCATCCTCCGGACGAAGAGCTCGAACGTGGCCCGCTTCCCCGCCATGCCCCAGGCGAGGTATCCGGCCATCATCGTGAGCTGGTACAGGTCGGTGATTGGACCGAGGGCCCGTCGATCGGGCCAGAGCGAAACGGGGGCTTGCGGGTTCGGGTTCATCACGCAGGTCCTGCGGTTATGGGGCGAAGCAGCCAGAGCGGGGCATTGATCGACTCCGACCTGCCGGCCCGGGCAGCACCCGGATCGATATCCAGCAGGGCCGGAAGGCTCAGTTGTGTCGGGTATTCGCGGACGAGCTCCCAGCGGCCAAGGAGCGTCGCCGACGCTGTCTTCGGGTCCCCTTCCTGGCGCAACTGGGCCAGGTCGACCAGGGCCCAGAGCCGGGGGTTCCCAGGCGCGAGCAGCCGCGTCAGGTCGGGTTCCACCTGCACCGGCACCCGGCCGCCCACGTAGAACGTGACCGGAGGGCGAGCCAGCAGACGCAATCCCGGAGTGCCGGCCGGCAGATCGGCAACTGCCTTCCCGACTCCGTTCCTCAGCAAGTCCGAGGGTGCCAGCGGCCCGGGTAATTCACCGGGCCCCAAGGCCGGCGAGCGAAACATGTCGGGGCCCAGGAACTCGATCGCCAGCATCGCAATACCGCACGCGATGCACTCCCACATATTGATTCCGAAAACATTTCCAGTCTCGAGAGCGGAAGGAAGCGTGCCGGGCTTCTGGTGCGGGGTTGGAAATCGCTCATTGATGAGGTTGGCCGTCATGATCCAGCCCAAGAAATGGAGCGGCAGCCAGAGCCGCGCATACGGATGGTAACACGGGGTCAGGATTGACAGGCCAAGCCAGGCCGCCGCCAGCAACCGATTGCCCGGGCTCCGCCGCTGCCGGGGATCGAGGACCCAGGCGGCTCCGAGCCACCAGTATAGGTAAGGAAAGAGCAGGACAACGAGAGCGAAGATCGCCAGCAGCAGGAGCGAGGCCCGATAGCGGTTCGGTTTTCCCGGTGGAAGAAGCACCAGATTGCAGCAGAGAACCGCGGCCAGGTATTCCGTCACGTTCCAGGCGGGCCCGCCCGAGAGTGCCGCCATCTGATCGAGCTGGAGCCGCAGATGGGGCAGCCACGAGCTCAAGCCTCCCATGTAGCTTTGGTGATGCTTCAGCAATCCGGCGTATCCCCCGTGCGATGCGACGAAGGTGAACCAGGGCCAGTAGACCGCGCCGGCAACGAGCGCGGCGAGCAGACCAAACCCCCAGACAGCCCGGATTCTTGGTCGATGGCGTTCATTCGGGTTCACCAGCATTCCCAAGGCCGCCGCCAGGACCACGAACACCCCGAGCAGCCAGCCGTTGTACTTGAACCACTGTACCAGGCCCACGCTCAGTCCCAGGGCGATCGCGCTGGAGAACCTGGGCCGTTCCAGGAAGCGCTGGCCGCAGACGAGTCCCAGAATCCAGCAGAGCAGAAACGAGGCGTCGGTGAGTGCCACGCGGGAGCAGGCGACGTGAAAGCCCGAAAACGCCACGAGTGCCGCGGCAGTCGCGCCGGCCCCTGCCCCGAATGTCCGTCGTGCCAGCCAGGCCGCCGCCGGGATCGTCAGTGTCCCGGCCAAGATCGAGACCAGAATCGCCGCGCGGTCGCTGACGCCCAGCCCAAGATAGGCGATGCCTACCAGGAACGGAAAACCGGGCGGAGCGTAGGGAATCAACGTCGGATCCAGGCTTGCCAGGCCCCTGGGCGACACCGACCAGAGCCCGGCGATGGCGTAGATGCCCTCGTCGAAATGTGCCAGACCCAGCCGCGGCAACCCCCAGAACCTCAGGACGGCTCCCGCCATCGTCAGCAATCCGACGATGAGAACCTCGCGCGAAAAGAGGTCGGAACGCGCAGCGTTGTTGCGTGCTGGGGCCATGCCCGGTGATTCTACAGAAGCCGCCGGTCGCGGGCAAACGAGCGCCGACCGGGTGGTCTCCCACATTCAGGCCGTTTCACGTGAAACGACATTGACTTGTGGGAGAGAGCGTGGCAGAGACCACCACAACCTTCAGGTGCACGGGACTTACCCGGCTCGGCTCTGATTTTGTTATGATTCATGAATCGTAGCAGCAGCACCCATCATTCCAGCCAGTGCGAGGCGATCAGGAGAAGTCATGGCCGTCACCCTGTACACGGATCGGCGAATGATCGAACATCGCGTACCGGGACAGCACCCCGAGCGCCCCGAGCGGCTGACGGCGATCCTGGGGCACCTGGAGCGATCCGGGTATCTCAACGCCTGTCCCTCGGGACGCGTGCGCGAAGCAACCAACGAGGATCTCTTGAGGGTTCATGAATCCGGCTACATCCGCGGGCTCGAACAGTTCGAGGCGCGGGGTGGCGGATCTATCGATCCCGATACATGGGTTTTCCCGCATTCGATGGTCGCGGCCCGGCTGGCGGCCGGCGCGGCCATCGAGGCGGTCTCGGATGTGATGAGCGGCCGCGATCGGCGGGCTCTGTGCCTGGTCCGTCCTCCGGGGCATCATGCCCTCCGTGGCGATGGCATGGGGTTTTGCATCTTCGCCAACGTTTCGCTGGCGGCCGCGGAGGCACTCGCCCGGTTCGGGCTCAACCGCGTTCTGATCGTCGATTTCGACGTGCACCACGGCAACGGCACCCAGGAGTTCTTCTACGACAGCGAACGGGTTGGGTTCCTCTCCATCCATCGCTTCCCGTTCTATCCCGGAACTGGGGCGAAGAACGAAACAGGTACTGGAGCGGGACTTGGCCACACCCTGAACATCCCCCTGGCCCACGGCACACCGCAATCCGAGTATCATGCGTCGTTCCGAGCCGGCCTGCATTCCCTCGCCGACCGCATCAAGCCCGAACTCGTCCTGATCAGCGCAGGATTCGACGCCCACGCCGAGGACCCTGTGGGAGACTTGGGACTGGAGGTCGAAGATTTTGAGACGATCACCAGGGAAATCGTCGCAGTGGCCGAAACTCACTCGCAGGGCCGGATCCTCAGCGTGCTCGAGGGGGGATACAACCTGCCCATCCTCGCCGCCTGCGTGGCGACGCACCTGCACGCCCTGGGCGCCGAACCGGGTCCGACTTGACCGGGGCGAAAGCGATCTTGACCACCCCTGGGACCGAACTGAGGTGGCAGCAGAATTCCGAGCTGGAGTGGACGTCCGCCTCAATGATCAGGGCGGGACGTTGGGGCGCAAGGCGATCGATTGGTAAGTGACCCCGACGGGATTCGAACCCGTGTTGCATGCGTGAAAGGCATGTGTCCTGAGCCAGGCTAGACGACGGGGCCATGCGGTTCGAACTCGAATTAATGTAATCGCATCGGACTGGCGGGGTCAAGTGATCGGTCGAGCCTCCCAAGGGAGTAGGCCGCCAGCTCGCTGGGAAAAACGCCAGACTGTTGAAACCCGACGGGGAACGCGTTAAGGTAGCGCGAAAACGCATTTCATAGGGGAAGGTCGTCGCCGGAGTGGTTCTCCATGCTCAAGATCCTCTTGCTGACCGGTGATGCTGGAGAGGCGCAGGAGATCTACTACGCCAAGTACCGCCTCGAAGAAGAGGGCTGGGAAGTTCGGATCGCGGCTCTCAAGAAGAGGGCTTTCCTTTCGGTGGTTCACGACTTCGTGCCGGGTTTCGACACTTACACCGAGAAACCCGGCTATCGCGTGGAAGCCGATCTCGGGCTGGACGAGGTGAAGCCCGATCAGTATGACGGTCTCGTGCTCCCAGGTGGAAGAGCACCGGAATACTTGAGAAACCGGCCCGCGGCGGTTGCCGTGGTTCGCCACTTCCTGGAGACCGGAAAGCCGATCGCCGCCAACTGCCATGGGCCTTTACTGGTCCTGGCCACGGGACTGGCGAAGGGAAGAACCCTGACCTGCTACCCTGACCTCGAACCCGACGTTCGCGCTGGCGGCGGCGTGTTCGTGAATCGTGACGTGGTCGTGGACGGGACCCTCGTGACCGTACGCGGCTGGCCAGACAATGGCCCCTGGATGCGGGAATTTGTCCGCCTGCTCAAGAGGACATACCCGCAAGTCATCGGGGCGAACCGTACGGTAACGGACTGACGCAATGCATAGGTGCACAAGTTCGATCGGAAATCGACCCAGCAGGTGCATCATGACAAGATTGTTCAACGGGGCAGGGACCAGCGACCTCAAACATCCGGTGCTGGAACCTTGGTTCCCGAATCGAGAGAGCGAGCCTGGTTCTGAATGGCTTCGTAGACCTCGCGGCGATGGACTGTGATATCCTTGGGGGCCTCGATGCCTAGACGAACCTTGTCACCCCGGATCTCGATCACGGTCACCGTGATGTTGTCGTTGATAATGATGCTTTCGTTCTTCTTGCGGGAGAGAACCAGCATCGCCGCTCCTCTCTGATGCTCATCGCGCGGGGCGCGTACCATCCGAGAATTGAATCTCAACGTGTTCCCAGGTCATGGCTGAATGCACGCGGCCACTTGATAGCCCTGCGCACTTCGCCCTCGTTAAAATGTACAAGATGAAACAGGGCGGTCAAGGGGACCGGCGATTTTTCATCGCTTGCCGCTGCTCTCGACGGTGCAAACAGGCGAGCAAGGGACCGTTCCGATGCTGTGTTGAGAAGCCTAAACGCCTTGCAATGCTAGGTTTTCATCGATCGGCCAGAGTCGTGTACCGGCGATATAGGTAACCTAGCCCAAGGTCGTAGATCTCGGCCTCGACAACCTCATTGCTGGTCGGGTGGATGGTTTCTCTCAGCTCGAGGACAAGCAAGTCGATGAACTTGGCCCGGGCCCTTTGGAGGTTTTTGCGGAAGGCATCAGGTGTCATCGAAGTTCCGGTTGTCTTGGTAAGCCGCTCGGCGATCTCTTCGATGGGAGCTTTGGGATAATCACGTCGCAGTTGCAGAACACTGGCATAGCGATTCTTGGGAGTCGCGGCCTGGTAGGTCTCGAGGCGGGACCATACCCGATTGAGCACGGCATCTCGCCAGACCCGATCGAAGTCCTCGTCGGGCGTGGTGGAATCGAGGAGGTCGCCGGGAGGAAGCGGTTGGAGCTTGCGGCTGCGAAAATGATCGATGATCAGACGGTGCAGGACCGTGCGCAGGTAGTCGCGAAACCGCCCTTTGTCCTTGTCGGCGCCGGCCAATTTGCCGGTAAGCAGCTTGGTCCAGAATTCTTGCAAGACCTCGTCGGCGAGGTGTCTGTCTCTCACCTTCAAGTGGATGTACCGGGTGACTGCGTCATGATACCGCCCCACGAGCTCGTTCATGGCCTTCTGGCTGTCCGGGCCGGGGGCATGGGCGCTGCTGATCGTCGTCCAGTTGGTCGGTATCTGAGTTAACCGCTCTTCTGCCATCTTACGGATCCATTGAAGGCTGCCGGAGCCTGGCTCGGGAGTCGAGTCGCAAGGCTCTGGCGAGCCGCTGAGCAGACCAAGCCGAAGCAGGCACGCGGCAACGATTTCACGTGAAACCCTGAGCAGGCCGACGCATGGCCCTCCTGCTCTGGTTCCTCCCTCTCATGCCGCACTCTGTATGCAAGATTCTTTCCGTATATAACTTACTCCGCCAACAGGGCCGGTGAGAGTAAGAAAATGCAGTCTCAGGGAATTCGAGGATCATGGGGCATGGGGCAATACCGTTGAATTAGCAATAACACTCTTGGCCAAAGGGACTTCTGGCTCCCTCTCCCCTCGCGGGAGAGGGTTGGGGTGAGGGGGGCTGGGCACGACCAATCGCCTTGTCCGAAGGGTC
>JBEKTN010000063.1:0-26404 GCA_049516015.1 Isosphaeraceae bacterium | reverse complement strand
TGCAGTACGCGACGCCGAAAGAGTTCAGCGCGGCCTGTGACAAGAAAGGGATCAATCAACGTACAAAAGTCCGTAAGCCTGTTAGCATGTAAATTCTCTGCGTAATCTCCCATTTGAGGTGGCCCAAGAAACGGGGGGCAGCCCAAGGCTGCGTCCTCGCACGCGGTGAGCCGGAGCTGGCGATCTGGTCTGGGCCGATCCCCGCGGCTGCAAGGCAACGGTTGCCCGTTCGGTCCGGACGGCTTGCGGAGTGATCAGACCGCGGTGATCATCTCGCCCCTCCGGAGTTCTTCTGCGCGGCGTTCCTGCGCGCAGCCTCGGCGGCCTTGCAGCCGGCGATGACCGCGCTGGGGTCGACCTTCCAGTGTCCCTCAACCTTCCGCAACCGCGTAGGTAGGCTAGCGCCTTCCGGGAGCAGCAGGGCTCGGTCCGGCCCCACATCTTCGGCCTTGACCACGACGTCCTCACCTTGGGGCAGCGTGACCTTGTCGCCGGCTTTCAGGCTGCGGAATGTCTGCTGGGCCAGTTTTTCTTCCAGTTCTTTGATCACGCTCGCGGGCGCCGCTCGACCTGCCATGAGCCACTCGAATCCCTCCACCGGCAGGGTGATCGCCCGGAGCGTCGGCTCGTCGCGGACGGCCATTGCGTAAACGAACGACCGCAGGGCATCCTCGGGCGTGCGGTCGGCGATTTTCGCTCGGGCTCCCGATCGCGGGAGTGCGGCGCCGGAACGCGACCGCGATGGGCCCAAGGGTCCGGCCGCCGCCGGCTCGGCGAGGTGGAACGAGGCGAAAAATCGTTCGGCCTCCGCGGGCAGCGGCCCATCGGGAGCCGACATCACGGTCACCGTGTAGTAATCACGGCCGCGGAGGTAATGTTGCGTCCGGCTGGTCACGGTGCCCTTGCCGCCGGGCGCCGGGGCAACGTAGCTGAACTCTTCTCCGGAGAGCCCATCACGCTGAAGCTTGCGCTCGCCCGCCGGCCTGGCTCCGTTCTGAAAATAGGTCTTCTTCTGCGCCGCCAGCCATGCGCCAGCCTGGCCCGGTGGTACTGCGGTGCCGAGTCGGATCCGCTGAACCGTGAAGAGCGACCCGCTCAAGCGACAGAAATGGATTTCTTGTTCGACCTTTCCCGCCGGTGTCGAGACATCCTGGGTGTTGGAGCTGGCCTGCGACGGCAGCATGGCACTGAAGTCTCCCTCCGCGGATCGGATCGTCGACCAGCGACCCGGCTGCTCGGGGGTTTGGGCCACCATACTAACGATCAGCAGGAAACCGGCCAGTGAACTACCTGTCATCGGGAAATCCTCTTATGGTCTTCGACTCGATCAGCCCCGGCCGCCCTCGCAGCATGTCTCGCAAATGGTATGGCACCGCGAGCAAATCAGCTTGCCACGCTGCTCGATCAGCCTGCCTCCGCAGACGGGGCACGAGGGAAGACACGATTCGCGGGTCTGCTCTTGCTTCGGCGAGGCCGGTGTCTTCGGGGAATCCATGATCGCTCCTCTTGCCGGCACCGCGGGATCACGAGCCGTTAGTTCGTTCGGCGAGATGTTTTTCATCCTAAAGAGCTCCGGGGAATAAGGAAAGTCCATGACTCATCAGGGTCACGGCTGTTTCATTGCCTTACTCAGGTGAAGCCTTGGACTTGCTCAGCGCGACGCCGGGCCATTGCTGTTGCCGGTCTTCCTGAATCAGCCGGCCCATGATGCCTTTGCCGCGGGCCTGGGAAAAACTCAACAACCTTCTGGCCGATGACCTGGCCTGGCGCGACGATCACTCGTGATCGTGCACGAGCTCGATGAGCGCCTGCTCGAGCGCAGCGGAATCGGCCGAGCCCTCGACCGTGGCCTTCAGGGGACCGGCGAGATCGGCGGGGAGCGTCAGATCGGTGCCGGGCGGCAACTCGCGGATGGCGAACGACCAGGCGACGGGGGTGCCCAGCACCCGGGTGGCGTGGACGTCCTGCGGGCAGTCGAAGACGGGCGCCGAAAGGAGACGAGCCGGCAATTCCGCTGGCTCTCCCGCATCGTGCTGAGCGTCATCGCGCCAGACGATGACCCGCAACTTGCCGCTCCGCGGGTCCACCAGCAAGGCCTGACATGACTCGACCTTGCGGTGTGATCCCTCGATGAGAAAGGTGTTGGGCGACCGGACCAGGGCAAAAGTCGGGGTTGCGGCGGCCAGGTGGGTGCGTGAGACCTCGTACGCCATCGCCGCCAGGATGATGCGCTGTTTGGCCCTCCACGAACCGCGCGTGCCTTCCACCGACGTGGGTGAGATCACCCGATCGCTGACGCCGTCCTGGCCGGGAGCACAGATCCCCACCCCCACTCGCGCCAGGTAGTAGCTCGATCCGAACTCCGGCTCCGAGCGCCTGATGTCGGCCACGATCACCGGGCGAAGCCGCCGGGCCGTCTCGAACGCCTGGCTCGAGACCGTATCGAGGTCGCCCGTGGCCAGGTTCGGAACCGATTTGATGACCAGATGGCTCCAGCCCTGCGGTGCGGACTGGCCCTCGAGCCGGCTGCCCGGGTCGAGATGAACGAGCCGCGGTGCCTGAAGATGAGCGGAGATCGGCGATGGCGACCCGACCGGCAGGCCGTCGGACAATTCGCGGGCACGGAACAGCCGCCCCATCATCCCGGGCGCGAGCATCAAGGTCAGGAGCGCAACCAGTAGAATCAGTGCTTGCCGGTTCTTGAATAGCCGAAGTGCTCGCCTGGGAGCGTCAATCATCACGTGCGAATTCCTCCAGAGCGCCAGGCATCGCAAGACACGTTGAGCCCCTTGAGTTGCCAACGCAGACACTCTCTTTTACCCGATTTACCCGTCCGGTGCCAGCACCCTGTGGGTCGTGATCCGTGTGCGGCCGACGCTCGTGTCGATCAAGCGAAGCCTGAGAACTGCTCGTAGCCAAGACGTCTATCAAGTCATGGCAAGCAAGAATCGTTCCACCGGCGTGAAAGTTTTTGCACGGACGCCGGCGCCTTCCCCATGAACCAGCGGCTCCAGGACTGAGGAAGGGATGGATCAGGGCCAGGCAACGAGCGAAGATGAGGGTCAACGGCGAAGTTGATTCGCGTTGGTCATCAGCCAGGTCATGAAAGCCGGTGAACCTGATGGGCCTTCCCCAGATGTCGAGAAGAGCGTTCCAAGCCGGGGTGCTGGCGAGTGGTGGTGCCGGGTTGTTTCATTCGGCTGGCTCTTCTATGTGCGTCTGCCGAAGATGCCCACCGAGGTCGCTGTGGCCGATGATGGCTGGATCAACTTCCGGGGCCGGCGGGGTACCGAGAAGGTCCATGTCGCGACCATCAAGTCCATCGGGCGGGGACTTGGCGGCAAGACGGTCCGGGTTCGTCATGGCGGCGGCAGGTTGAGGATGGCGAACGGCGTCAAGGACTTCTATGACTTCCTGGCGACGGTCAAGGGAATGAACCCGGCAATCGACATCCGGGGGTTCTGATTGCCCACCCGGCGTCAACACCCCACCTTGGAAAAGGCGTGGAGCTGACGCCGGGTAATGGGGGGCCAACACTCGCAGAGTGCCAGGGTTCGATCCCGATCGGGGTACGAGGCCCTTTCGGATTCAGCGATGCTGGTGCGCCGGGCCATTGCCGGCGCCCACGGGTTGAGCTTCCCGGTGCTCAACAGCCTGTTTCAGCACGTCGACGACCAGTTGGTTGAGTGAAGCCTTGTCAGCCTTCGCCCAGCTCGCCAATCGTTCGTGTATGTCTGGTGGCATGCGGATCTGAAAGTGAACCACGGTTTCGGGCATCCGTTAGCTCCTCAAAAGAGAAGAAATGGTGATCCACGTTCTCATACGAGAGAGGTGGCATACTTGCGACACGGCAAATACCAAGTAATTAGGAATTCTCAACCCGGCACGTCCCAATCTGCTCAGGATGCCCAGGCCCGGTCACGCGGGGCAACGATGTTTCCTTGGGAGCAGAGCTGAGTGAATGATCCTCTGGCGCGCGTGGGTTTGGCGTAGGGGGATGGCAACCTCGCCTTCTCGAATTGTGCAGCGTCCTCGCCTTCCACCTTGTTCGGTACCTCTTGTTTCTCCTACCCTGCTGGTGGTATCGTCTTCAACTCATCGGTGGACGTCTCCAACCCCCGGAAAGGACCAAGAGCCATGGCGGAACTGGAGGGACAGAACCCTGGCGGCGCCGGGCTCGTCTTCGCCGCGCACAACAACCACACCCCGCAGTGCGACCTGCCGCCGCAGGTCCGTAACGCCGACAACCCGGGGCTATATTGCGGCTACTTCGAGAACCGCTTCGGCGAGCAGTTCGTCTTCGTCTATGACCAAGCGACGAAGACCGGTACGGTCTCCGGAGGCGACCTCGACTGGGGCAATCCCAAGACGTTTACTCTCGGGCTGCTGGAAGAGGCTCTCGGCTCCACCCAAAGGCTTGCCGAGCAGATCATTCGTCAGCGAAGTGCCGAGACACCACGCTTGCCGACCATCGACGCCGCGCTGGCGCTGGGCCGCCTCACCGGGCTAACAGGTAAAGACGAGATCATCTGGCTGCGGGCGTGCCTGAAGGCCAGCGTCACGACCCTGGAACTGGCCGAGTAGGCGCCCCGCATCCACGAGCGGGCATGCGTTGCCAGGTGCCCCTCAGACAGCCGGAAGCTGCCACGGGTCCCGGCGCTCGCGGTCGAGCCAGCGGTTGGCTTCCGGGTCATCCACGAACTCCCACCTGGCCGGGTCCCAGCGCAGGTGGCGGCCGTTCCAGTAGGCCAGGTTGCCGAGGATGGTAATGGCCACCGAGCGGGCGCCGATCTCCACGTTGGCCAGGGGGCGATTGCGGGAGCGGATGCAGTCGAGCCAGTTGCGATGGTGGCCCGGCGATTTCTCGAGGTGGACGTCCTTCGCGCCCAGGGGCTCCTTGACGATGGCGGCCGGGTCGCTGCTGAGGTGGTCGCGGTCGATGCGCAGCGTGCCGTCGGGCCGGTGAAGGTGCAGCCGCTGGGGCCGCCGTGGACCATGACCACGCCGTTGGCGTAGCGATAGGTCACACCGTGATGAGCGTTCGGCACCAGGGGCGGCAAGATCTCCACCGGGCCGGAACTGTCCATGCCCAGGCACCATTGCGCGATGTCGTAATGATGCGCCCCCATGTCGGCATGTCCGCCGCCGGCGTATTCGCGGTAATCACGCCACGCGGGGAAATGCTTGTGGACCCCGCGCGGGCTGAGGATCGAATTGCAGGGCCGCATCGGCGCGGGGCCGAGCCAGAGGTTCCAGTCCAGGCCGGGCTCCAGCCTGACCGCTCGGTCTCCAGCGACAGGCCCTTGACCGATGGCGATCGACCATTCAGAATAAGATCATTACTGTGGCAACCGCGCCACAGAATGGGCGATGGAGTTCGCCCACTGCCGAACCACCTCGTACGCGGGGTTGATAACTCCTACTCGTGGGTCTACAGGCCTTGGGGTAGGAGTTTTTCTATTTCCTGCCCAGGCCGCATACCGCACGCATCCGATCGATCCACTCGGCACGTGCACCATTTCTCTGAGGAGATCCTTCATGGCCCGGATCACGGACATTCATGCTCTGGAAATCCTCGACTCGCGCGGCAACCCGACGATCGAGGTGGAGGTCTTGCTCGATGACGGCAGTTCAGGTCGGGCCGCCGTCCCCTCCGGAGCCTCGACGGGCAGCCGCGAGGCCCGCGAACTGCGCGACGGCGACAAGGCCCGCTTTGGCGGCAAGGGTGTCCTGCACGCGGTCCGCAACGTCGAGCATGTGCTGGCCCCGCTCTTGCGCGGTGAGGATGCCCGCCAGCAGAGAGACATCGATCGGATGATGATTGACAAGGACGGCACGCCTTTCAAGGAGAGCCTGGGGGCCAACGCCATCCTCGGCGTTTCCATCGCGGTGGCCAAGGCGGCCGCTGCTTCCGCACGACTGCCGCTCTACCAGTACCTGGGCGGGGTCGATGCCGCGACGATCCCCGTGCCGATGATGAACGTGCTCAATGGCGGCAGGCACGCCGACAACAACGTGGACTTTCAGGAGTTCATGATCGTGCCCCTGGGTGCGCCCAATTTCCGTGAAGCCCTGCGAATGGGCGCCGAGACCTTTCACGCACTGAAGAAAGTGCTCGCCGGTAAAGGTTACAACACGGCCGTGGGCGACGAGGGGGGCTTTGCGCCCAGCCTGAAGTCGAACACGGAGGCGATCGAGGTCATCCTGACGGCCATCGAGCAGGCCGGCTACACGCCGGGCGAGCAGGTCGCGCTGGCGCTCGACCCCGCGGCGAGCGAGTTTTTCCAGGATGGAAAGTATGTCCTGCACAAGTCGGATGGCTCGCGCAAATCGCATGAGGAGATGGTGCGGTTTTACGAGGATTGGGTGAGCAAGTATCCCATCGTGTCGCTGGAGGATGGCGTGGCCGAAGACGACTCTGCCGGCTGGCAGTTGCTCACCAAGACGCTCGGGACCCGCGTCCAACTTGTCGGTGACGACAACTTCGTGACCAATCCCAAGATCTTCGCGGAGGGTATTGCTCAGGGGGTCGCCAACGCGATCCTCATCAAGCTGAACCAGATCGGCACGGTGACCGAGGCACTGGAAACGATGGCGATGGCCCGGCGGGCCGGCTACGGCACCGTCATCAGCCATCGCTCGGGCGAGACGGAGGACACCACGATCGCCGACTTCGCCGTGGCGACCAATGCCGGACAGATCAAGACCGGTTCGCTCTGCAGGACGGATCGGGTGTGTAAGTACAACCAGCTCTTGCGCATCGAACGCGGGCTCGGCCTCCATTCCATCTATCCCGGTAAATCGGTCTTCCCCAGGATGGCCGCTCAATGAAGCTACTAATCCTCTCCGACATCCATGGCAACTGGCCCGCCCTGGAGGCCGTGATTGGCGCCGAGGGCTCCTGGGACGACGTGGCCTTTTGCGGCGATGTGGTTGATTATGGCCCCCACCCTGCTCAATGCCTGCGCTGGGTTGTCGAGCACGCCGAGCATCGCGTGCGCGGCAACCACGACAACGCCTTGGGCTTTTTTACCGATTGCCGGTGCATGAGATCCTCCCGCACTTATTCGATCGTCACCCGCTCGTGGCACCACGGATTGATCAACACATCGGACCGCAAGTTCCTGTGCAGCCTGCCCACCCTGGATTGGTTCGAGTGGCAAGGGAGGCACTTCCGGATGGCCCACGCAACGCCCCAGGGCGACATGTTCGAGTATCTCGCCATGGCCCAATGGGAGGAGCGGGTCAAGGGGCTGGAGGAGGACTTCATCCTGCTGGGACACACCCACATCCAAGGCATGCGCTCGTTCGGAATGCAGACGGTGGTCAACCCTGGCAGTGTGGGGCTGGCCAGAGACGGAGGGGGGGAGGCCTGCTACGCCGTCTATGATGGCTCTGAGATGTTGTTGAAACGGGTCCCCTACGATGTAAACCACACTCTGAGAGACCTTCGATTGGCGCCCCTGCCGACCGATGTGATCGAGGGCTTGGCGGCCGTGCTCAGCCCAGGCCCCATCACCGGCGTGGGTTCGGTCCGCTCTCAATAATGCACCGCTGTTCGCGGGGTGTTCCTTTGATCTGGAGTGACGAGTGTGTCAGCCTGCGATCCACGATCGTGAAGAATCTACTCCCACTTCGGTCGAGCCGCCGACGGTTTTGTTCAGGCGGCAAACGGCCCTGCTACACTGCGGGACACCTGTATACACCCCCCCAAAATCCGTGACGGTCAGCAATTCTAGAATCGGCTCGGATGGTGTGTCAGGCCATGAGCCCGGAACCAATCGGGGATTATGCTTGCTCACCTTGTCCGATTACAGCAAATTGAAAATTGAATCCATCCGAGCGACCGGAACCAGCCGGACGGAATCCGTCTGGGGAATCTCGGATAGGAACTCATCAGGCGTTTCGAAGGGGAGGAGCTTCCATGTCCCTAGAGAGTCAAGGCTGCGCCTTCTGCGAGATCGTGGCGGGCCGGGCGCCGGCGCATGTGGTGGAGGAAGATGAGCTGTCCTCTTGCCTGCTCGACATCAACCCCTTCACCGAGGGTCACTGCCTGGTGATATCCAAGCGGCACGTGCCCTGGTGGCACGACCTGAGCGAAGAGGAGATCGTCAGCCTGTTCCGGATGGCCAAGCGTGTGGCCAACCGACTTCGGGATGCCTTCTCCCCGGAGTTCGTCTGCCTCTATGCCCGCGGACGGCGCATCCCCCACACTCATGTCTTTCTGGTACCAACCAGGAAGGGCGACATCCTGGACGGCTTCTTCAACGCCCTGGAGAGGTTTCAGGAATCGCCACAGGCGCTGGCGGCTCTAAGGGACGGAAACTCCCTGGCCCAGGTGGCGGACAAGATCCGCTCAAAATAATTGTTCAGAATTCCGAGTTTCTGCCAGGAGTACCGTCATGACCCGCGTTTTCATTGCCTCCCTCATTCTGGGAACTCTTGCCGCAGCTTACCCTGAGAGAGGCTCCGAGGCTGGATAGAGCGGTGGCTGAGGTCGTTTCCCTCTCTCCAAGAGCGCTGCGTGCGGTTTATCGATCGGATCTTATCGGATCTAGACCGTCGCTACCCTGTTCTCGCCAGGTGAGCTGCCCGAGAAATGGCCTTGGGCGACACACGTAACTGGCTACGACAGAATGAGATCTCCGGGCGGGCGAGCCACCCTCCGAGCCTCATTTTCGAGTGGCTCGGCAAAGGCTGGGAGCAACCACGGCCTGCCGTCATGAGCAAGAAGAGGAACCGAGTAGGAACACCCGAAAGCACTTGGCGACGGGGCACGCCACCTACTCGATTATCACCCGCTTCTGGCACCACGGCCCCCTGAGCATGGTTGACCTTGGTCGCGCCGATGCTACAATTCTGATAGGCGATGGGGTTCGCTTCAAATCGCAGCCGGACACTACGGTCCAGCGGCTAATGACCCCTACCACCAAGGTTCTCCTTGAGGGTAGGGGCTTCGTTTTTCTCAAGCCATCAACCCTCGGGAGAGCCATGCTCCCCCGAGGGTTTTTTTCATGGCTTGAACCATCGCTCTCGGGGAGAAGAGGGGGATCTCCGCGCCCGCGGATAGGGAGGCGGAGATGGCCTATCTCTGGGCCATTGATTGCGCCGCTGGGCCGGAGGAGGGGACGATGTTCACGTGCACGATGATCGCGCCAGGGATCGCCTACGGTCCGGCGGTGATTTGGGTGACCGCAGGTGAATTTTTCCGTCGCCAGCAAATCTCTCCCCCGTCCGTGCCTGCTGAAATCCAACGCTTCGATCTGGCTCGCCGTCGGGCGCGGCGCGAGCTCGATGAGATCGCCTCGCGCGCGGAGGCCACCATTGGAAACTCGGCCGCCGCGATCTTCACGGCGCATGGGCAATTGCTGGACGACCCGAAATTCTTCGAGCCGGTCGTGCGACGGATTAAAGACCAGCACATGGCCGCTGAGCTCGCGGTCCACGCCACAGTCGAAGAGTTCGCCGGGCGCTTTGCTGCGCTCGGAAACGGCTGTTTGGCCGCCCGCGCCGAAGACTTCGCCGAACTGGGTGATCGCCTCCTGAGGCATCTCCGCAAAGAGGCGCCGAGGCAAGCCCCTTGCCTCTCCAATCCGGGCGTGCTCATCGCCGACCACCTGGGCGCCGCGGATATCATCGCCCTGGAGCGCCGCAACTTACTGGCGCTGGTCATGATCGAAAACGGCCCGACATCCCACCCGGCGCTCTTGGCCTCCACCCTGGGAGTACCCGTGGTGGCTGGCGTCCCGCAACTCTCCGGCCGCGTTCGCGACGGCGATACCGTGATCGTCGATGCCAACCACGGGTACATCCTGGTCAACCCCTCGGCGCTGGCACTTCAGGAGTATCGAATGCGCCGCGAGATCTTCGACCGGTTCAGCACCGAGCTGGCCGAATTGCGCGACGTGCCGGCGGTCACGCCGGACGGGCGGGTGATCCATCTTGGCGCGAACGTGGGTTTGCTGGAAGAGGTCCCCTACGCGCTCGCACAAGGGGCCGAAAGCGTCGGCCTACTCCGGACCGAGTACTTCTTCCTGGCACATGGCGAACCCCCTTCCGAAGAGGAGCAGTACGATTTCTACACCGCCGTCGTCCGATCCGTCGCGCCGCGGCGGGTGACTTTCCGGACCTTTGACCTGGGCTGTGACAAGTCTCCGTCGGCCTCGTCGACGGCGGAGGCCAACCCCATGCTGGGATGCCGAGGAATTCGCCTGCTCCTGGAACGCCGCGACCTCTTCGTCAGCCAGATCCGGGCGATGCTGCGCGCCTCTCGACACGGGCCGATCCGGATCATGTTCCCGCTCATCACGAGCTTGACGGAGTTCCAGGAGACGATGCTCATCGTCCGCCAGATCGAGCAACAACTCCGTGACGAAGGGATGTCGTTCGACGACCGGGTGCCTTACGGTTGCATGATTGAAACCCCCGCGGCCGCGACGATCTCCGACATCCTTGCCTCGGAGGTGGAATTCCTGAGCATTGGCTCGAACGACCTGATCCAGTACACCCTGGCCGCCGATCGCACCAACCCCCGGGTCGCGCACATCTACGAACCACTCCACCTTGCGGTGTTGCGCATGATGCGAACGATCATCCGAGCCGGCCACCGGCGGGACCGGACCGTGAGCCTGTGTGGTGAAATGGCGGCCGACCCCATCTGCTCGATCATCTTGCTGGGGATGGGGGTGGACGAACTGAGTATGAGCCCGGTAATGATCCCGGCCATCAAGCAAATCATCCGCGGCGTGACATGGGCCGAGGCGCGCGACGTCGCACGAGGCGTCCTGCGCCAACGGCGCGCCAAGGATGTGGCGGCCTATCTCGAGAAGATGATGGAAAGTCGATTCCCGAGAATGATGTCGATCTACGGCTCCGATGGGTCCCCAATGGCTCCCGCTTCCGAGCCCGAGCACCTCATCCCCGCAGCAGACGAGTCGCCTGGAGTCCTGCGAGGCGATCGCAAGGAGCCGGTGGAGGCCGGAATTTCATATGAATAGCAGACTGAGATTGCGGGTTCAGGATCTCCTCAACCGCATGATCGACGAGTGGCCTCCCATGCTCAGGCTCGTGGTCCGGGCATCGCTCCCCGCGCCGGGCTTGGTGGGCCGGTTATCGCCAAATCGGTCTCGATCCGGTTGCCGGCCAACAACCGAGGGAACGGAGGTTCATGAGCGAGAAATCGTCGGTTCTGCCGTCGCTTGGAGGTAAGGCAATGGGGAACGATCGATTGACAGCATATCGTAGTTTCACCTCGCATCGGCCAGGCCGTGGGGCCGACGCTGGACGGCAATCAGGTACAGGCCTCTGTAAAGGATCTCGGCATGGGACACGCATTCTCTCAATCGTCTCGTGATTCATCGACCCCGACTGGAACTTCGGTAGCTGCGAGGCCGGTGCGGCACGATGAGAACCAGGGGAGTTTGACGAAACCTCCCAGGGAGATGGGCGTCTTGCTGATGGCCCTGGGAATCTCGGAATTGATCCCGCCGGAGCCGATCGGCATGGTCTTCGTCGTCCTCGGCGGCCTGGTATTCTGGCCGCGCGGCTTCCGAGCCGTCGACCGCTGGCTCGGTCGAAAATTACCCAAGGCACAGCGCGGGTACAGGAGGTTCTTCGATCGCTTCGTGGCTGACATGGAGAGACGTTATCCCCGCACCGCGCTGCGCTAATACAGTCGTCAGGAAGGCTCCGTAGCAGAGTGTCTCATCAACAGGCCAGCCAATCGAATCGGAGCTCATCATGGCCCCCGCATCGTTGCAATTAGCTTCGGATAACACGGTGGCTGACGGTACTCCTCTCATCGATCGACCTCCAGAGGCCTCGGAAACCGCGAGGAGGATCGACCGGCTGCCCACGGAGGTTGGTGTCCTGCTGCTGACCGCGGGTATCATCAACGGGATGCTCCCGCCGCCCCCCGGTCCCTTCGACCTGACGATCATCATTTCCGGCGGTGTGGTCCTCTGGCCGCGCGGCTTCCGAGCGATCGAGGGCTGGGCTGGCAAGCATTTCCCGAAAGCACACCTGGCCGGTATGCGGTTTCTCGATCGCTACCTGGACGATCTGGAGCGTCGCTATCCCGATTCCACCGGGTGTTGATCGTCGTCGGAGAGAACACCTCAAGTGGATGGCTGAGAGGGAACATCGAGAATGCCGGCTTACTGTCCGAGCTGCTGGAACGAGATCAATCCAGGAGACGACAGTTGTCCCCACTGCTCTTACTGGATGCGAGATTACGATGACCTTTCTTATGAGGTGAAGTTGCTCCATGCGCTCGACCACCCGATCAGGGAAACCCGCATGATGGCAATCCAGCTCCTCGGCGAATTGAAGAGCACCGCAGCCCTTCCTGCCTTCAGGTCGATCCTGCGTGCCGAGGATGACGTCTACATCATCAGGGAAATTGCCCGGAGCTTGGCCTGCATCGGCAACGACGGGAGCCGGGCATTGCTCGTGGACCTCAAGGGTCACAGAGCCTGTCTCGTCTCCAGATTAGCGGACGAGTTGCTACGTGGAGAGGATCAGAGCAGGTTATAGGATCGATCACCCTCCGTCTGTAGCCGGGCTTCTGGAAGGGCCTCGGAAGCTGAGAGGATCCTTTCTTCCAAGGTTCGGCTCTCGACGACGAGTCGCCGGATTCCGAAGACGTGAGTCGAGTGACCCGCTGAAACTTCAGGTTTTCGACCCCTTGGGATCATGGAGGTAGCGTATGACCTGGACGTCCTCGAGCACGATCAGCCCACCCTGGACCAGCTCCTCGAGCGCGGGCAGGAGCACCTCGATCCGTTCCCGCTGGTCGACGATCTCGATCCGCTCCGGCAGATCTTCCGAGAGGCCCAGCAGGTGTGCCCGGTGGATGCGGGAGTTCTTGCCGAAGCCCATGACGCCCACGGTCGCCGTTGCCCCCGCGATTCCCAGCTCCCGGCACTTCTCGACAATGGCCGTGACCAGGTTGCGGCCATGCCAGGTGTCGCTGTTCCCGATGTAGACGGTGACCCGCTGGGCTTCGCCTTCGATTTTCATCGTGCTCGAGCTCCCGCTGGCGACGGTCGTGGATGGGGCCTTTTCTTGCACTCTCGTTCTGGCCGCCGGTCCCGGAATGGATTGCCCCGCATAGTGCGTGACCTGGACCGGACGAGTGACCACGAGACCCTCGGCGATCATGGATTCGAGCGCGATTTGCAGCTTTCCGATGTTCGCGCCCGAATCGACGACCTCCACGACCACCGGGATGTCGAAGGAGAGATAATCACTCTTGGCGTCGCGAATCCGCTTGTGCGCTCCATAGCTGAAATCCACCAGGAAGACGGAGGCCCCGGCCAGATGATTGGCACGGGCGGTCTCGACGACCAGACGGTAAATGGCCTTGCCACTCAGCCGATCGTTGGCGTTGAGAAAGAGCCTCAGGAGTGTGGCTTCCCGTGGGATGTTCACCGTCGCGCGACCCTTTGATTCGATCGGCCATCTCTCCGAGGTTGGCCTCCGACGTCAGGAATTGACCGAGACCAGGGACATGCGGCTGATCCGCGACCCGACTCTCCCCCGATCCCTCGATCGACTCCTCTGGTGCGTATTGTCCCATCCGAAGCAACCGACTCCAAGTGGGCTGAACAATTCCTTGCGCCAGCGCCGCGCCCAGAACAACGGCCGCGCAGCCGGCCAGGACGCTTCCGGCCATGTTGGCCAGACTGAAGACCCATTCGCCGCGTTGCCAGAGCGTCACCGATTCGAATGCAAAGGTTGAGAACGTCGTGTAGCCGCCGAGAAAGCCGACCAGGATCAGCAGCCGGAGATACGAGTGCGGCGACCACCGGGCCAGGAGCGCGGTCAGGAAGCCGATGGCAAACGCACCCGACACATTGATGGAGAATGTCGCCCACGGGAACTGCGAGCTGGCCCAGCGGTTGATCCATACACCGAGCCAGTAGCGGGAATTGACGCCCGCCACGCCGCCCAACGACAACACCAGAATCTTACCCCAATTTTCCACGTGATCATCCCCTTTCCTTCCCTGGATCCTCGATCGCCCGAACGTCAATCACCGTCATTTCACGATCATGACGGTGCACGGGCTGTGCTCGCTAACCCGGTCGCTGGTGCTGCCCAGCAAGAAGCGTGCAATCCGCGAATGCCCGTGCTCGCCCACGACGATCAGGTTTACCCCCTCGCTCTCGGCGTACTTGACAATCGCCTCGGCCGCGTGCCCTCGCACCAGGACCGATCGCAGCACCACTCCCCGGCTGCGAGCGTAGTTCGCGGCCGCTTCGTTGATCTGGCGCAGGTACGCTTCCGTTCCCTGACGGATCTCATCAACCTCGTCGATCATGCCGACGACCTCGGGAACCTCCACCACCCCGAGCGCGGTCAACTCGGCCCGGTAATTTGCCGCCAGATCGACTGCCGCGGCCAGCGCCTTCTCGCTGGCGGGCGAGCCGTCGATCGCAACCAGGATCTTGGTGAACATCGCTTCGCTCCTTGGATTGCGGCCCCGAGCTGCAAACTCGTAGTCGCCCACACTTGATCATTCTTCACGAATCGAAGCCGGTCGAGACGCGCCGGCCGGGGCACCATCCGCGCCGGGAACCGGCCCCATCGGGGAGGATGGTGCGACATCGAGCGCAATCACCGGTTCGAGATCGGGCTTGAACCACTTCTGCGCGATCAAGGTCGGCACGATGGCGCTGGCGATCACGACCGTCACCAGGATGGAGTACTGCTCCTGGTTGATGTAGGTGTGAAGCTTGCCCGACGCGTCGGTATAACCGTGGGTCAAGCCGAACAGCGCGCTGATCGTGCCGAAGGTCAGGCCCGTCGACATGAGCAGCGTGGTGTAGTAGCTCTCCCTCGTCCCGAACCGGAACATTCGAGTGAGCGGCCACACGCCGACCATCTTGGTGACCAGCTTGACCGCGAGCAGGATCAAGATGAGCCCCAGCCCGCTCCAGAGCGCGGCGGCGTTGACCTTCATCCCGGCGTTGAGGAAGTAGAAGGGCGTGAGAAAGGCAAAGACGGTCGTTCGCAGGCGGCGGATGGTGTCCCGCTGATGGGCAAAGACGCCCGCCAGGGCCAGGCCGACCATGTAGGCGGGAAGTACCGCCTCGCTGTTGGACATCGTGGCCAGCGCTCCCAGACCAAAGAGGATGAAGAAGACCATCTTCACGCCCGGCTCGCTGACGTGGGTCGAGAATCGGGTAAAAAACCAGCGCACGAATCCCGGGGCGAACCAGAGCACGATGGCGGCGACCACGGCAAAGATCAGCAGGCTCCGATCGTAGTTTGCGAAGCAGGCGCCCAGCGCGACGACCGTACCCAGATCGGTGATGAAGCAGGCAGCCAGGATCAACTTGCCGAAATCGGTCTCGTTGAGGCCGGTCTCGATCATGACGGCGTAGACCACGGCGACGGACGTCGTCGAGAGGGCGATGCCGCAGATCATCGCCGCGGACCAGTCCCAGCCGCTGATGTAACGGGCATAGAGTATAGCCCCGATGAACGGGGCGGCGAAGCTGGCGACGCCGATGGACAGACTCTCCTTGAAGAACCGGCGCAGGATGCTGGGCTCGATCTCCGCACCGGCCATGAAGGTGAGCAAGATGCTGCCGAAACCCGCCAGGAACTTGATCCATTCGTTCGACTCGAGGCTCCAGTGCAGACCGAATACGTGATTCTGGTTGAGCAGGAGAGCGATGTTCCCCGCCGCGGCGCCGACGAGAATCTCGACCAGGGCAACGCTCAGCTTGAATCGAATGGAGACGAAGCTGGCAACCAGTGCCAGCCCCATCCAGACGGTCGCGGTCCCCCAGCCAATTTCCATGACAATTCGCCTCCAGCTTCCACGACGCAGGTTCAGGCTTGCCCCGCGCGAGCCCAGTGCTGCTCCGCCATGAGGGCGATCAGGTTCACGCCCTGCGGTCGCAACCGGCCGGTGTTGACCGTCACGTGGTAGCCCAGAGGGTTCGTCCAATCCACGCCGAAGAAGCCCTGGTAGAACTGGCCTCGTTGCACGTCGGTCTGTTCCATCAGCGCCCGCGCCGCATCTTCGGCCAGCCAGCGATGCTCCATCACCCGGCGCAGACGAACCTTCGCGTCCGCGACCAGGCGGACGTGAAACGCCCGAGGGTCATCCTCCAGGAACCGGCAACCGCCGCGGCCGACGAGGAGCGCGTCTCCCTGGGCCGCAAGCTCCTTCATGAGCTGGGCCAGCGTCTCGAAGCACCGCTGGTATAGGCTGCCCGGACGAAAGCGCTGGAATATCCCGGCCGGCTGCTCGTCGACTCGCTCCAGCTCCGCCAGGCTGACACCCAGCCGCCGCGCCTCGTGCGCGAGCAGCTCGCGGTCGAACACCGACAACTTGAGCCGCTGGGCCAGAGTCGCTGCCAGGCTGGAGTCTCCGGCTCCCAGCTCGCCTGACAACGTCATGACCCGCCGCTCGGTGGATGGATCGGCCTCGCCCGATGGCCACTGCTGGCGCACCAGAGCGGCGACCCCAGCCACCACGTTGTCGAGCGGAACTCGCCCGGTATTGAGCACCAGGTCATAATGCACCAGCAGCGTGGCCGCCGCGCCGAAGAAGTAGCGGTTGAAACGCTCGCGCATCCGGTCCACCTCGGCGCAGCGGGCCAAAGCCTGTTCCTGGCTCCAGCCTTCGAGCTCAGCCATGCGTTGCGCCCGCCAGGGGCGCGGTGCGACCAGTCGAAGATGGAATGCATCCTCGCGGTTGCCGACCAGTTGATTCGTGCCACGCCCGACCAGGATCACGTTGCCCTGGGCCACCGCCCGATCAACGACCTCTTTCAAGCCATGAATGTACCGGTTGTGCGGCGGGTGCAGCCGGAACCGGTCGGCGACACCGACCGACTGCTCATCCAGCGACTCGAGCTCCGCATCCGGAACATGCTCGATTGCCGCCGCCTGGTGCATCAATTCACGGTCGAGCAAGGTCCAGCCGATGTCTGCCGCCAGTCGCCTGGCGACCTCCGCGCCTCCGGCACCGTATTCCCGAGATACAGTGATCAGTTTCATGGGTACCTCTCCGCCAGAGGCAACAAAAAGCCCCGCGCGGAAGCTGCGCTTCCGGCGGGGCATGGTCGTCTGGGCGATCGACCCCACGGAAGCTCTTGCTCCGTAGGGGTCATTAGCAACGGCTCACGGTAATCATGAGCAGTCGCGGTTGCGGGCGAACCCCATCGCCTTGTCTGAAGTCTAACACCAGGCGAGGAGTTGTCAACTTGGGATTGGATTCAACCTGTTGTCGGCGGCTTGTTCCTGGCTGGCAGAAGATGCACCAAGGGCCGTCTCAAGACAGCAGCCGGATCGGATGACCCCCGGCCCCGGGACGCTGATTCACCACCGTCAGCTCTCCACCCTCGCATCGAGGGTCACGGTCGATGGGCTCTGGGTTTCTTCCCCTTGAGCAGGCGAAGGAGTCGAGCCGTAATCCGCTTGATCGGTTCGTCGCAGTTCGCGAAGGTCGGCTTCGAGCTCCTTCAGGTGTTGCCCATCCTGATCCGTGAGGGAACGATCCGCGTCGGCTGCGACTCGGCGGACCTGTTCACGAATGGGCGCGGCCTCCAGCTCGTACTGTTCCACGAGGCGCTCGACTTCCGACCTGGCCCAGGCCTGGAGCTGGCGATCGTAGGAATCGACGCACGAGCCGATCGCCTCCCCGAACTGGTCCTCGAGTCTCCGCCTCGCCACGCGATCGGCAAGCGGCGGGAGCGCCGGGGACCACCAGGGTCGCAGTCTCGACGTTCGAGCATGCAAAGCAGTCAAGTCGGGAACCGGCAGACCAGCGGGCTTCCTGTCCGCGCGGGTGGCGATGATGTCATCTGCCAGGGGCTCAGCGCGCCGCAGTCCATCCAATGAGCCGCGCAGCGACTGCTCGAGACCTGCGACAAGATCTTGGGCCATCCCGGCACGCTCGGCCAGGACCTTCCGGGCGACGTGAAACAGCCGGTCATCCCGCGCTGATGAGGACTGTTCTTCGGCCCCCGCTGCCTGGGCGGCGAGTTGCAGGATCAGCTCGAGGACCCGCTCCCGGAGCATGGACCAGTCGAGCAATTGCTGCCGCGCGCGGCGGATTGCCTGGTCGGCCTCGTCGAAGAGCCGACGGGCTTCGGCAAGCCCCTCCACCTGCGAGTTCTCGCTGGCACCACCCCGCAGACGAAGCGATTGCAGCGACGTGGCCACCGACTCCGACAGGGAAGCGATCTTACGTCGGAGCGAGGCCTCCGCGAGCGATTGGTGACGCTCGAGCAGCGGCGAGATCTCGGAGTCGTACCACCGGAGGAGGAGCGACTCGTCGGCGCCCAAGGCGCTGACCGGATGCACCGGGAGCCTGAGGCCAAGCTCTTGCTGGAGCTGTTCCTCGATGTACGTCGCCATCCGCGCTCGATCGGACGTGGAAAGCAGGTCGGCCTTGCTCAGCAGGACCATCGCCGGGATTCCCGCTTCGTAGAGGGTGCGCAGCAGGGCCACGTCGTCTTGATTGAGCGTCGAGGCGGCGTCGATCAGAACGATCCCCAGGTCGCAGCGCGGCAGGTAGGCGATCGCCTCCGCCGCCCCGGAAGTCGCGAGCGAGCCCACACCGGGAGTGTCCACCAGCACGACCCCGGACCTGAGGCGGGAGGAGGGGACCTGCACGACGATCGCGGTGACGTGCCGGCAATTGCCCCGGTTCCCTTCCTCCGAGGCGTACTCCCGGAGCTGCTTGACGTCGATGCGACGGGGGGTCGACTCGGAGAACGAGACGACGGCCGCCGCCTCGTCTCCGTGCTCCAGCCGGGTCGGCACGGCCGTGACGGGAGTGACATCGACCGGCAGCACATCGAGCCCGGCGATGTGATTCAGCAGGGACGACTTCCCCGAGCTGACCCGGCCGAAGACCGCCAATTCGAAACATGGCTTTTCCAGTCGGTTCACGATCATCTCGAGGGTGGGGCGATACTCGACGAGTCGCCAGCGGCCGATGATCTCCTCGACCGCCGCGAGCGTCTTCACGCTTGCCCCGGACGCGTCCAGTCGGGCGAGGCGAGCCGGGAGGTCGCGGCCGAGACCCTGGCGGAGGTAGGCGCGGACGCGTTCCAGTAACCGCGTGAGATCGTCCTGAATTCTTGCGACCGCCGCCTGGTCGATGGGATCGAGCGGACCGTAGCCGGCGAGCTGCTTCGGCCCCATGTCGTCCACGGCAGCCTGAAGGTGCATGAGGTTCGTCTCGAAGATCCAGCGCACGCTCGTCGTGCGGACTTCGAGCGGAATGCCCAGGTCATCGAGGTGTGCGAGCATCGCGGAACGGATCCGCGCGAAGTGGTCCTGGACGACGCGGCACTCCGTGGGTGAGACGTCCTGCACAGACTGCGAGAGGGGCGAGCTCGTTGCGCTCTCGACAAGAAGAGCTTCCAGCTCCGCCATTCGCTTGTGAACGCTGAGAAAGCCCTGGAGGATGTGGCGACGGTGGTTTTGACTGAGCTGAGACATCGCCCGTGCTGACTTCCCCCGCGGGCCCGCTGTGACGAGACGCATTCGACCCATTGGCCATGCAACAAAAAAAGCCCTCGGGAAGGCTCCCAAGGGCTTTGGCCTCATTCGGCACCCCACCCGAAGGTTCAGCCTTCCGGTAGGGGTCATCAGCCGCGGAGCGGCGGTTCCAGGGCGAACCCCATCGCCGATACTCAGATCACTTGATTCTTGCCTGCGTCGAGTGCCGCGTCAAGCGGCTGAAGAACCGCTCATCCCACGACTCGCGGTCCCATTTTGCCCCGGTGTGGATTTCGTCCGGACACCCGATGACCATGCAGTTCCCCACGGGCACCCGGCCCTGACCGCCCTCGTGGTTGACCAGAATTCGGGTCTGTCTTACAGTTTATTGACCATGGCGTGGACGGTCGTGCTGAAGGAATCCGTGATCGACGATCTGCGATCTCCGCTGGTTTGGCCGCAAGGCCGGCCGGCTTTATCGACACCGAGGCCGAGATGGTCACCATCGTGCTCGTCGGGGAGAAACGGGGAGACGCGCTGATCGTTCGGGGCGAGGAGTTCAGGTCGGTAGGGTGCGTCGAGTCCTCGACGACGCACCGTGTCGCTTCTGAAACGCGTTTCCGTGGATTGGACTGAGCTCGCGATCCCGGATTAACTGGCACGCAAAACAGAGACTCCTCGCTGAACTCCACCATTCAAGAACTGCCAGGGTCCGGGTGGCTGGTGGCGGAGCCGGAGGCGACGCCCCAGATGCCCCGGCTTCGGCCCTGGGGCTTCCCTACGGTCAGCCCCAGCCACCCAAGCCTCTTTCCCCATCAAGGGATACGACGAATCACGGTGGAGTTCAGTGAGGACTCTCCTAAAACACGTACCGTCTCACGACTGCCGGAGGTGCAGTTCCTTGAGCTGCTTGGGCTCGACGGTGCCGGGGGCGCCTGTCATCAGGTCGGCGCCCTTGGCGGTCTTGGGGAAGGCGATGCAGTCGCGGATGTTGGTCAAGCCCGAGTACAGCATGACCAGGCGGTCAACCCCCAGCGCGATGCCGCCATGCGGCGGGGCACCGTTGCGCAGGGCGCTCAGCAGGAAGCCGAACTTTTCCTCGGCCTCTTCCGGGGTGAGGCCCAGGAGCGCGAAGATCTTGGACTGGATCACTGGATCGTGGCAGCGGATCGTGCCGCCGCCGGCCTCCTCGCCGTTGATGACAAGGTCGTAAGCCTGAGCCCGAACCTTCGCGGGATCGGAGTCGAGCAGGCCCAGGTCCTCGAACATCGGCATCGTGAACGGGTGATGCTCGGCGACGTAACGGCCTGCCTCGGCATCCCATGCCAAGAGCGGGAAGTGGATGATCCATGAGTAATGGAACGACTTCGGATCGTACAGCGACAGCTCGGAGGCCAGGCGGGCCCGGAGGTTGGAGAGGGCCTGGCTGGTCACCGCCTGGGTGTCGGCGACGATCAGGATCAGGTCGCCGATCTTCGCGTCGAACCGCTCGCGGAGCTGCGTCTGAGCTTGCTGGGGGAAGAACTTGGCGGTCGGACCGGCAAAGGCGCCGGCCTCGACCTTGAGCCAGACCAGGCCCTTGGCGCCAAACGAGCCGGCAAACTCGGTCAGGCCGTCGAGGTCCTTGCGGCTGTAGCGCTCGGCACCCTTGGGGGCACGGAACCCCCGGATCCGATGGCCGAATTCCCTGGCTTGCTTCAGGACCTTGAACTCGGTCAGGTCGGCGATGTCGGCGACATCTTTCAGCTCGAGGCCGTAGCGGAGGTCGGGCCGGTCGCTGCCAAACCGCTCCATCGCGTCGTGGTACTCGATGCGCGGGAGCGGCAGCGTGAGCACCTGGCCGCTGAACTCACGGGCCATGGCGGCGACGAGAAACTCCAGCGTGGTCAGGACGTCCTGGTCCTCGACGAACGACATCTCGACGTCAAGCTGGGTGAACTCCGGCTGGCGGTTGGCTCTCAGGTCCTCGTCGCGGAAGCAGCGGGCAATCTGGAAGTAGCGGTCGAAACCAGAGACCATCAGCAATTGCTTGTAAAGTTGGGGCGATTGCGGTAGGGCGTAGAAATGCCCCGCGTGCACCCGGCTGGGAACCAAGAAGTCACGCGCGCCTTCGGGAGTGCTGCGGCCCAGGATGGGCGTCTCGACCTCGAGGAAGTTCTGCTCGCTCAATACGTTGCGCATGAGCTGGCAAAGGCGGTGGCGGACGATGAAGATCCGCTGCATGTCGGGCCGGCGGAGGTCGAGGAAGCGATACTTGAGGCGCAGCTCCTCGTTGGGCTCGGGCCCGTGCAGCTCGAAGGGGGGCGTGGGCGTGGCGTTGTACAGCACCAGCTCGGTGGCCCGGACCTCGATCGCACCGGTCTTGAGCTTGGAGTTCTCCTTGCCGGGAAGCCGGTGGGCGACGGTCCCTTTGATTCCGACCACATACTCACTACGGAGGTCGCGCGCTCGGGCCTGCAGCTCGGCGCCGGCGTCGGGCTCGAAGACCACCTGGGTGACCCCGTAGCGGTCGCGCAGGTCGATGAACACCAGGCCGCCGAAATCGCGCCAGGCGTCCACCCAGCCGTTGAGCACAACAGCATGCCCGACATGACCTTTCGTCAAATCTCCGCAGGTGTGAGTCCGTTTCAGCAGCATGGTCGTTCGATCGCCTGGCTTGCGGCCGCAAGGTCCGGTCGGAGCATTACTTGGATGGTTGTTCCTTGGTCGATCACGATACCCCGATCGGCGTCGGACCGTCAAGAACTCCAGCCTGTTGGACAACGCGCGGGCGGGCCGGGTTCGCCGCGGGACCGTCGCGGCTTTCGCTATGATGAGAGGGATCATTCCCAGTGCATGGTCTGGCGGCTCGTTCGCCAGGAGGACCCGAAGCGCGATGCGGTTTGACAGCACCAGAGCGATGGCGACGCTCGAGCAACTGGCCGACTACCGGCTGCAAGGTATCCAGAATGAACCGCGAACCGCGGCTTTCCTCGCGGCGGGCTTCGAGCGAGCGGGCTGGAGGGTGGAACAGCTCGAAGTGCCCTCGCGGGGCGTTCGGGCCTTTCTGACTCGCTGGCCGGGCATCGCTTTCTGCTGGGAACGGCTCGTGAGCCGCACGAGGCGGCCGCCTCGAAGCAAGTCGCCACTGATCGTGGCGCGGCCGACGGCTCCCTCGCGAGCCACCTGCCGCGTGGTCTTCTTGAGCAACGTGGGACCACGACCTTCATTCCGGATGGCCCCCCGCGCGTCCCGCCCCGGTGATGGCTCGGGGCCCGCGCTTCTGGTCGAAATGGCAAGGGCCTGGCCCAAGGCCTGGTCGGAACGATTCGAGCCGGTGCTAGTGGCGGCGGGAGGCATGAACTTCGGCTTCGCCGGGGTCCGGGAAATGGTCCGGCTGATACGCGGGGAGTGGAAGGAGAAGCCGACGCTGGTGGTCGTGATCATTGCCCCGGGTGTGGGGCAGGCGCTGACAATTTGCGGACGGCCGAGGTCGTTGCTGAGGCTGAGCTGTGAGGCTGCCAAGAGCTTGTGGATACCGGTCGAGTCCGCCGGGGCTCGGCCGGGGATGCCGATCGGCCGCGGCTGGCCGGTCTCGAGCCAGTTCTGCGATCACATCGTGCTGACGGGGGCCTCGTACCGGGACACGAAACCGCCGCCCGTCGACCCCGCCGCCCTCGCACGAGCGGCCCAGCTCGCCTCGGAGATCGCGCTGCGCTGGGTCAAGCAACAGAACGCGCAGGCAATCTAGCGGCCGCCAATCTCGCGCACGGATTCTAGCTTGTCCCAGAATCCCGGATATGTTCGTTGAGCACGATCGCGGTGAATCGTCGGGTTCCTTAGAATCATCCCCAGCGTGGGCGTGAACGGCCGCGGCCGGTTCATAATGGGGCTTCGTCGGCTGGCGTCCCCAGCCTTCGGCTGTGGGCCCAGTCCCTCGTCAGCCTGGGTTTTTCATCGATCTATGGCTTTAGGCGTCCGCTATTAAAAACGGGATTGAACAAGGTCATGGGACGCAATCTAATCGCTTGGGTATGAAAGACTTGTGGCCATCGGCAAGCCGATCCGCCCTGACGGCCATTTCGCTGATTTGAGCAACCAGGGGGACCGCGACGCACTGGAAAACCGCAATTTTGCCCCTTCTGGGGCGATTTTACCCCCATTTTGCGTCCGACGGCTCTGACAGATGTAGTGGCAATCTGCTATCCGGCACCCGAGGAAAGAGGGTCGCCGAGTTCGCTCTCGTGACGACGGTCGGGGCCCCAGCTGCATCCTGCCAGATCGACCCCGGATGAACCAGGCCGCGCTGCGGACCGTCAAGCTCTTGCCAGCCTTTCTTATCCGGCAAATCGACAAGTCGGGCGCAATCCGCATATCGGGCGGCCAGGTTTCCTCGTTTCAATGAGCATACACCCGCGCACCGCCGTTCGGCGTGGGCGACACGCAGGCTTGCATCTCATATCGAATTACCAAAGATTGAACGGGGCCCGATCTCGACGAGCGGGCAATCCATATTCAGTATGTCACCGAAACGGGCGATCGCTTCGGGCGAATCGAACTTTTCCTTCCCGCTCGCCGCCCCACAACCGTTGGCCGCCCTCTCGTGGTCGGTGGCGCTCAAAGCCAGTGGCTCCATGCGTGCCTGCTGGATGGCCATGAGCCCTAACGCCCAACGTTGCATGTCATTGATCTGCTTGGACCAGAGGCATATTGTGAAGCAAAGGGCTCCGCCGGAAAGCCTTCAGCTATTTGTTCCCGAATAGGATAAGTCGATTCGGACCACGAACGGTCAATTGGCGAGTCACTTTGTGAGGGCAGGCGGGGTACGGCTCGTTCAGAACCGATTCGAGATCGAGCCGGAGGGCAGACGTGAATCGTTGGCATGCGAAGACTGTTCAACTTGAGTCCCGCGAAGCGGACCCATGTTACACGTCCCGAATCATCAAGGCCGGGGCACTCCTGCCCGACACCAAGACTCTGCTTTCGCACTGGGACTTGGGCGAATCGGTTAAGCCCAACCTCCAACGCCTTCAGCGGGAGAACGTCTTCGGCAAAGCCTCCCGATCTCGGGTCGAAGACATCGTGGGCATCTTCCGGCAACGCTATCTCACCGAACCCTCAGTCACTCAGGCTCTCGTCACGCTGGTCAAGATGCGGCTCCCCGCTTCCGCTCTTGACCGCGTCCTTTATTTCCACGCCGCCAAAGCCGACCGGCTCTTGCATGATGTCGTGACCGAGGTAATCGGCCCGATGATCGCCAGGGGGCTAAGCGACATCAGCGTCGACGAGATCCAGAAGACCGTCGCCCGATGGGTCAATGAAGGCAAAACGACTTCGACATGGACCGAATACACGACTTGCCGTGTCACACAGGGACTCATGTCAGCCCTGCGGGACTTCGGAATCCTCCAAGGGGCGGTTCACAAGCGGATAGCACCGGCTTATGTCCCGGTGACGACGTTCGCCTACGTCATGTTTTACCTCAAGGGGCACCAGCCCTCTGGTGCCAAGCTGGTCGAACATCCCGACTGGAAGCTGTTCTTTCTGTTCCGTGAAGGTGTCGAACGGCTCTTGTTCGAGGCCCACCAGAGGGGTCTCCTGGAATACCATGCGGCGGGCAGCGTCACCCGCTTGAGCTTCCCCGCCCCGACCCTGGAGGAGTATGCGCATGTCCTCGCTCAAAGAGCGCATTGAACTCCTCGAAAGCGACCTGAAGGCGGTCCCTTCCCGGATCAACGTCTACCATGACTTGCCTTTTGCCATCCTTCGCTATGACCCGACAGACGAGTGGGAACTAAGGCGTGAGGTCAAGCTCCTGGCGACCCGGCTAGAGGCTGCCGGGAAGGAAGTCCACCAGATCCCCATGTCGGAGTTTCTCTGGCGGGCGATCGACGAGACTGAGGGGATGGAGGAAGTCGTCGAACTGGAACGGAGCCAGGGATACAAAGTCGCCCAGCGTCAGGTCACGACTTACCTCTCAAACCCCATCTGGAGACCTCTGGCGACGATGCTCGCCGAGCGGCTCTCGAAGCTCGACCCCCATCGGAGCATTGCCTTCCTGACCAGGGCGGCGGCGATGGCACCGGGGATCTACTTCATGTCCAAGCTCCTCGACGAGATGCACGGCAAGACACGGATCACCACGATCCTGTTCTACCCTGGCTCGATCGAGGGGACGACTGGATTGCGGTTCATGGACCTCAAGGACCGGGACGCTATTGGCAACTATCGGGTCAAGATTTACGGCTAAAGGCGTGAACGATGGAAACCATCGGCGAACTGCTATCGAGGGATCTGACCCAGAGGATCGAAGAGGTCATCCAGGTCCACCAAGCTGACGAGCAGTCTGTCTACTCGGAGGTGAGCGAGTATGTCGCCACGAACAGCATCCGTGACCAGTATGCCATGCTGCTCAAGGCGATCGCCGAGGCACCGGCAGAGCCACACGAGAGCATAGGGGTCTGGATCTCAGGCTTTTTCGGGTCGGGTAAGAGTTCGTATGCCAAGAACCTGGGCTATGCCCTCAAGAACCCATCAGTTATGGGCGAGGACTTTGCGAGGCTCTTCAAGCGCCAACTGGACGACGAAGGCATTGCGAACCTGCTGGACCTCATCAACGCCAAGATCCCGACCGAGGTCATCCTCTTCGAGGTCGCCAAGGAGAAAGACACCCGCCGGGTCACGGAGCGGATCGCCGAGTTGATGTACGTCGTTCTCCTCCGGGAGCTTGGCTACGCCGAAGAATGGGACATCGCTGAACTGGAGATCGAACTTGAAGCGGAAGGGCGGCTCCAGGATTTCGTCGAGCTCTGCCAGACCCTCCACAAGCGAGACTCAGATCTCCTGACCTGCGGGATTTTGATGTGGGGCCGAACTTGGGCTCTCGGCCTCGGCGGCGATCGAGTAGACGAGTTTCAACTCGGTGCCCGGATAGGTGAACTCGGTCGCGTTG
>JBEKTN010000062.1:0-26632 GCA_049516015.1 Isosphaeraceae bacterium | reverse complement strand
CGTGGTCACTCATGTGGGCTTCGTCGAGGCGACCGGCGAAGGCAGGAGCTGGGGCCTGGTTCTCCACCTGCTCGAGACCTCCGGCCAAGCGTCGCGGTGCCGCATCCGGTTCTTCCGCAACCCGACCTGGGCCCGCCAGATCGACTTCCAGGGCGAGCTGATCATCGACCTTTCACTCGACGGCGATGCCGTGCTCATCGACCTGACGCCCAACGAGCTGGCACGGGTAGAGGTCACCCTGGGGTGAACAGTCGTGACCCCCAGCGAAGAGCCGAGGGGCGACTCGCTCTCCTTCAAGACTTGGCCTGAGAGAGTAGAGCACGAATGACCCGTGCAGTCTTCCGGGAACTGAAGATGCGCTTCAAGATTTCGATGAATTCCTCCTCGTTCGAAGCCTTTAATTCCCCGTTCATGCCTGGCTCCAAGTGGGTCTGTTCAATGATCTCCTCGGCCACGTCGCTGTCGAGGATAAAACTTACCGGATACATTTCAATGTCATAGGCGATCGAAAAGAGCCCAAAACGATAATTACCTAGCGCGGGGCAGGTCAGCAGGAATCCGTACTTGAATGGATAATTGTTCTGCCGCCAACCCCCGGCAGGAGGGGTATACTCCAACTCTGCGATGACAATATTCTGCGTTTTCTCGCCTAGGAGGGAGGCCTGCTCCTTGAGGATGGTGAGCGGACTTCTCTGATCTACGGTGGAGAGCTCACTGGGCCAAAGATCGATCATGCTGCCACCCGGAGGTTGAGTCGAAAGAGGACGGGTAAGTGATCGGAGCCGACGTCTCGGTCGGGCACGCCCGATTCCTTGACGAGCCGCTCGGCCCCAGTATCATCCAGGATCGCCAAGTCCTTGAAGTCGAATCGATCGAGCAAGGCGGGCCTGACCAGAACCTGGTCGAACATATTCCAGAAGTACGCCTCTTGCTCGGCATGGCGATGAAAGAAGGTGCCGGCCGGGCCGCGCGACCCGTCTCCCAGAAGGCCCCACATCGGATTGTAGAAAAAGGGATACTCCCGCCCCTGGACGACTCGAGAGCCCTCGCGCGCGATCCTCCGGTCCATCACGGCGTGTAATCCGACGGCGCTCACCGTCCCGGACTCGAATGGGTTCATGTTCAAGTCGCCGACGAGAATGGTCCTCTGGTGCCCCGCTCTCTCCTCTTCTTTGCGAATCTCTGCTCCGAGTTCCGTGCATTCCATCGCCTGACTTCTCTCGCTCCAGTGGAGCTTGCTCGGAAAATGGACGACCGCCAGCAGGATTTCCTCGAGACCCGGTAAGCGCATCCTTCTGATCGTCAGTCGATCCGTCTCCCAGCAAGGCCGAAAGAACTGGTCCGAGAACCTCGTAAAGGCCAGGATCTTCGTATTCCCAATTCCGGGCGAGAAGAAATAGCTCGTCTGAGTCTTGTTGAGTTCCTTGAGCAGCTCGATCGGCTTGTCCGCCACCTCCGCCAGGAGAATCACGTCGGCATCGTTCGCCCGGGCAAGGCGCGTGATCAGGGTACGACGTGACAGTCTCCCGACATTCCAGAACAACAGGGAAATCATGCTCGCCGCCGACGATCCAATGGGATGCTCGACACAACACACTCCCCAGAATCAAGATACTTTTGTTGGCGTAACGAGACAAGACGGCCCTCTGTCCGTCGTGGACGGCGATTCTGGGGAATCCTCTGGGCGTCGATGGACGGTGGTTGCGGGGACGTTGAGGACGGCTTGACGCCCTGGCCTTGAAGAGCCTGCCGAACCTCAAGCCGCAAGCCGACTCCGGTCTCCTCCGTGTTGTCGCCCAGAATGAAGCGGAACGGCTGGAACGGCTGACGCAGGAGCAAGCCGGCCAGTACCGTCGAGGTCATGTCCCACCGCCTTCCGCTCGCGGCAGCAGCTCGGCCCAGGCCCGCACCCGCTCTTCCCATGCGTCCATGTCGCGGCTGTCTTCCGAGACCAGCCAGCGCGTGGCGTCGGATGCCGTGACCGGAATCCATCGGCTCCGGCCGGTGTCGACGTAGTGGCCCGACCCCGCGAGCGGGGTTCCCCCCGAAAGCTGGGCGATGGTGACGCGCTCGCTGTCGAACGTCCACAGCTCAGGCACCTCGAGCGCTGCGTAGATCGCCGGCCGATCCGTCTGCGGCCGTGAGATGTCGACCTCGACGGCCAGGTCGGGATTCGGATAACCCGCGACGTCGTTTTCGTTGCGGCACAGTAGTTCGTCCACGACGGCCAGCTTGCCCGCGTCGAACACATAGCACTGATCGGCCTCGAGCCCGCGCTCGATCTCCGGGCGAATCCACGTCGTCTCGCCCAGCGCTTGGCGGCGGATGCCCAGCACGACGGCGACTGCCGTGATCAACCGATCCAGCAGCCGGCCGTAATGGTCGTGGACCGGTCCCTTCACCATGATTTCCAGATCCTTGCCGTCATAGGCCATCCGTACCGCCGTCCGCGCGGGGGTTGCTCTGATCAGCCGCTCGTACACATCGAACCCCACGCCCGTGAACCCGATCCGCGTCTCGCTGACCGGCGCCTTTGTCGCAATGTTCACCTCCCACCCCCTTTCACTTGCGGCAGCAGGTCCGCCACGGCGATCTCGCCGACAACCTGCCCGTGGATGATCAGATCCACGATGCGGCCCTCGATCAGCTCGAGGCGGTTGGTCTGGGGCAAGATCCCGTTCTCCACCATCTGGTCGTACTGATCGACGGTCAGTCTTTTCGTGGTCGGGCTCACGATCCTGCGCCTCCTGAGTCAACCACGGCTGCTATCTTGGCTGCCTTCTTGGCTTCCAGCGCATCATACCACTGCGTCAGCTCGGCCCTGGCCGTCCGCCAGGTCTCCTCCGATTCGGCCAGTTTATCTGGATCAATAGTCAACCACACGTTCATACCTCGATAGCCATTGGCCGCACTCGATCGACGGCTTGCCGTTTCCGCCGTGACGGGCCAATCATACCTCCAAGGAAACCACCGGACCCCGCGTCGGTGCTTTTTCCCCGCGCACTGCTCGGTAGCCCGGGGGACTTCCAGAACCAGCATGGGCCGGTTATTCCAGCCCTGGAAGACCCGAACCAGCCGGCCGTGAATGACAAGCCCGGGGTTCGGTTCCTCGGTCGGGATCTCGGAGACGTTTTGACATGTCTCGGTAAGTTCATCCCGGCCCGGCTGCTCCCAGACCAGATCGCCTTGCTTGCCAGGTTCGGTCCACCGAGGCTGGCATTTTCGCTCCGGCGGTTTGGGTGGTGCGGTAACGACGACGGCCGGCTCGGGCTTGGGCGGCTTGACCTTGGCCGGCTCCGTGGCCTTGGCCGGCTTCGTGGCGACTGGTTTGGGCTGTGCCGGTTCCGGACGTGCCGGTTTGGCTGGCGTGGCCTGCACGGCGCCGGCGATCGCGGTCTGGACCTTGCGAGCCAGAGGGCCGGGGTTCTTGCTCGTGCTGCTCATGGTGCGGTTCTCCTGTTCTGGGCTTTCAGGATGGCCAGTATCTGCGTGTTGTACTCCAGGATGTCGGGGTCAAGCCAGGCCGGTTTCCGGCGAGAACACGGGTTCGCCGGGTCGCAATGATCGAACCAGATTTTTTGGCCCTCAACGCGCGGCAGGCGATCCAGACGGCCCATCTCATCGAGGGCTTCCTGGCCCTCTTGATTCCTCGCTGCTGCTCGGGCGACGGCGGGAGCGTTAGCCCGCCGTTGCGGTGAATTTTACCAAGTCCGCAGTGGACGTAACCCGATTTCGGCAAGGTGCTCTTCTGCTCGGCCTGGCCCACCAGGTACGCAAACCAGGTCAGGAGAGTGGCGCCCAGGACCATGATCCCAGGTAGGCAAGTCAGGAAGCGCATTGATGAGCTCCAGCCGTAGCATGTTCAGATCCACTTGTCGATGTTCTCGATCGTCCAGGGCGATCGCTGTGGTCGCGTCAGCATGGCGTGGCCTCCGAGTTTGACCGTGTGTGTTTCCCCGGTCAATGCACCAGTGCTGCCCGCGCGTACGCAACGAATCGTTGCCGTGGACGCTTGCTCCTGGATCGAGGTCCATCCCGTCGAGCCCCTAAGAAACCGCGCGCCGGATCGTTATAGTGGGGGGAGTGCCATTCTTGGCCCATGGTTCTCACGATGGGAAAAACCGACTGGAGCGAGGCAGCGATGAAGACAATCGTCCTTGCGTTGCTGGGCGTTGCGGGACCCCTGGTGCTCATGGCCGTGGCGGTCGCGGCCGTCGGATTCCTGGACGCCAGGCCGCCGGCGTCACGGGAGCAGTGCGATAAGCTCGCCCAGCAGGGGAATTACAAGGACGCATACGATGGGTACCGGGCCCTTGCCCTTGATCCGAAGGAAGATCCCACGCTCGTTGGCAGAGACCTGCAACAGGCGATCTCGTGCTTGATTCGGCTTCAGCGCACAGACGAGATCGACGCGTTTCGCGAGGCGGTCATCGAGGTCCACAAGGACAACTGGCGGTTGCTCCAGGCGGCCGCCGAGTCGTATTTGAACGATCCGGAGCATTTCGGTTTCATCGTCGCCGGCGAGTTTCATCGTGGACCACACCGAGGGGGCGGACGGTACGACAGCGTGCTGGAGCGCGATCGGGTCCGGGCCTTGCAGCTTCTGGTTCAGGGGCTGGAGCGCGCACGGTCGAACCCCGATCGCCCGGGGGCGGGCCGCTATCTGCTCACGCTGGCCGGGGCCTTGCTCTCGCAACGTGCGGGCGGCGAGTCGTGGCGGCTGCAGAGCCAGACGCCCCTCGATGCCCTGCCCGACTTTGACGAGCCCGCATCTCAGTCCTGGGACGGCCACCAGCCGGGAGCGCCCGTGGAGGCCGACGGGACACCCGTCTATTACCGCGTTCCGCACGACTTCTCCCAGGCGAAGAATGATGGCGAGCGGTGGCGCTGGGCGTTGGCCCAGGCCGTCGAAGTTGATCCGGGCCTGCTCAACGAAGCGCGCTACGAGCAGGCAAACTTCCTGCTGGGCCTGTTCGGCACCCAGACGCTGGGGGGGATCATGCAGCCGGGGCGGATAGAGAACGGCCGTTCCGAGGCGACGGATCCGCATTCCCTGCAAACGCTCAAGGACGACGCAACGATCGCAAGGCTTGCAATCGGTATCAAGCGGTTCACGCTGCCGGACGAGTTCAACCCGATCAAGATCTACCAAACGATCGCCGACGATCCCCGGACGGGCCATGGTGAAGACGCCCTCGCTCAGCTCGCGTCGATCTTCGAGAACCGTCGCCAGTTCGATCGGGCGGCCGGCTACCTGAAACGGAGCAAGGACGTCTACGGCGACCCGAGCGGTGCCAAGAACCAGCAGATGCAGCAGATCCTGGGGGCATGGGGACAGTTCGAGCCGATGATGACCCAGCCCGCGGGTCGGGGAGCGACGGTCGATTTCCGCTTTCGCAACGGCCGCCGCATTCGGTTCGAGGCCCACGAGGTTCAGTTGGCCAAGCTGCTGAGCGATGTCAAGGAGTACATCTCGTCCCGTCCGCCCCAGCTCGACTGGCAGCAGATCGACGTCAACGATGTCGGTTCCCGTCTGGTCACTCTCAACCAGCAGCAGTATCTGGGACGCCTCGTCGCCCGCTGGGAACTGGAGCTGGATCCTCCTGCGGGGCACCTCGACAGGCGGATCACCGTGAGCACGCCCTTGCAGAAGGCAGGGGCCTATCTGCTCACCGCCCGGATGGACGGCGGGAATGCCAGCCACATCATGGTCTGCCTCGACGACACGGTGATCGTCAAGAAATTCATGACGGAGAACGCCTACTACTTCATCGCCGATTCCCGCACCGGCCACCCGGTACCCAGGGCGGACGTTGAGCTTTTCGGCTGGCGGATGGTTCAAGTGGAAGGCAAGAACCAATTCCATGTCGAGACCAAAGCGTTGTCGCTGCGGACCGACGACCTCGGTCAGGTCTTGATTCCCACGAACAACCTGGCCGACGCCCGGGGACATTTCCAGTGGCTCTGCACCGCGAGAACGCCGGAGGGCCGGCTTGCCCATCTCGGGTTCGCTCCCATCTGGGGCGGCGGTTACCATGACCCGACTTACGACCAGGTGAAGGTTTACACAATTACCGACCGACCCGTCTACCGACCCGGTCAGCCGGTGCGGTTCAAGTTCTGGGTGGCGCATGCCCGGTACGACCAACCCGACGCCTCGGACTTCGCCCACAAGACCTTCACGGTCGAGATTCAGAACCCCAAGGGCGAGAAGGTACTTACCAGGAACTTCGAGTCCGACGCCTACGGCGGTTTCGATGGGTCGTTCGAGCTGTCCTCGGACGCGACGCTTGGAGTTTACCAGGTTCTTGTCGCAAACCACGGTGGAGGTTCGTTCCGGGTCGAGGAGTACAAGAAGCCCGAGTTCGAGGTAAACGTTGATGCTCCCACCAAGCCGGTGATGCTGGGCGAGAAGGTGCCGGCGACGATCAAGGCGAAGTACTATTTCGGTTCACCAGTCGCCGAGGCCAAGGTCAAGTACAAGGTCACGCGGACGACAGCCGGCGAACGCTGGTATCCCGTGGCCCGATGGGACTGGCTCTTCGGGCCGGGCTACTGGTGGTTCGCCGCCGACTCCTCGTGGTATCCCGGCTGGTCGCGCTGGGGCATCGCCCGGCCCGCGCCCTGGTGGTGGAATCGTCCTCAAAGCCCTCCCGAAGTCGTGGCCCAGGCCGAGGCGCCGATCCGGCCTGATGGCACGTTTCCCATCGAGATCGACACGGCGCCGGCCAGGGAGACTCATCCCGATCTTGACCATCGCTACGAGATCACGGCCGAGGTCACCGACCAGTCCCGCCGCACCATCGTGAGCACGGGCACCGTGCTCGTGGCGCGCAAGCCCTTCACCGTCTATACCTGGGTCGATCGTGGCCACTACCGCACGGGAGACACGATCGATGCCACCATCCGAGCTCAGACGCTCGATCGCAAGCCGGTCGCCGGCAAAGGCACACTCAGGCTGCTCCAGATCCGCTACGACACCGAGGGCAAGCCGGTCGAGACGACCGTGGAAAGCTGGGATCTGGCCTTGGACGCGGCAGGCCAGGCCAGCCAGACCATCAAAGCCTCGGCTCCCGGCCAGTACCGGCTCTCGTCCACGATCGACGACGGCCATGGACATTCGATCGAAGGAGGCTACCTGTTCGCGATCCTGGGCCAGGGGTTCGACGGAACCTCGTTTCGGTTCAATGACATCGAGATCATCCCGGATCGCAAGGAATACCGGCCCGGCGACACGCTCCGGCTGCTGATCAACACCAACCAGGTGAACTCGACGGTGCTGCTTTTCGTCCGTCCGACCAACGGCGTCTACCTTCCTCCCAAGTTTGTCCGCCTGCGCGGCAAGAGCGCGGTCGAGGAGATCGGCATCGTGCCACGGGACATGCCAAACCTGTTCGTGGAGGCGCTCACCGTCGCCAACGGCAAAGTCCATTCCGAGGCCCGCGAGATCGCCGTCCCACCCGAGTCACGGGTCGTGGACCTGGCCGTCGAACCTTCTCAGAATACTTACAAACCCGGCCAGAAGGCAAAGGTCAAGGTCAAGCTGACCGGCCCCGATGGCAAGCCCTTTGTCGGATCGACCGTGCTGACCGTTTACGACAAGGCCGTCGAGTCCATCGCCGGCGGCTCGAACGTGGCCGATATCAAGGAGTTCTTCTGGAGGTGGAAGCGGACCCACTACCCACAAACCGAGTCGAGCCTCGATCGCTGGTTTCCCAACCTGGTCAAACCAAACGAGACCGCCATGCAGGAGCTGGGAGTCTTTGGTGAAGTGCTGATGGGTGACGTCGCGTTCAAGCAGGCCGGAATGGCTATGCCCGGCATGGGAGGTATGGGCGGCATGGGCCGTCGAGAGAGAGGCGTCGCCATGTTCGCCGCGCCGGCCGCCGCCGCCCCCATGGCGCCGGAGGGCCGGGTGATGGCAAAGTCCGCGGCCATGATCGGCCTGCTGCCGACGAATCGCGCGCGTAATGAAGTCGTTTCCGCCGACGCATTCGACGGTGAGCCAGGGGCTCCCGCGGTTCAGCCAGTCGTCCGGACCAACTTCGCCGACACGGCGTTCTGGGCCGCGGCGCTCACCACGGCGGCCGATGGCACCACCGAAGTCGACTTCCTTCTGCCCGAGAGCCTGACCACATGGAAGGTCAAGGCGTGGGCGCTTGGTCCGGGAACCCGGGTCGGCCAGGGCGAGGCCGAGGTCATCACTACCAAGGATCTGCTGGTCCGGCTGCAGGCCCCGCGGTTCTTCGTCCAGAAGGATGAGGTTGTGCTTTCGGCCAACGTGCATAACAAGCTCAAGAGGAACAAGTCGGTGCAGGTCGTCCTCGAGTCCGAGGGAAGCGTGCTTGAGCTCCTCGACTCCCCGTCCCAGACCGTGGAGATCGCCGCTGGCGGCGAGCACCGGGTTGACTGGCGGGTCAAGGTCGCTCACGAAGGCCAGGCGGTCATCCGGATGAAGGCACTGACCGATGAAGAGTCGGACGCCGCCCAGATGACCTTCCCGGCCTATGTGCATGGCATGCTCAAGATGGAGGCCGTCGCCGGTGCGATCCGGCCCGATCAGGACAAGGCCCAGGTCGTCCTTCGGGTCCCCGAAGAGCGGCGGCCGGAGCTGTCGCGGCTCGAGGTGCGCTACTCGCCCACCCTCGCCGGCGCCCTGGTGGACGCCCTGCCCTACCTCGCCGATTATCCCTACGGCTGCACCGAGCAAACCCTCAACCGGTTCCTGCCCACGGTCATCACCCAGAAGGTTTTGATCAACCTCGGCGTCGATCTGAAGGCGATCCGCGACAAGCGAACCAACCTCAACGCCCAGGAGCTGGGCGATGCGCGGGAGCGAGCCAGGCGGTGGAAGGGCTACGAGCACAACGCCGTCTTCGACGAGGCCGAAGTCGCGAGAATGGTCTCCGCGGGCATCGGACGCCTGGCTGACATGCAGCTCTCCGACGGCGGCTGGGGCTGGTTCTCCGGCTACGGCGAGTTTGCCTCGCCCCACACCACGGCCCAGGTCGTCCACGGCCTGCAACTCGCCCGCCAGAACGACCTGGCACTGCCGCCGAACATGCTCGAGCGAGGCGTCGCGTGGCTCACCGGCTACCAGGCCAAGCAGGCTCAGCTCCTCCACAATGCGATCAGCGAGGTCAAGCCGCTCAAGAAGACCGCCGACGATCTCGATGCCCTCGTGCTCATGGTCCTGGCCGACGGCGGCGTTCGCAGCGATGCCATGCTCGGCTTCCTCGACCGTGATCGCACACACTTGTCTGTGTATGCCAAAGCGATCTTCGGCCTGGGGCTGGAAAGACTTGGCGAAAAGGACAAGCTGGCAATGGTGCTTCAGAACATCGGCCAGTATGTCGTGCAAGATCTAGAAAATCAGACCGCTTATCTCAAGCTTCCCAACGAGGGCTACTGGTGGTGGTGGTACGGCAGCGAGATCGAGACCGACGCGTTTTACCTGAAGCTTTTGGCCCGCACCGATCCCAAGGGCGAGCCGGCTTCGCGGCTGGTGAAGTACGTACTCAATAACCGCAAGCACGGCAGCTACTGGAACTCGACCCGCGACACCGCGTTCTGCATCGAAGCGCTGGCCGATTATCTCCGGGCCAGTGGCGAGGACCGGCCCGACATGACGGTGGCGATCGCGCTCGATGGCCAGACGCGCAAGCAGGTGAAGATCACGCCGGCCGACATGTTCAAGTTTGACAACGCCTTCGTGCTCGAAGGCAAGGACGTCGAGACAGGGTCGCACACTGTGTCTTTCACCAAGCAGGGCAAAGGCCCGCTCTACTACAATGCCTACCTGAGCAATTTCACGCTCGAAGACCCGATCACCCGCGCGGGTCTGGAGATCAAGGTCGATCGCAAAGTGTATCGGCTGAAGAGCGACGACAAGTCCGTGAGCGTGGCCGGCGGCCGCGGCCAGGCGGTGGATCAAAAGGTCGAACACTACCGTCGCGAGTTGCTGTCCGAGGGAGCCACCTTGAAGAGCGGCGAGCTGGTCGAGATCGAGCTCGAGATCGACAGCAAGAACGACTACGAATACGTCGTCTTCGAGGACTTCAAAGCGGCTGGCTTCGAGCCTGTCGAGGTTCGCAGCGGCTACAACGGCAACGACCTGGGCGCCTACGTCGAGTACCGCGACAACCGCGTCGCCTTCTTCTCAAGGATGCTGGCGCGGGGCAAGCACAGCGTCTCGTACCGCCTCCGCGCCGAGATCCCCGGCAAGTTCCACGCTCTGCCCGCCCGGGCGCAGGCGATGTACGCACCGGAGCTGAAGGGGAATTCGGATGAGATCCAGCTCAAGGTGGAGGATTAGGCGAGTTCTTTCCTGACGCGGGTT
The DNA here is from genome assembly GCA_049516015.1 of Isosphaeraceae bacterium. Taxonomy (GTDB): domain Bacteria; phylum Planctomycetota; class Planctomycetia; order Isosphaerales; family Isosphaeraceae; genus Aquisphaera. The sequence goes on along the minus strand of JBEKTN010000062.1, from coordinate 16,293 downwards.
GCGGTGCAGCTATCGAGGGTATGGTGGGTCAGCCCACGGCGCCCACCGAAAATAGCTTCGGCTTGCCGATCGGACACGATGCGATGAAAGACCCGACGTAACTTTTTCGTCAATTTGACATCAACCCCTGGACAGTGTACAGCCGACAAGTTACCCTAGGTTCACGTGACTCGGTCTGCCCACAATGGTCTGCGGTTGATGCCATGAGACAAGCCAAACTTAGATTCGAAGAGAAGTCGCCGGTAAACGGAAGGTTACCCATCCGGCCCGAAGCACCGGTTCCCGTTTTCAAGACAGGGTTGGGGTCCCTCTTCCAGGGTGATTGCCTTGACACTTTGCCGTACATCGAGGACGAATCGGTAGATACCGTGTTCGCAGATCCTCCGTTCAATCTTGGAAAGGAATACGGCGGACGGGTCAACGATAATCGTCAAGAAGATGAATACCTGGAATGGTGCCGTCGTTGGATCGACCAATGCCATCGAGTTCTGAAACCAGGCGGATCTTTTTTTATATACAACCTACCACGTTGGAACATTCCGCTTGGCTATTATCTCATGGAAAAGGGAATGACCTTCCGACACTGGATCGCAGTCAGTATCAAAATGATCCTTCCTATACAAGGACGTTTATATCCTGCCCACTATAGTCTTCTATATTACTCCAAGGGTAAGCCCAAGACGTTTAGAAGCATCCGCACCGCGATCCAGACTTGCCGGCATTGTAGGGGGGAGATCCGGGACTACGGGGGCCATCGAGGGGCGATGAATCCCAAGGGGGTCAACCTAATGGATGTATGGGATGACATTCCTCCCGTACGTCACTGGAAATTCAAGAGCAAGAAACGCAAGACAAACCAGTTATCAACCAAGATCCTTTACCGCGTGGTCGAATTCTCCACGCAAAGGGGTGAGCTCGTACTCGATCCTTTTGGAGGGAGCGGTACGACATACGATGTCTGCGAGCGAACGGATCGCCGTTGGATCGGCATCGAGATAGAAAGCTGTGATGTAATCATCGAGCGACTGGAAGAAGACCGTCTGAAAACGCATGAGTGTACTGACTGGATCGAGGGTGGCGCTTAGCTTAAGGCCCTCCCGTTTGTTCGTTTCGGGATGCGGGGAACTTCAGAACTCGTTGCATCGTGCTCGACGACGATGATTTGGAGGGCACCTTTCCTGATGCGGGTATCTTCCCAGAGTGGGAAATAAGGCCTCAACTCGCCGATGTTGCCGATTCGATCGGTCAGGTAGACCTTCAGTTTATTGCTCGGGACAACCAGGAATCCACCAGTGATTCCGCCAAGCTTGAGTGTGAGCAACAGTGTGTTAATTGCTCTATGGCTTGATGATATGTTTCCTGTCTCCCACTCAAATCCAATGTACCCGATTTTTGTCCTCAGCAGAGCATCGAGATCGCCGGTCGTCAGTGTACCAGACTGGATGGGGGGCAACCGTTCTGTCTCCCAGCCGAGTTCTCTGAGTGTGCGAATGCACGGCTTCTTTATGAGGTCAACACCGTTGCCTTTCCCTCGTTCCTTTCCGCTTTCAGGATAGATTGTGAATTTCCCGGTACCGTGTGGCCAGTCCGTAGATACGACTGCCTGCCGAACTTGGTCACAAGCGGAATTCCACTCGGGCGACTTCGTGGTCTTACCTCTCGAGATAAGATCATGAGTTTCAACAATCTTCACCGGTTGACGTCTCGACTCTGGCTATCAGCTCAGAGGCCGAGATGCCCAGGGCTTTGCATATTCGGAAAAGGACGTTCAGTGTCGGCGACTTCACGTTCCTTTCCAATAGGCTGATGTATATTCGATGAACACCAGCCTCAAAGCCAAGCGTCTCCTGTGACATCCCCGCCGCTTCTCGGGCTTTCCTTAACTCGCTCCCTAACATGGAGATAGCCTAACGACGCAACCGAGACTCCTCTTCAGACTAAAGTCTGCAAAGAACCAGCGACAGGGAATGTGCCGGTGTACTTGAACTCAGGGTCGCGGCGGTCGGCGTTGGCGATGACCATCGCGTACTTGCGGATCGCCGGCGTTTCGAGGATGGCCGCATCCTCGCCCAGAGTTACCTCGAAACGTCCCGTGTTCTCCAGCAGCTCGGCAAGGTAAAATGCCTGATCGCGGTAACCGTGGTGCTGCCGCTGGCCACCGGAGAGAAGGTAGATCTTGACGCCGCCGGGCGCCTTCTTCTGAGCCCAGGCGGGACTGGCCAGGCAGCCGGAAAGAACCAGGCAAACGCAGGCGATCCGAGCTCGATTCACCGTGTGGCTCCCGTGGATGGGCCAGGTCGACATCAAGATCCGCCTTGGCCTACCTGGTTTTCGATGAAGCAGGACGATCGATTCCCTAGCCGTAACTTAGTTGGGCCGGCACTTGCGTGAAAGCGGTGGAGCAATTCCTGGAACTGCAAGGGGAGATGTGACGCGATGAGCAATATGAGCAACGTTGGAGGACGCTGGATGCGGGCCCTGGCCGGTGCGGCCGCCCTGGCGCTGGTCCTGGGAGCTGATGAGCCCACCAAGACCGTGGACGCGGGCGGTCTGAGCTTCAAGGCACCGGAGTCCTGGAAATCGGTTCCGACGACCTCGACGATGCGCCGGGCCCAGCTCAAGGTCGAGCCGGTTGCGGGGGACGATTACCCGGCGATGCTGGTGGTCTATGTGTTCCCCGGCGGAGCGGGCTCGGTCGAGGCGAACGTCACGCGCTGGCAGGGCCAGTTCAAGGATGCCGACGGCAACCCCCCCAAGATCGAGAGCAAGACCGTCAAGGGGAAGAATGTCGAGGTCACCCGCGTCGAGACGGCGGGCCATTACAACCCCGGGGCCATTCCTGGCATGGCGCCCGAGCCCGAGCGCGAGAACGCGCGCATGCTGGTCGCCATCGTCACGACCGCCAAGGTCGGCTACTTCCTGAAGATGGTCGGACCCGACAAGACCATGAATTCACTGAAGCCGTCGTTCGACGCTTTGAACCATGCCTGCTTGGGCGGCGTTCAGGTCGTTGGCTCGCCCCTGCTCCTTGACATGGTCGACCCGTTGCTTGATCGAGGTATGTGCGCTGGACTCGGGAACCTCGGCGATGCCGGCGGCAACGGGGTTCAAATCGATGATTGTCCAGGATCGCAAACCCCGCGACGGCCACCGAGAAGATTTCCGCAAGTTCCTCGGGCCGATGTTCGATCCAGCTTTTCCGGTCGTGCATCCCTTCCCCGAGCAGGAAGGCCCGCCGCACGCAGCGCGTCACACAGTGATACCAGCGGGTCACGGCAGGATCAACCAGATGGGCACGCGCAATCGTCATGGCCGGATCTCCTGGGATGATCCGCGCAATCTACCGAATCCAACCCGCTGAATCAATGCTGCTTTGCATGTCCTTTAAGTCTGTCCGACGATATTACACCTTGGCAAACGGCGGCCCAGGGCGGGAGAATAACCAAAAGATGGGACAAAGACTGTGAGGTGGGGCGAGCCGATGGCAACTCGAAAGCAGACTGACAGACGCGTCGACGATTCCGGAGCGCTACGAGACGAGTGGTTGAAGGTTCTTGCGGACCTGACGACAAAAGTGAAAAACTGGGCAGAGGAGTTGAACTGGTCCACGCGCCAGATTGCGAAAAAGATGAAGGACTCTCGCCTCGGCGTGTATGAGGCGCCGGCATTGCTCATGCAGAAAGAGACCACCCGCGTGCTCCTGGATCCGGTCGCGCGATTTGCTCCTGGCGCCGACGGCGTTGTCGACCTCTATCTCATGCCAGCCTACGACGACATTGCTAGCCTCTACCTCGTGGATGGCGAATGGCAATTGCACTACATGATCCCCGGCGCACCCACCGTCCCGACAATCCGCCAGGCCAAACCGTGCTCGCTTTCCAAGGACGCGATCGGTCGGGTCCTGGACGAGATGAGCATCAATGCCTCATCGGCGCTTTGAGTGGCATGAGAGGATCAAGGCTGTCGAGCGAGAGTATTGGTCCGCGCGGAGAGCCGTCGATCGCTTGTCGGCGGACGTCGCACGCGACCCGAGTGCTCTTGGGGAAGGGCCAAGTCCTCGAGACCTCAGATCGGCGGACGAAAACCTCGAGGGAACCTATCTCGTTCGCATGTTCGCGGAATTCGAAACCGGTGTCCGTTCCTTTTGGAGAGCGATCAAGCCGCGCGCCCGTACGCAAGCCGAGGTACTTCTCGATCGGGTAGGTGACAGGTGCAAGATTCCTGCCGACGTAATCCGCCTTGCTCATTCCACGAGGAAGTACCGGAACAATCTTCTGCACGATCGTGAGGAAGAGGTCGAGGTGGTGACGGTCTCGGTTGCACAACGGTGCTTCCAGAGATACCTCTCCCGCCTGCCAAACGATTGGGGCGATTGAGGGCGGAGGCTTTCAGAGGTTTTCAGGGGCTGGAAAAGGTGGAAAAGGGGACATTGCTAATTATTGCGGTACATCAGGAAATGTGGAAAACATGTCTTTCGCCAGGCTGCGTATCTTGCCACATTAATTAGCAGTGTCCCCTTTTCATCCCTTTTCACCCTCAATTGTCAACCAACCGCAAACGGAAGACGAAGCCGAAGTGGCGGCGTTGCGTAGCTGGGGGCGCAGGACACAAAAAGGTGACAGCCACCAAATCTGGAGAATCAAATCTGGAGAACCCAGCGCGGCCGAGCCGCAACCGCATGACTGCACGAGTGAACTATGAGCGCCGAAATTTCGGCGCTTCCTACAACTTCCAAGCCGGGCGAAAGGTGACAGCCACCAAATCTGGATAACACGTGATTATTGGTGTCAGTTCTTTTTTCGGCGAAAAGAGAACTGACACCAATAATCCTTATTCCGTGGTCGTCTTCTCTCAGGACGGCTGATGGGCCGGCGCCCGGGCCTAAGATAGTGTACGAAAAGCCAGTTTTCCCGTGTAATATTCCTTCAGCAGGACCACGCCCATTTTCGTGCGTTTGGGTGCCGCCTTAGACGGCGTGAAGGCTGACACCGATTTTCGCACCGTCTTGTCCCAAGAAAATATTGTGTTGAAATCGTATGCGAGATCGACTGAAATACTTGACCAGATCAACCGGGTGAGGCGATCCAGCGGGCTGGACCGTACTTATCTGGGAAATCTCAGGGAAGCTTCAGCTTCTCATCCACAACCATCACACAAGCAGGAGGACCCACGATGCGGAAGGCTGTCGCTGTGCTGTTGGTCGGGCTCTGTCTCGCCGGAAACGCCTGCGCCGAAAGCGCCACCAAGGATGAGTGCGTGGCCAAGTGCAAGGAGGCGGCGCAACTCGTCACCGACAAAGGCATCGATGAGGCCATTACGGAACTCAACAGGAAGGACGGTCGCTTCGTGTGGAAGGACTCCTATGTTTTCATGATGGACCTCAAAGGAACCATGCTCGCACACCCAATCAGTCCGAAACTCATCGGCAAGAACCTGCTTGAGACCCCGGACAAAGGCCCTGACAAGAAGCTTCTCTTCAAGGAATTTGTCGCGCTCGCGAAGTCCAAAGGGGAGGGCTGGGTCGATTACATGTGGCCCAAGCCCGGCGAGGAAACGCCCTCGAAGAAGCAGACCTACATCTACCGCGTACCGGGCAAAGACGTCTTCGTGGCAGCCGGTGTGTACGAGTGATACCGCGGACGGGGGGCTGGGGTTCCGGCTTCGAGACCCCAACTGTGGGGGTCAAGCCATGTTTTTAGACCCCTTATAAACCAAAACTGACGTCTCGGACAGAACTCACCGTGAGGGCGGTGGGTTTTCGCGTTCAGGCCGACAAGGTGAAAGCTGACAGCCACCAAATCTGGTGGGTGGAAAGGTGACAGCCACCAAATCTGCGGCACGAAAGAAAGGCATTGTAGGTCAGGCTGGAAAGCCTGACCTACTTCCTTGCCGGGGTAATGGTTTTCCAGCAATTCGACGACGTTTCACTCATGGCCGCGTAAGGTATACCTCGAAACGTCCCGTGTTCTCCAGCAGCTCGGCAAGGTAGAATGCCTGATCGCGGTAACCGTGGTGCTGCCGCTGGCCACCGGAAAGGTCGCTCGAGGTTAAGGAGGAATAACCAGGGAAATCGAACACGGGGCGGCGAAGGCTTCCCTCGGGTCACGTACGGAACAGGCTCGAGCAAGGAAGCCCCGCCTTCTTCCCGTGCGGTTCTAACCACGAGCTGCGAGACATGCCATCGATCACGATTGTCTGCGCCCGTTGCACGCTGGCCAACCTCGAGTCGGATCGCTTCTGCGCGGGCTGTGGTTTACCGCTGGGCGGCGTGCAGGCCGATGCCGGTGTCGGCGCTGAGGCCCTGGGAACGTATGAGGCTCCGGAGCCCGCCGACCCCGACGTCGAGCGCCTGATCCGTGATTTCGTGGCCCGCTCCGGCTTTGATGTCGTCACGTCCGGCCATGGCTGGCGCGTGACCGTTCCGTCGCGGCTGGACCGCAAGCAGGCGGTCTACATCGGACCGGCCGGCACCGACGCGGAGGGGCAGGCCTTGCTTTCCTTGGTGTCGATCTGCGGCCCGGCCAATGATCGCGACTGCCGACTTCTGCTCAAGTACAACGCCCGGATGACCGACGGCCATTTCGCCATCCGGGTCCTGCGCGGCGAGGAGTACTTCGTGGTCATCGAGAACCTGGCCGTGGAATCCGCAACCAGCCTGGATCCCCAGACCATGATTCGGCGCGTTGCCGAGATGGCCGATGGACTGGAGGATCGGCTCTCGCGCGGACGCGACCTTTATTGAAGTAGGGTGAGTGAAACCCACTGAATGTTCATTAATATATATGGTGGGTTTCACCCGCCCTACGGAGATCAGCCGTCCTGTAGATCGCGATCGTCGCGTCATCGGTCATCCGGATGGGTGCGATCGAATCCAGTTTCCGAAAGAACCCGGACGGTCCCCACGGCCCCCACTGGAGTGAGGCGGAAACCGCCAGGTAGCGGGTTTTCACGGTCTGGATTCCTGGCAGTTGAGATTGATCGTCGACGGCATTCACGATGTGGGCCGTACCCTCCACGCCGTACCAGGCCGGGTCGGTATCGCCGAAGTAATAGAGTGTCAGGTCGCGAAACTCGGGCTCCGCGCGCTGGAGACGGGCCAGACCCTTGAGCCCCTGGCCCCAGTCCAGGTTCGAGTCGGAGAGGATGTGCCGCCCGCCCAGCGGACCACCGGCCAGGACGTTGAAGTAGGTCAACTCGAACGGATGAACGGCCGCAACGGCCAGGGCTTGTCCCGCCAGACCCAACCCGATCAACCAGGCCGGCCATGCCGCGAGAATTCCTGGTTTCTCGGTCACATCCTCGGCCATCCGAGAGATCCAGACGATCGCCAGCGGCGCCAGGGGAAGCAGGTAGCGCAGTCCATAATTGCGCGCCGAGCCGATCGCGGTGACGACCAGGAACAGACCGATCGCGAGTGGCAGGAGGTCGTCGCGCGGCTGGCCCGTTTTGTCTCGCCGCCACGCCAGCGCGGCGCGGCCCGCCAGGAGAAGCCAGAACGTCAGGGGCACCTTCACGGCCAGCGCGACGAAATAGTAGTATCTCCAGCCGGTCATCCGCCTTTCGCCCAGGAGATAGCTCGGCCCGCCCGACATCTGGTGATGGGCCTGAGTGACGAGTCCCACCCACTCCTGAGGTACGGGCGTCTCGTAGAGCCTCGCGATCCAGCCTGCGAGCTGGCCGCCAAACTTCGCTTTGATGGTGGGATGATCACCCGTTGATCGGCTTGGGGGCAGCACGGCGAACCCGGTGATCGCGAAGTCCGCCAGGAGGAGCACAAGCACGTAGCCGGCCATTCCCAGGGTGACCTGGCGCGTGACGCGGAAGAGGCTTCCGCGGCCTCCGCGCCGCCAGCCGTCCAGCCACCAGATCACCGCCAGAATTGGCGGGATCAGCACCGTGGTGAACTTGCAAGAGAACGCCAATCCTCCCATCCCCGCGGAGGCCCAAAACCAACGCCGCCGGCCGGTATCCAGGAAGGTCCAGAACAGGAAGAGCATGCCGGTCGTGCAGGCCAGGAGCGGCAGCTCCATCGTTGCCAGTCCGCCGTGGGCGATCAGGTTGGGGCTCAGCGCGAAGAGCCAGGCCGCCAGGGCCATGGCCCTGGGGCCATACAGCCGCCGGCTCCAGCAGGCGCAGAGCAGAAGCGCTGCCAGCCAGATCCACAGCGCCCCGGCGCGGACGAGCGGCAGCAGCTCTTGCTGATGGCCAATCGGGTCGTCCATCAGCTCGCGGCGGCCCAGCCGGTCGAGCGTCCAGAGCACAGGCGTTTGCTGCAGCTTCCAGAATGTGAGGGGCGAGCCCATGCGGGTGATCTCGGTCTGCTCGCCGGTGCGCCACCACCGGGAACCGAGGCGCAAGTAAGCCACCTCGTCGTAGGTGGCAGAGCTCCAGCGAATCGAGTCAAGCAGCAGGGTCAGCCCGACCACGGCGGCTGCGCATACCAAGGCGAACCAGACCGGGGAAGTCTTGTTCGCAATTCCGGGTTCTGGGGATGAGGGCATCCTACCCGTCTCCTGTTTCCTCATGCGGACGTGGGCGCTTGGCTCGTAGAACGGAATTAATTCCGTTCTACATATGAGTCCTCATGCGGACGTGGGCGCTTGACGGATGCTGGGACCCTGTTCCTGGCTGCGCTTGAGGTTCTGCACCAGACGTGCGATTTCCAGGGCGTCGTGGATCGTGGGAGCCAGCGATTGCCCCTTGTGAACGAGGCGGTGGAACTGGTCATTGAGCACATCGCCGATGGTGGGCTCCAGCGGCAGCCTCTCTTCATGAGTGCCGCTCGAGTCCCACCACTGGATCCGCTCGGGCATCTCGAGCCAGGCCGCCCCACGCTCGGCGTAGACCTGGAACCCCGAGGCTGGCAAAAAGCGGGTAGCCTCTCCCCAGCGTGTTCGGTAATAGCGGCCAAAAGCGATCTGGGCCGTCGCGCCGTCCGGGAAAGTGGCCGCGAAGCTCTCAAAATCCGGCTCGGCATTCGCGCCGGCCTCGGAGGGGAGCACCAGACACCGCGTGCCGTTAATCGACGTCGGCAACGCCTGCATCAGGAACGCGCACCAGTCAATGAGAAAGCTTCCCGGATCGATCAATAGCGGTGCGGGTGAGATCTGGGTGGTCGGCCCGGGAACCGCGTAGCGATCGAAACCGAAGAGTCGGGAATGGCCGAGAACGAGCCGTGGCGGTCCCAGCGAGGTCGCCAGCAGCTCCTTGAGCCGCAGTGTCGCGGGATAGCAGCGGCGAGCGAACTCCGGCATGAAGGCAATGCCGGTCTCGTCGACTCGTTGGATCAACGATTCCAGCTCAGCCTGGTCTCCGGCCAGGGGCAGCCCACAATAAACGGCCTTGCCCGCCGCACACGCCAGATGCGCAGGATGCAGTCCGAACCATTGCGGCGACAACAGGTAGATAACGTCCACGTCGGGCCGTTCCACCAGTGCGGCAAGGCCCTCGCATGCTGCACAATCGAGCTGGGCTGCCTCGATCTTGGCCCGACGGTAAACCTGGTCATAGACCGCCGTGATCCTGAACCGGTCCTTCAACCGCGCCAGCGACGGCTTGTGCCGGGTTTCCCAGAGCCGACCCAGGCCGATGACACCCACCCGGAGCCGAACGTGTTTCGACTCGCCCAAAATTCGCCTCCTCGCGCTCCCTGGCCGCCACTCCCTGCGCGCCGCGGATCGGCAGATCATAAGACTTCACAAGGTTAGCACCTTACTTCGAAATCAGCTACCCAAAACAAAAGCGGAGCCGTCGTTCCATCGAGGAGTTAAGATGTCCAAGATCCCGCACCGATCTCAGGTCGGAGACCCCGATTCATGCGTGCAGTCATTCAGAGAGTCTCCGAGGCGTCGGTGAACGTGGAGGGAACAACCGTCGGCCGGATCGGGCCAGGTTGGCTGGTGCTTCTGGGCGTGGCCCGCGACGACCGCGACGAGGATGCCGTCTGGATGGCCGACAAGCTACTTAACCTTCGCGCCTTCGAGGACGATCAGGGCAAGATGAACCGGAGCGTGCTGGACGTCCGAGGTGGGATCCTTGTGGTCAGCCAGTTCACACTGCTGGCCGATTGCCGGGCCGGTCGCCGCCCCAGTTTCACCGCCGCCGCCGAGCCCGCCCTTGCCGAGCGCCTCTACCAGCGGTTTGCAGACCTGCTCTCAGCCTCCGGACTTGAGATCGCCACCGGAGTCTTTCGCGCGATGATGAAGGTCGCGCTCGTCAACGACGGACCCGTGACGTTTCTCCTGGATAGCCGGCAGCCGACTTGATCCAGATTCAGTCCGGTGCGTCGAAGCTGCGCTGACGCACCTGCACCGCAATCAGTCTTGATGAATCCGAGGTCCTCTCTCATGAACACGACACTGGCGGAAGAACGGTTTGTTTTGGGTCTCGACGTCGGCACCCAGAGCTTGCGTGCCGCCCTCTTTGATCTTCAGGGCAGGTCAGTGGCCTTTGGGGTCGCACCTATCGACACGACCTTTCCGCGCCCCCACCTGGGCCGAGCAAGATCCCGCCCAGTGGTGGAGCGCGGCCCGTGCCGCAGTCCAAAAGGCGCTGGCGCAGGCGAGCGCTGCGCCCGAGCAGGTGGCCGCGATCGGCCTGGATTGCACGGCCTGCACGGTGGTGGCTCCAAAGCGATAATCGCTTCCGAGCCCCGTGCGCGCAAGCTAGCCCAGCAGCCCCATCACGGTCCAGACCAGACCGGCGGCTCCGGCGACCACGCTCAGGTAATAGATGGCGCGGATGCGCACGAGGATCGAGACCGAGGCCAGGACAATGCCGACCTGGAAGCAGGCGATGCCCAGGGCAAACTGCTGGTGCTTGTGAAACTCGTGCTGGCTTTCGGCTTCCAGGTGCTCAGCCTCCTTCTTGACTTCCTCCTTTTCGCGGTCGTAGCGCTCGGTTTCCTGCTGGAAGTGCCGCAGCGAGGGCCCAGGGGAATCGCTGGCGGTTGTGCTCTGGGTCAGGGACAGGGCTTTGATGAGCTCACCACCGACCTGGTAAACATGGCTCTTGGTGCTCTTGGCCTGGTAAAACGCCCACTGGTCGGTGGCCTTGGTCTGTTCCAGGATCGCCTGGTTGACGGCATGTCCGGAAAGCAGCGAGCCGAACGCGGCGAGCACGGCAAGCACCGCGGCGGTGACGGCCGAAACGGTCATCTCGCTGCCTCGAGCATCCGAGCCGTGTTCATGCCCGTGATGATGTTCCTCGGCGGCTTTTTCCACCCATTCGTGAGGTTCAGGACCTTCTTCCATCAATCTGTCTCCTGCGCCATGATTCCCTGTTTGAGCTGGGGGATCGACCGGCCCTCGTGACCGCCTAGCGATCGTCGGTTCTGGCGGAGAGTGAGCGGGCGGGAACCCCAACGACCGTGTCGCCGCTCTTGATGTGCTTGCCGCGCGTGATCACCGCCCCGGCGCCGATGACTGCGTCGTGGCCGATGGCGACCGGCGCGACCATCACGGCTCCCGCGCCGATGCGGACCCTGTCGCCGATCTTGGTCTCGTGCTTGCGGCTGCCGTCAAAATTGGCCGTGATTGTTCCCGCGCCCACGTTCACGTCGCGACCTACGGAGGCGTTGCCCAGGTAGGCAAGGTGGCGAGCGATGGTGCCGGAGTCGATGTGCGACCGGCTGACCTCGACGAAGGCGCCGACCTCGACATCGTTTTCGAGCACGGTGCCATCGCGCAAGTGAGCGAACGGTCCGACCTGGCACCCGGCGCCGATCTTGACCTGGCCCGAGATCACGGTGAACGGGTGGATCACCGTGTCGCGGCCGATCGTGGCCCGGCCGTCGATGTAGGTGTTATGGGGATCGACGATCGTGACTCCCTCGGTCATCCAGTGGTCCTGGATTCTCGCCTGCATGACGGTTGTTGCCTGGGCAAGGTGCTGGCGGGTGTTGACGCCAAGAATGTCGTCGGCCCGCAGCACGTTCAGGGCCATGACCTTGTGCCCCATGGCCAGCAACCGCTCGGGGGCGTCGGTCAGGTAGTATTCGTGCTGAGCGTTGCTGGTGCCGATCTGATCGAGAGCATCCCAGAGCAAGGGAAGCTGGAAAACGTAGCAGCTCGGGTTCACCTCCCGGATGGCCTTCTCCTCGGGGGCGCAATCGCGCTCCTCGACGATGCGGAGGAACCTGCCGGCGGAATCGCGGAGAATCCGGCCGAACCCCATCGGGTCATGCACTTTGGCCGTACCCAGCAGGCAGGCCGCCTGATCGTGCTCCTGGCGCGCCAGGAGATCGGCCAGGGGCTCGGGCCGCAAGAGCGGCTCGTCGCCGACCAGGACCATGACAGGGCCCTGATAATCGGCCAGGATCGCGCGGCAAATCTTCACGGCATGGCCCGTTCCGAGCTGCTCGGACTGTGTCACGAAGAGGATGTTGGGCTCGTCGTGCAGGCTTTCGAGGACCTGGGCGGCGGCGTAGCCGATGACGACGATGATTGTCCGGGCTCCTGCGCCGCGGGCGGCGTCGACCACGTAGCCGATCATCGGCCGGCCGCAGACCTCGTGCAGCACCTTGGCCTTGTCCGACTTCATTCGCTTGCCCTGTCCCGCGGCAAGGATGATCGCAACTGGTCCGTGCAGACTCATGGAGTCGATTCCTGGTCCGGAAAGTTGTGAAAGCCGTTTCCGCCGGCCAGAAGCCAAGATGCGGAATGGATTCCAAATCATAAAATAGGATACCCGCCATCGTCAAACGCCCGGCGCCGTTGCGTGCGAGCGAACCGCGGTGGGCGAACCTTGAAGGCCCCGGCTGAATCTGGCAGACTGGCGTCATTGGCTTGCGGACGCTGCAGCGCGGCCCGTCCCGGAAGCAGGCATCCAATCCGCTCGAACGGATTCCGTTGGAGGACCGATAACCCCATGTCATTGACGATCGACGATGTCGCGAAGGTGGCGCTTCTGGCCCGGTTGCGCGTCAGCCCCGACGAGCTGCAAATGTTCACAGGGCAATTGAATTCGATCATGGACTACGTCGCTCAGCTTCAGCAACTGGAGACGACCGACGTGGAACCGCTTTCCCATGGCATCGAGGTCCGCAACGTGTTCCGCGACGACGTCCGCGGTGACGCCCTGCCCCGCGCAGCCGCGCTCCAGAATGCGCCCAAGCGCAACCAGGAGAGCTTTCTGGTTCCGGCGGTCCTGGAGTGAGCTGCTCACCCCCTCTCACGGGCCGGCGACAGCGACGCGAACCACGACGTGCCCGGTGAGCGGCCGGTCTGGACTCGAGCCCAAGTACAGGACTCAGATTGATGAACAGTGCCACCGCGACTTCTCTGCTTGCCGACTTGAAGCAAGGGGCCATCAGCTCCGAAGAGATCGTCAAAGGCTTGCTCGACCGCGCCCTTCGGCTGAAACGCCTCAACGTGTTCGTTCATCTCGATCCCGACCACGTTCTCGGTCAGGCCCGCGCGATCGACAAGCGGCGCCAGTCCGGTGACCCGGTCGGTCCCCTGGCGGGCGTTCCGGTGGCGATCAAGGACCTGCTCTGCGTCGAGGGGGAGCCGACGACCTGTGGGAGCCGGATGCTCCGGACGTTCCGGCCCCCCTATGATGCCACGGTCATAAGCCGCCTCAAGCAGGCCGGTGCCATCCTCTTCGGCAAGACGAACATGGACGAGTTCGCGATGGGTTCGTCCACCGAGAATAGCGCGTACGGCCCGACGCTGAATCCCTGGGACGAGGCCCGGGTTCCCGGCGGCTCGTCGGGCGGCTCGGCCGCCGCGGTGGCCGCCGGCCTGGCCCCGATTGCGCTGGGTTCCGACACCGGCGGGTCCATCCGGCAACCGGCCGCGGTCTGCGGTATCGTCGGGCTCAAGCCCACTTATGGCCGGGTCAGCCGCTACGGCCTGATCGCCTTTGCCAGCTCGCTCGATCAGATCGGCCCTTTCGCGCACGACCTGGCGGACACGGCGCTGATCTTGAAAGCCATCTCGGGGCACGACCCGCGCGACTCGACCAGTGTGGACGATTCCGTTCCCGACTACCCCGCGACTCTTGACACCCCCCCTGAATCGCTCCGCATCGGCGTGGTTCGCGAGTTCTTCGGTGAGGGGCTGGACCCCGAAGTCGAGTCGGCCATCCGGGAGGCCATCCGGGTCTACGAGCAGGCCGGTGCCACCCTCAAGGAGGTCTCGCTGCCTTATTCCCGATCGGGCATTCCAGCCTATTACATCGTCGCTCCGGCGGAGTGCTCGAGCAACCTGGCCCGCTATGACGGCACAATCTACGGCCACCGCGCCGCGGACTTCTCGCCCAGGTATCCGGGGGAGGAGAACCTGGCCCCGATGGTGAGGATGATGATGGCCAGCCGTGCAGAGGGGTTCGGCGCGGAGGTCAAGCGGCGGATCATGCTGGGCACGTTCGTGCTCTCGGCCGGCTACGCCGACCAGTATTACAACCAGGCCCTCAAGGTTCGCCGTCTGATCCGCAACGACTTCGACTCGGCCTTCAAGGAAGTGGACGTGCTGATTGGCCCGACCTCGCCCACCCCGGCCTTCAAGCTGGGCGAGCGGACCGCGAGCCCCCTGGCCATGTACCTTTCGGACATCTACACGATCACGGCCAACCTGGCCGGCATTCCCGGCCTGAGTATTCCCTGCGGCCTGACGAAGTCCAACCTGCCGATCGGCCTGCAACTCCTGGCCCCGGCCTTCGCCGAGGACAAATTGCTGCGCACCGCCCGCGTCTTCGAGCGGGCGACCGACTGGCACTTGAGGAGACCAGGAGAGAAAGCATGAGTTCTGCCGGTGGCAGTCGCCCCGCCCCGGGACTTCTGCCTGAGACGTCAGCGACAGATCTCGAAGTCGCGTGGAAGGAACGGGAAGAAGAAGCTGAAGAACTCACGGTTTCCGGGTTTCATTCAACGGCCCTCTCAATGCGGCTCTATTCCTTGGAAATCCGTCTCAAGACCCATATCTGCAGACTACTCAAACTGAGCCATCTTCCCAAGGTCTGCAAGACACACGACCTCTCAGAACTCGTCATCCTCACAGGCTTATGGGAGGAGCTCGAGAATCCCGCAAACGCGGCACTAAGGCAGAATTGGGACTTACTTGTGGACTTTAGCAAGCTACGATTAAACGATCAGAGATACCTTCCACGCGCGATGCTCAACCCCAAGGATCTGAAGTCGTACAACGACGCTCTCGACGATTCACAAGATGGAGTACTTGCATGGCTATCAAGACATCCTTAAGGCCCATCATCAAGAGGATCGCCGAGGCTATTGAAGCCTATGCCGTGGCTGAGGGGTTTTCCAAGAGTGACTACGCCCTCGCCGGCACATGGGATGAAAAGACCGACCGCATTAGTCTAGTCTTCGGAACCGAGCGTGGAATCGACGAGCGTCGGTGGTATGTTGGGATCCTCCAGTCAATCCGCCAGTCGTTATCGGATCAGCCCTGGATGGTCAGAAACATTGGTCTTATCGTCGAAAATGTGGAGAACCTCGATGAAGTTTATCTCCATTTCTCGGGCGGTGAGAACGAGAGCGATCTTACCGAGTTGCTGGAGCGGACATCAGGCCAGAGGTAAAATCCATGGACTACGACATCATCATCGGCCTCGAAATTCACGTTCAGCTCCAGACCGAGAGCAAGATGTTCTCGTGGTGCGGCACCGAGTTCGGGCTGCCGCCGAATACCCAGACGGATCCGGTTTCGCTAGGCCTGCCCGGCGCGCTGCCGGTCATGACGACCGACTGGCATCTGAAGCGGCCGGGAGTGGTATAATGGGGCAGGATGACAAGTTCAGATCACTTAGCGCTTCAGCCATAGAGCTGTCAGACGCTTGGAAAGATCGATTGGAAGATGCTAATGTCTTATTCTCGAGCGGTCGCAACGCCGCAGCCATTTCCTCCGGCCTGTACGCTATTGAGATTCTCCTGAAAACAAGAGTATGTGGAATTCTCAGACTCAGCCAGATGCCAAGGATCTTGGAGATCCATGATCTCGTCGGGCTGGCCACTTTCGCGGGGCTGCGGCAGATCATTGACGATCCCCAGTTCAAAGATTCCAAGACCGGGCAGGACTGGACGAAGGTGCTGGCGCTCTCTCGTGATTTGAGCAAGCTGCGGTATTCACCAGATTCCAACTGGACGAAGCAGGATACGACGGACTTCCTCGATTGCCTCCAGGATCCGGACCACGGAGTTATCTCATGGATTCAGAAATTGCCATGAAGCGAATCGTGGGGGAGGTCGCCAACGCACTCACGAGATTCGCCGAAACGAAACAATGGAAACCGAATGATTACTGGATCTATTATAACATCAATGCCGACTGGGAT
>JBEKTN010000061.1:0-45090 GCA_049516015.1 Isosphaeraceae bacterium | reverse complement strand
GCCAAGGCTAGCATCTCATCCCTCATCCGCCCCTGCGGGGCACCTTCTCCCGCGGGGAGAAGGTAGGATCGCCACGGCCTTTCTTGATCGCTGTATGCAACGCGCGAGCAAACCGCGCTAAGCCGTCTGCATCAAGCGTTTACGTGCGTGTCCTCGAGGCTCCTTCGCCTCTTAAACAGTCGATATCAGTGATGTCCCCTTTTCCCTCCCCCTGCTGATGGGCCTGCTCAAGAGACGCTTCATGTGGCTGGCCTTCGGGCAGCCCGCAGACGGGTGCTGATCCAATACCGCCGACACGCACGACTTCCTGACTTTAAGTATCCATCTGGACAGTACAGGCGGCTTGTGTTAGGTTCTTCGCAGCGAGAGCATTCCCCACGAAGAGGTCGGTCTTCATCGTGATCTGACTGTCCCGGTGGAACGACTCAGGTTGAGCCATGCGCATGGGCGATCGTTTGCCACCCCGGGGCCGCGGAGCGGGATTCAATCCGCCCAACCGGTTTGAGAGCAGCCATCACGACCTGGATCTCGAGCAGGTGGAGGACGATGCCGACTACCTCGCCGCACTCGGCCGTCCGGTCACCGAGTTCCTGCCCGATCGGTCCCGCAGCCTGATATGCAAGAACGACAGCCCGGACGTCGGTTTCGAGGTGAGCCTGAACCCGTACCGAGGGTGTGAACATGGCTGTATTTATTGTTACGCACGCCCGACTCATGAATACCTCGGGTTCTCGGCAGGGCTTGATTTCGAGACCCGTATCCTGGTCAAGCACGATGCGCCGGAGCTTTTGCGTCGCGAGCTGATGGCGCCGGGATGGAAGCCAAGGGTGCTGGGCTGCAGCGGTGTGACCGACCCCTATCAACCTGTCGAGCGGCGGCTCCGGCTGACCCGGCGGTGCCTGGAAGTGCTGGCCGAGTTCCGCCAGGCCGTCGCGATCGTGACGAAGAACCGGCTGGTGACGCGGGATCTCGACCTGCTCGGTGGGCTGGCTAATCACCAGGCCGCCGGTGTCATGCTGTCGATCACCACCCTGGACGCGGAGCTTGCCGGTCAGCTCGAGCCGCGGACAAGCCGGCCGGCGGCGAAGCTGGAGGCCATCCGGACCCTGACCGAGGCCGGCATCCCGACCGGAGTCATGATCGCGCCGGTGATCCCGGGGCTGACGGAGCACGAGATGCCCTCGATCCTCGAAGCCGCCGCGCGGGCCGGGGCCACGCACGCCAGCTATGTGCTGCTCCGGCTGCCGATGGCCGTGGCAGAACTGTTCGAGGAGTGGCTCGACCGCCATCGCCCGGCCGCCAAGGAGAAGATCCTGGGGCGGGTCCGGTCGACGCGCGACGGCCGCCTCAATGACTCTCGCTTCGGTGTCCGGATGCGCGGCGAGGGACCGATCGCCGACCTGATCCGTCAGGTCTTCCACGTCAACTGTCGCCAGCTCGGGCTCAACCAGCGGCCGTGGCCGGTCTCTGCCGAGGCGTTCACTCGTCCAGGCATTGCGGGTCAAGAGCAGCAGTTGCGGCTTTTCGAGTGAGCTATCCAACGCGCGTCCCTCCGCGCCCGGCCCGATTTCGGGTAGAAAGAAGAGGTGCCGGTCGTGTCTTCGTGGAGTCGAACTCGCTTCCAGTGTCTTCCTACTCGGATCGAACAGTATGGCCACAGTGACGGCGACTCAGCCGATCTCTTCCTTACCGCTCCCATCGCCGGCGAACGTGTACCGAATCACGGTTGACCAGTATGATCGGATGGTCGAGTCCGGCGTGCTGGCTGAAGATGATCCGGTCGAACTTCTGGGGGGGGTCCTGGTACGCCAGATGCCGAAATACCCGCGTCGCGTTTTCCCGACCGAGGAGACACGCAATCGACTTGAGCCGATCGTCCCCGCGGGCTGGTACGTCCGCCAGGAAGGGCCGGTGCGGATTCCGGCATTCGACGAACCCGAGCCCGACGTGGCCGTGGCCCGTGGCAACAGCCGGACCTACAGAAAGCATCACCCCGGTCCCAAGGACATTGCCCTTGTGGTTGAAGTTGCCGCGACCAAAGGCTCCTTGAACCAGGCCCGGGTTGAAAAGATGAGTGCTTATGCCCGGGCAGGAATCCCGGTTTACTGGATCATCAATCTGACCAGGACGGGGGGAATCCCGCGTGCGGGGTCGGGCCGGGTCGAGGTCTACACTCGTCCCACCCGGACACGCGGTTACCGGGATCATGTGGAGTACAAGTCGCGTGTCCAGGTGCCCGTTGTCATCGACGGGCGGGAAGTCGGGCGGATCGCGGTCGCGGATCTGCTCCCCTGAGGGGAGCCGGGCTCGACGATCTGATTCAAACATGCTATGGGTAAGATAAGGGGCCGTGGGTAAGATAAGGGGCGGGAGTCTTTTTTGGGCTCTTCCTCCTGGGCTTCGTACAGAAATTGTCGCTCCGAGGGTCAAGAAAACGACTGCCGTCCCTTATCCGCCCGCGTCCCCTTATCCGCCCGCAAGAACGGAGCGGGGGCGCGAATGCCATTTGGCTCCAGCGCAGGCCGTGCAGCCAGGTCATGCCCAGACGCTGGGCCTCAGGACCGGGGGGACGGTCGCGTGATCAGCCCCACTCGTCTGGCAGTTCGCGAAGGTATGTCTGTAGCCGGTGGCGGGCTTCGTCGATGGTCATCGGCCCGGGATCCTCGTCCGATTCGTGCGCCCAGTAGTTGCGGACCCACCGCACGTCGTGGGCGCGCTGGCGGATGCCCGGCTGGATCCCGCGGCCACGTTTGCCGCCGATCTGGTCGATCATGATCGCCGCCTCGGTCTCGCGGGCCAGGTCGTTGTGCTTCGCCCGGTCGAACGAGCGGAGCGCCGCCTCGAACGCGGCGAACAGGCGGACGATGTAGGTTCCTTCGAGGTTCTTGTCTGCTTGGGTGAGGTATTCGCGTGCCACGCGGTCGTTTCTGAGGAGGTCCGGCGTCGAGACGATCGCGGCCCTCAGCCGGTCGACGGCGGCCCGTGTGGATTTGTACTCGCCCCACACCTCTACAAGATGTTCGTGCCAGTCGGACCTACGGTACGGCATGCTCGGCGATGGAGTTGAGGACTTGGTTGATCGTCTCGGCGGAGAGAGGCAAGATCTGGGTCTCAATCACGGAGTGCGTCTCGAAAGGGTCGGGCGGAAAGGCGCAATGGATCACCCACCGCCCGTCCTCGAAGTAGATGCTCGCCGTGGGGTCGTATCCCGGCATCAGGTAGAGGTCCGCAGCGCCCTCAGCCCCCGGCACGTCGTAGCCAATCGGGTCCAGCAGCAGGTTGATCGGGCCCTTCTGGAGGCGCAGGGCCGGGACTTCGTAGACCTGGCGAGCTTCGTCCCGTAGCTTCTTTGGGTACCGTCCAGTCACCCACTCACGCCGGTCGACCTCCCTTTCAAACTGAGCGACGAGTTCCTCGACCCGCCGCTGGAATTGCTCGCGCTGCTCGGACATCGCATCCCCCTCTCAAGTAGTGCTCACCTCAGTCCGACATCGTCGCCAAAAGAAAGGCCACTCGTCAACATCTAGAGGCGGCTGGGATAGTGCCCCCCCTGCTCTTGGAGGTGAACATTCGGGTCCACCAGTCCGCTGGGAGCACGTCCCGGTCGGTTCAGGGCACGAGGTCCGAACTTCGGCACGGTTCAATTACGGGCGTTTCCGGGTGGCAACCGAGGCGAACCTCCGACCACGTGCTCGCTTCGGCTGCTCAATCGTCTTGCGCCTGATTTTCCGCCTTTAGGCGGTCCGTCAGCCGGCTGGAGCCGGAGCTTCAACGAATTGCGACCTCAAGGATTGCTGAATCCGCCAATCGAACCAGTAACGGATGGTCTCTGTGATTCTCTCCATCTGCGTTCATCTGCGAAATCTGCGGACAAGAAATCTGAGGTTGATTCATCCTGATAAGCAACTGGCTCAGGATCGAGCTTGGAGATGCGCTCCGACAGATTCATTGTATGGTCTTCTTCCGCCTGGCCTTTTCTCCGCCCACCTGACTGTTCCGGGGAGGTTTTCGTGCGCTGGTCTCCTGATCAATGATGCTGCGGGTCCGTTAGCCAATAGCGGTCCACTGGCCAACACCGCAGGTCCCATATCCGATTGCAGATGAAGTCCCGGATTCTTGTCCGCAGATTTCGCAGATGAACGCAGATAAGAGAAGCGGGCGGAAGACCCAGTAGGCGTTCACCTGCAGGTCATGGGTTCAGCAAGATCGTCATTTGGGAATCGCGACAGATCAGGCATCGTTCAATGATGGCGGTTCCCGGGTGGATAATCGATGTGAACTTCCGACCATCTTGTCGTTTCAAGCACTCGATGGTCTCTCTGCACCGGAATTCCGCATCCAGGAGGACCGTTGAATCGCTGAAGCCGGAGCTCCAATGAATCGCGACGTCAGGAATTGCTGTGACCCATAATTGAACCGTGCCCAGAACGAACCCAATTCTCGGTTGCAACTTGATTCCTCACAGTGGTTAGCGTCCGATGGCTTCGTTCCTCCGTCGGCAATCCTACCCAACCACGACATGGGCCACACCGATAAGTCGGTGGAACTCGTGGCATCCCCAATCGGAGAATGAAACGGCCCTGTGAGGAACCCACAGCGAGGTTCCACGGCCTGCTCAACTCAGTCAAGATAATTTTGTGCGCAATTCAGTCTCGGTGGATAGGGAGCCAGAGTCGATGGAGATTCCCGTGTTGCTGGAGCCAAGTCCGGGTGGAGGCTTCCGAGCGCGAACTGGTGATCCCCTGAACCTGACCGCGGAGGGGAACACCGCCGATGCCGCCCTTCACCATCTCCGTGACTTGATCGCAGCGCGGATCGCCGCCGGTTCGAAGCTGACGACCTTGAGTGTTCCCAGCGCGGAAAGAACCACGATTCATCCCGGCGCCGGAATGTACGTGGGCGATCCCCTCTTCGATCAGTGGCGTGCAGAGATCGAGGCATACCGCCAGCAGATCGAGGACGATCCAAACATACCATGAGCGTGATTGTCCTCGACACCAACATCTTGTCTCTTTACCAGCGTGGAGATCCCGATATCACTTCGAGGGTCAATGCACATCCTCCGCAGGACCTGGCGATCACGGTCATCACGGTTGAGGAAGAATTGGCGGGCTGGTACAACCTGCTCCGGAAGGTTCGCGATCCCGACGCCCTGGCAAGCGCCTACCAACACCTCGCCGAGGCGATCCCTGTTCTGGCTCGCTGGCAAATCCTGCCCATGACCCGGACCGCGAGCGCTCGTTACGAGACACTGAAATCGATGAATCTTAACGTTCGGAAGATGGATCTTCGCATCGCCGCGATCGTCCTCGAACATGCTGCCATTCTGGCGACGCAGAACCTTCGAGATTTTCAGCGTGTGCCCGGTCTTGTCACGGAAGCCTGGACTGGCTGAAAAAGGATACCCCTTGGGGCGTGCCCGCGCGACTCGAAACGGCCGGCTGAATGATTCGCGGGTTGGGATCCGGATGCGAGGCGAGTGACCCATTGCCGACCTGATCCGTCAGGTCTTTCACGTCAACTGTCGCCAGCTCGGGCTGAACCAGCGGCCGTGGCCAGTCTCTGCCGAGGCGTTCCGGTGTCCGAACGGCGCGTTGGGGCTGGCCGGCGCTCGACTGATCCATGAAGATCGTGTTGGCGCAGGTCATCCCTCGGACCTCGTAACCGTGCGATGCCAGGAACTTCGTGGTCTCCGGGTCCATGCGGAATGTCATGGCGATGAGTGTTTCAGTACAGATGGCCTTGGGTCGGAACCGTGTGAAATCAATGGTCTTCAAGACGGCCAAGTCCAGCGATTCGATGTCAATCGAGAGAAAGTCAGGGCCACCTGGCGGAAAATGCTCGGCCATGATGCGATTGATCGAGATCAGCGGGATCTTCACGACCCTTTCGATCTGGACCTGGCCTTTGCTTTCCGCGACCCTCCGCTCAGCTTCGTCCTTGGCGAAAGTGTTCCACTGCATGAGGGACATGCAGTAATAGTCCGTCGCGCTTTGCTCGGTCTGACCGACGCCTACATTCAGCACGGTGTCTCCCGGGCGTTTGGCTTTGAGCTCAGGTATCAAGTCGATGTTTGGCTCGACAAGAACTCCTCGGCTTCCTTTTTGATAGAATAGACATGTATTATTTGAGTAGATGGGCAGGAAAGCCCCAACATCGAGATAGGTTGTCTTCGTCAGGTGGAACCGGTCGAGTATTCCAGCGACAATCACGTCCTCGCCAGCTTGCGCGTACGAGGTGGTCGTCCCCTCGGGATAGCGCGACCATCCGTTCGTTACCAGAGCGGCGGACCGGGCCGCTACTAACCCGGCCGCGGAGCCGACAAGGAAGTCTCTGCGCAGAAACTGTGGATGTATGTTGTGTGACACTTCTGCCAACTCCTGTCCGTCGAAGCCACATGTGGTTCTTGGAATCGTAGACCACGGACGGAACTCGGTCAAATGAATCCAGGTAAGCCAACCGAGGCATCTGCGCGCCGGGTCCGGTTTCGGGTAGAAAGGACGACTGGCGATCCTCTGCTATCGAAGTGTGGGAACTCGCTTCGTGCGCTTCCGAGAAACAGAACGATCTGCCGAGTATCCCCAGGCTCGGCGACCCTGCGCGGCCGCTGGGCGAGCTGGATTCTGGCACAAGGTTCGAATGAGGATGACACCATGTTGCGTGCGCGATCGAAGAACTGGCCGGCCCTGGCCGTGCTGGCCGGCCTGCTAGCCGGACCCAATGCAATGGCCCAGGAGAAGCCCAAGGACGCGGCCGCCCCCGCGCAGGCCAAGGCCGCCGGTGCCGCGGCTGCCAAGGATGCGAAAAACGTGCCGGATGCGCCCAAGCCCAGGGTCGCCGTCTTCCGGCTGTCGGGACCCGTGCAGGAGACGCCCAAGGAGCAGGTCTTCAACTTCGGCGGCGAAACCGGCATCCCGCTCGAGACGCTGGTTTCTCGCCTGGATAAGGCCGCCAAGGACAGCTCGGTCAAGGCAGTCGTGATCCTGCTCGACCAGCCGACCGTCGGCTCGGCCCAGGTCGAGGAGCTGAGGGAGGCCATCTCTCGCCTTCGCGCGGCAGGTAAGGACGTCATTGCCCACGCCGACACGATCAGCGGCCTGGGCCAGTACGCCCTGCTCTCGGCGGCGTCCCACCTGAGCGTCGTCCCCACGGCTGACCTCTGGATAACGGGCGTCTATGGCGAGGCGCCTTATCTTCATCGCCTGCTCGAAAAAGTCGGAGTCAAACCCGATTTCATGACCTGCGGCGATTACAAGAGCGCCGCCGAAATCTTCCTGCGCGAGGGCCCCAGCAAGGAGGCCGAGGCCATGCAAAACTGGCTGCTCGACAGCCTCTGCGACACACAGGTGAAACGGATCGCCACCAGTCGCAAGGTCAGCCCCGAGCTGGTCAAGGCCTGGATCGATAGCGGCCCTCACTCCACCGAGAAGGCCAAGGAACTGGGCATGGTCGACGCCGTCGAGCATCGCCAGGACCTGGAAGCACGGCTCAAGCAACAGTTCGGTTCGGATATCGTCTTCGATAGAAAATATGGTAGCAAGGCCGAGCCCAGGCTCGACGCCTCTTCACCGTTTGGCCTCTTCAAGTTCTGGGGCGAATTGCTGGGCGCCTCGCGTCCGGCCGAGTCGAAGAAGCCCGCCATCGGAATTGTCTATGTCGAGGGGCCCATCACGCTCGGCGGCCAGGCAGCCTCGATGTTCCAGGACGCGGTCGCGGCCAGCTCGTCGATCCGCAAGGCCCTGGACGCAGCAGCGGCCGACGATACGATCAAGGCCGTGGTGCTCCGCGTCGATTCGCCGGGCGGCTCGGCCCTGGCCAGTGAGATCATCCTCGACGCCACCCGCCGCGTGAAGGCCAGGAAGCCGTTCACCGTCTCGATGGGCAATGTCGCGGGCAGCGGCGGCTATTACGTGGCTTGCGGCTCCGATACGATTTTCGCCGACGAAACGACCATCACCGGCTCGATCGGGGTTGTCGGTGGCAAGCTCGCAACCAGCGGTCTCTACGATAAGCTGGGCGTCACCTTTAAGTCGTACCGTCGCGGGCAGAACGCGGGAATGCTCGCTTCCAACGAGGTCTTCACGCCCGGCGAACGGCTCAAGATGCGGTCCTGGATGGACGAGATCTACGGAGTCTTCAAGGGCCATGTGACGGCGATCCGCGGCAACCGCCTCAAGAAGCCGATCGACGACCTCGCCGGCGGCCGCGTCTACACCGGCAAGCAGGCTCTCGAACTCGGCCTGGTGGACCGGTTGGGCACCCTCCACGACGCCGTCGAGCACGTCGCCGCCCAGGCGAAGCTGACCGATTACGATGTCCGGGTCGTCCCCAAGCCGAAGTCGTTCCTGGAACAGCTCCTGGAAGACGGCGCCGACAACGATTCGCGAAAGGGGCTGGACGTGGTCCACAGACCAACCCTGCTGGAGCTGGCCCAGCCTTATCTTCGCTCCCTCAATCCCACGCGGGCGGAACTCGTCCGCAACGCCCTGGGGCGCCTCGAGCTCCTCAACCGCGAGGGCGTGATCCTGATGCTGCCCGAACTGAGTCTGGGACGTTGAACTTCGCTGTGGGGGGGGTGAGGAGGGCGGGTCCAGGACCCGCCGTACCGGCCATGCGGCGCACCAGCAGGGACCTGTCCACCGCGAGCTGAACCCCGCCCGAGCCGCGAACCGATCAGCCGCGACGGAGCGCCCTGCACGATGACCGCACCCGCTGGATGTTGACACGCTCCTGAAGAAGGACCTCGAGCTCTGGGCGCTGGCGGTCGGGGTAGCGACCTTCGCCTGGTTCGCGCTCCAGGTCGAGATGGCGCGGGGCAGCGACACGGAGACCAAGGGCAGGAGGCGAGCTGCCCTGGCGTGACCAGCCCGATCGAAGGATTGGCCCCACCTCACCGGGCTGCCGCCGGGCCGGTCGCTCCCCTTGGCCGAAAGGAGCGCGGCGCGTTGGCGCGTTGGCATCCGGAAGAAATTGCCATTGGCCGATTTCGGGGTTTTCTGTAAAGTCCCCTCGCCTGGTATCCGACAGGGAAAGTCGGAGTCCGGTCACTTCTTCGAGTCCGCTCCTCGTTCTGATCGAGCAATCCTCGGTATGCGGCATTCTTTTCCGCCGTCCATTTTCTTGTCTCGGAGTGTTGAGCCCAGGTCCTGATGCGTGCGTTGCGGGGTCGTGATCAATCGACCTGGCCGGCAGGCAAGGAAACCTGGTCGCGACACGGGAGGTTCGCCATGCGAAACACTCGTTGGATTTCCTTGCTCGGGCGCAAGGCCCTGCGAGTCGTCCTGGCTGGCGGGCTGAGCTTCTGCGGCTGGGGCTGTCATCAGAATTATTATTATTACGGCAACCCGCCGGGTACCGTTGCAGGCTGCCCTCCGGGCACCACCATCATGCCCAGCGCGGTAACGACCGCCGGCCCGCTCTGCGAGGTCCCAGGCGAAGGCACGACGGCCAGCTCCAACTCACTACGCTCGACCACCGTCAGCGACGGACAGAACTCGCGCGTGGTGGTGAGCACACCGTCAAGCAACAGCCAGTCGCGGTTCGGCTGGAAACCATCCGATCCTGATTCAACGCCTGCAATCACCCAGGTAGAGGGCGCCCTCCAGGGCTCCACGATCAAATAATGATTGATTGGTTCGTTGCGCACGGTCACTTGCAGCACAGTTGCCGTCACGAGAGAGCCCAACCTACAATAATGCATCATGAGCGGGCCTTCAATAATGCATCATGAGCGGGCCTTGCAGTTTGCAAGACAGCTACGGTACGAACCGAGAGATGCGCCGTCGGTATGGCTCAACGAACCTGGAGTGAAACGCGAGGCCTGGTCACCGGGGCATCATCAGGGCTTGGCCAGGCTTTGGCCGCGCGCCTCGTCCGCGCCGGGGCGACCGTGTTGCTGACCGGGCGATCGACTGAACGCCTGGCGGCCGTTGTCGATGGCCTGACGCGTGAAGGAGCCGATCCTGCCCGGATGATCACCCTTGCGGCCGATCTGACGATCGAAGAGGATCGTCGCCGGCTCTTCACTCTGGCACGCGAACGCTTTGGCGCGCTCGACCTCGTCATCAACAATGCCGGCGTGGGCGCGACCGGGCAGTTCGACACCCACGACGCCTTGGTGCTCCGCCGCGTCTTCGAGATCAACGTCTTCGCCATGGCCGAAGTCTGCCGCGAGTCGTTGCCCCTCCTGGCCGGCGGCCGCGACCCCGTGATGGTCACCATGGGCTCGGTCAATGCCCGCCGCGCTCTGCCGGGCCGCTCCGAATACTGTGCCAGCAAGTTTGCCGTCACCGGGTTCACGGAAGCGATTCGCATCGAATGGCGGCGGTTCGGCATCCATGTCCTTCAGGTCAATCCGGGATTCACCGACACCTCCTTCGATGAGAACATGGTGGTCAACACGGCCCGCGTCTCGGTGAATGACCGCCGCACGATGTCACCCGAGACCGTTGCCCGGGCAACGATGCGCGCCATCGAGCGCCACCAGCGCCAGATCACCCTGTCCTGGCAGGGGAAGCTCTTCGTCCTGACAAGCACCGTCGCCCCGCGCCTGGTCGATTGGGGCCTGACTCGCTGGCTGCTCAAGCACTTCCCCGAGGCGCCTGTGCTGCGAAAAAACCGCGGGGACGAGAACCCAATCTGAGGCTTCTCGACGTACACATCCTTGCCGGCCTTGCATGCGGCGATCGTCTGGATGGCGTGCCGGTGGTCGGGAGTGGCGATCACGACCGCGTCGATGTCCGGCCGGTCCAGCACGGTCCGGAAGTCCTTGACCCGAGCCACATCGGCGGGAAGTTCTGCCATGCGTGGAATGCGTTGCCCCAGGCTGGCGAACCGCGGATCGACCTTGTCGTATTCGGCGTTCAGGTACGGTGCATAAACATCACAGAGCGCGACAATATTCGCATCGGGATGGGCAAGGAAGGCCTTGAGAAGCTGGCAGCCGCGTTTGCCCACGCCGATGAAACCAAGACGGACCTGGTCGCCTGCCCCGAGCATCCGGGCCGGGGCCAGCGTCGAAGCGGCACCGGCGGCCGCGGCTGTCACCGCGGCCTTCGAGAAATCACGACGGTTGAAACCCAAGGACATGGCTCATGCCTTTCTCCGGCTCCAGCAAGCCGGCGATACGTGATGGAAACCCTCGATGGCTCGCGACGAACTTGGTTCCGATCCGATGCTCTCATCAGAGAGTTGTCTCGAGCCGGTGTCAATGGTCCCATGACTACCGGTGAAACTCTGCCCGGATGTACAATGCAAATGAGTGAGAAGGAGACGGGACATGAGATGCCTTTCAGTGCCTGGTCCGATCGTGCAAGTGGCCATTGCCTGTTCAATGGCGGGCGCGACCGGACCGCAAGCGAATCCTCCCGGTCGACCCGCGGCGACGCCCGGACATACCGACTTCAAGGTCGTGCTCTGGTACCGTCGCGACCGGCCGCTGGACACGTTCAAGTACCAGGTCTACGATCTTCGCAAGGGCCAGTACACACCGGCCGTTGACGCTTGGCTTCAGCTCCTGCGGACGAAGTACCCGGCCTACAATGTCATGATCCGTGAAGTGGACCTGGCACACGAGCAGGGAGAGACCGAATCGCTGAAGGTCGGCTCGGTCATCAAGCGCGAGCTCCTGGCCGCCGCCGCTCTTGAGGGCATCGTGATCGGTGATACGGCTCCAGGATTGCAGGTGCGGACCATCGCCCCGAGAACTGGCCTCCCCGCCGCCCCGGGAATGATCGGCCGGCCTGCTCCCCTGGGCGCAAGTTTTCGTAGCTCGAACGATTTGAACCCGCCGGGACCTAGCTTTCCAGTTCCGATGCCGTACCCCCGGCCGCATCCGTGAGAGCAGAATCGGGGAAGTACCGCTTGCCAGGCAGTACGCGAGGCGAAGAGCAGGTCATCGAGCCCGACGAGATCAAGCTTGATCCTTCACTCGAACAGTCGAGCAACGGGCACCCGGAAACCCGGGAGATGCGGCTCGGCCGATAACTCGTCGCGGATGGTGAAGAGCTTGGGAACACTATCGGTCCGGTGCACTGTGATGGTATGCCGATAGGGGTCGATGATCCAGATGATGGAGACCCTCGCGGCCAGGTAGGCGTCGATCTTCTCGTTGACATCCTCAATGGTGTCGCTGGGGGAAAGGATCTCCACCACCAAGGTGGGAACGCCGTCGATCAACGTCGAGTCTTCGGTCTGTCTCACCATCACTTCCGCGCTGACGTAGGTTACGTCGATGCCCACGGTCGTGTCGGGGTCATGCCCCAGGATGACTCCGGCTTCTCCTACCAAAACCTGGCCCCTGGGCTCAGGCTGTTCATCGAGCCAGTTATCGAGAAATTTCGTCACTCGGGCCATCGTACGACTGTGGAAGCGATTCCTTCTCGTCATCGGTCGTTCCCTCAATTCCCCGGCGATCAGCCAGCGATCGGTACCGTCTTCCGGGATCGCCAGAAGCTCCTCTGTCGTCATCAGCGATGAAGCCGTGGCCATGATCGAACTCCTCATCTTCGACGGTGGCAAGTCTGATGTCGATTGTAGCCGCCATGGCTCCCGGATTACAGGTGCGGACCATCGCCCCGAGAACTGGGCTCCCCCCCCGCGCCGGGAATGATCAGCCGGCCCGCTCCTCTGGGTGCAAGCCTCGGTGGCTGCTATTACTTGAACCCTCCGGGACCAAGCTTGCCTGTTCCGGCGCCATACCCCCGGCCGGATCCATGAGAGCAGAATTGGGGATTTGCCGCTTTCAGAGCAGTACGCAACATGAAAAGCGGGTCATCGAGCCCGAATGGCATGAGGCCTGATTCTTCACTCAAAGAGTCGCGCAACCGGAATTCGGAAACCGGGGAGATGCGGCTCGGCAGATAGCTCGTCGCGGATGTTGAACAGTTCGGGCTCGC
Organism: Isosphaeraceae bacterium; assembly: GCA_049516015.1. GTDB lineage: Bacteria > Planctomycetota > Planctomycetia > Isosphaerales > Isosphaeraceae > Aquisphaera. The sequence continues at coordinate 32,194 of JBEKTN010000061.1, read as the reverse complement.
AGTCGGGCTCGTGCACTGTGATGGTACGCCGATAGGGGTCGATGATCCAGATGAGGGAGACCCTCGCGGCCAGGTAAGCGTTGATCTTCTCGTTGATATCCTCAATGGTGTCCCTGGGGGAAAGGATCTCCACCACCAAGGTGGGAACGCCATCGATCAAAGTCGTCTCCTCGGTCTGTCTCACCATCACTTCCGCGCTGATGTAGGTTACGTCGATGCCCACGGTCGTGTCGGGGTCGTGGCCCAGGATGACTCCGGCTTCTCCACCAAGGACCTTGCCCTTGGGCTCTGGCTGCTCATCGAGCCAGTCAAGAAGGATTTTCCCCACTCGCATCATGACACAACTGTGGAAGCGATTCCTTACTGTCATCGGTCGTTCCCTCAGTTCCCCGGCGATCAGCCAGCGATCGGTACCGTCTTCCGGGATCGCCAGGAGCTCCTCTGTCGTCATCAGCGATGAAGCCGTGGCCATGATCGAACTCCTCATCTTCGACGGTGGCTAGTCTGATGTCGATTGTAGCCGTCCCGGTCGTTCGCGTCCAAGATTCAGATGCCCAGCACTCCGTCATCAGCGGCTGCGGGCTCCGCCAGATCCAGCGCGAGCAGCGTGATATCGTCCTGGTTGTTGGGCGAATTCGAGAACGCGACGACCTCGGAAAGCAGGGCGTCGAGCAGGTCGGCTCCGCGGCGGCCGCCCAGGATCGCCGAGACCAGCCGCTCCTGTCCGAACATCCCGCCGGGACCGTGAAACTCGGTCACGCCGTCGGTGTACAGGAGCAGCGAGTCACCGGGCCCCAGCGCGGAAGCGCGGAAGGGGCCACCCACTTTGTGGCACCAACGTCAGCTTGTAGAAGATCCCGTTTCACCAGCACTGGACGGGCGTTTGGTAGTCAAAAGGAAGAAGCCTGTACACGAAGGGCCGGCGCAGACGGTGGCTTCACCGCAAGCCGTTCCGGCCTTTCGGGTACAGGCTCTTGAACGAAGCCGTGGGGCGGCACACGGTTTGCTTTGATACGTAGATTGGTCGCGCGGGCAAGAGGGGCGGTTTGGGCAAGCGACTTGTGACGCGAAGCAAGGGCAAAGGAAGGCCGACGCGGGCTCGCCGGGTGACTGTGATTTTCCCACCGCGGAGCGGTTTCGTTCAAGTAGTGATTTCTGAAGTTTCGGCAGCCATCAATGCCCGCGTTGGACTGCCCACTTTCTTGTCATAAGTTCTAATATTACAACGATAAACACCCGAGAAGCCGGCTTTGTTCTGACGCTTCTCCATCAGGTCCATCTATCTCCCTTGGTCCACTGGCTCGGAAGCGCGGAGGGAGCGCGGAATGGCCCACTTACTTTGTTACGCAAAGCAAAAGCAGGTGGCCGATTTCGCCCAAGCGGTTCTTGGCGGGGGCACCGTACGCCGAGGCGACACGCTTGCTTGGCCGATCGACACCAGGCGGTTGGCGCCTTTGAACGCAGGTTCCCACCGGCCGTCAGAGGTCGGCATCGGTCAGCCCGGCGTCACGCATGATGCTCCGCTGCGTCCTGGGCTTGAGGTCGGCGTTGCCATGGACCGGGACCGAGGTCCTGCGGCCGGAGTCGGGGTGTCAATAGATATGATGGCTGCCGGAGATGCGGGCCAGCCGCCAGCCTCGTGACCCCAGGATCCGGCACATCCGCTTACCGGAGACGGGCTTCACGCAGCCCCTTCCTCGACGGAGTGCCGGTCCATGGCTTCGTCATGCGCGGAGACCAGCCATCCCTCGGCGGCCTCGCGGAGGTTGGCCTGGATCTCCTCCAGGGTTTCGCCCTGGGTATAGCAGCCTGGCAGCGCCGGCACCTCGGCCGAATAACCTCCGGCTTCGGGCTCGGGGTAAACCAGTGCCGTCAAGGTGATGGTGAATTGCACGGGAATCGGGGTAGCCTCGTCCTTCATGGTTCACCTCCCATTGATCCCCATTATAACCGTCAGGAATGTCTTGGCCACGCACCCTCGACTGGGATAGATAGGTGGAATGGGACCCCCGGGGCCATCTTGGCCACGTTGTACCAGGGGTATCCAGGATTCTTCGCGTCAGGGGTATTCTTGTTTCGCACTTTTAGAAGAGGGGTGACTGAGCAAAAAAACAGGTCGGCTTCCTCGCGATTTCTTGGCAACCTGTCTTGGTTTCTGAGGTCTCAACAAGTCGCCAAGGCAAGGAAGTCGACCCATGGGACTTACCAGCACCTCTTCACGATCGATTCGCCGGGGGGAATTTCACCCGCCGGGCCGCTCGCGATCCGCCTCCAAATTTACGAAACAATAACTAAGAACCCTTGGAAATGACCGATGTTGATCTCCGGCAGAACGTAAACGCTCGCGGGGCCACCTTTGGTGAACGAATAAGACTTGGGCTTGCGTGCGGATCGAACCGGGACTGATCAAGATCATGAAAAAAAACTCGGGAAACACTCTTGACCGTCTCCTGTGAATCCGATAGGGTCCGCCCGCCGTGGGTTGCCAGACCCGCGGTCGCTTGTTTCACAGGGAAGTGGTCAAGCGGCTGCGATCGAATGACGCGTCTCCGTTCTCGAGACGGGTCCGGGGGTTCTCCCCGAGCGCTGCGCAAGGAGGCAGGCCGATGTGGCGATCCATCCCCGGGGGAACCTGGGTGTTCCGAGCCCTGGTCTTGGCGTCGGTGCTGGCACAGATCCAGGCGGATGCCGCACCCCCGCGAACAAAGAAGACCGAGCCACCTCCGCCCAAGGTCCAGGAGACCGTCGGCGACCTTGCCTTTGTGCTTCAGGGCAGTGAGATCAAGGTCATGGGCCTCGGGCTGGTGACCGGACTGGAGAACACCGGCGCCGATCCACCTCCGTCGTGGGAGCGCGGCCAGCTCGTTGACGAGATGAGCAAGGCCGGGGTCGAGCACGCCAGCAAGCTGCTGGGTAACCCCCAATTCTCGATGGTGATCGTAAAGATGACAATCCGCGCCGGGGCCAATCCACAGGACCGGTTCGACGTTGACGTGGAGGTGCCCCCGGCGTGCGCCACCAAGAGCCTGGCCGGCGGTTACTTGATGGCCACCCGGTTGCGCGAGACTCTTGTGGCCGGCGGAGCGGCACGGACGGGGACCGACCTCGCACTGGCGCAGGGGCCGGTCATGATCGGCAATGCCAAGAACCCGAATGATCCCAAGGTCGGGAGGGTTCTGGGCGGAGGCCGGGTCAAGAAAGAGTCGCCCTACATGCTGATCATCAAGGACAAGCGGAAGAGTGTCCGGACGGCTGCGATCCTGGAAAAAGTGGTCAATGAACGGTTCCACCAGAGCGAAGCCGGCGAGCAAAAGGGGGCGTGCACCGCAAAGACCGACGGCTATCTTGTGCTCCGGGTCCCGCCCTCTTACCACCAGAACCAGGAGCGGTATTTCCGGGTGGTCCAGCTCTTGCCCATGGTTGACACGCCCGCCCTCCGCGCCCAGCGCATGGCGGCATGGGGCAAGGAGTTGCTCGAACCCAAGACCAGTGGAGTGGCCGCGCTCAAGCTGGAGGGACTGGGTCCCACCGCCAGCGAGACCTTGCAAGCGGGCCTGCAGAGCCCCGACGACCAGGTCCGGTTCTTCGCGGCCGAGGCGCTGGCCTACCTCGACGATCCCGTCGGAGCAGAGACACTCGCCGAGACGGCGATCCATACGCCCAAGTTTCGGGCCTATGCACTGGCGGCGCTGGCGTCGATGGACCAGAACGCGGCCCACATGAAGCTACGCAACCTGATGAGTGAACCGGACAACGAACTCCGTTACGGGGCCTTCAACGCCCTGCGGACCCTGGACCCGCACGATCCTTCGCTAGGCCGAGTGCACGTGCTTGACGATCCCCAGACCGAGGAGCAGCAAGACGAAGCGCCCGACTCGATGGCGCTTGCCCTGGCCTCCGCAGCGCAGCGACCCCGCGCGGAGGACCCCTTTGCACTCTACATCGTCGATTCGGAGGGCCCTCCCGTGATTCATGTCTCGCGCACTCGCCGCTCCGAGGTCGTCGTCTTCGGTCGCAGTCAGAAGCTTCTGCCGCCCATCGTTCTGGGTACAGGCGCCATCCTGCTGAATGCCGCCGAAAAGGACGACGAGATCGAGATCTCCAAGATCGTGCCCAGCAAATTCGGGGATTCTGACGTCAAGCTGCGGACCTCGCTGGATCTGCCAGAGGTGATCCGTCGCGTGGCCAACCTGGGAACGACCTACCCCGAGATGGTCGCGATCCTGGAGGCCGCGAACCGCCAGAAGAACTTGCCCGGCAGCCTGGTGGTCGATGCCGTTCCGCAGTCCAACATGGACTATCTTCAGGCCGCGATCCTGGGCAAAGACGCGAAGCCCAAGGTCGACCCTGCGGTGCAGCGGGCCTCGCAGCGCTCGCAGTTGCGGATCTGGAGGCTCTTCGGGGCGCGCGATCGCGACATGGCGGAAACGACAGCGACCAAATCGGACTCGATCCAGAAATCCTCAAGTTCTTCCTCGGCCACCCCTGCAACGGTTCAGGACCCCGGCGGCAGCAGCACTCCAGGCGCCAAGACGGCCCAAGCAGCAAGCACCGAAACGGTCCAGGCAACGACGGGTTCTGCCAGGACCGCCCCGGCCGCGGCCGATGCGGCCTCGGGCACCACGACGCAGAGTGTTCCCAAGAAGGACGACGGAGTTCAACGAGCCAGCGGCGAGGATCAGACCGAGACGCCCTCCCGATCACGCTTGCTGGACTGGCTGCGTCGCCGGTTCGACGGATCATCTTCCTGAGGATCCGCAGCGCGGGAGCCCGGCAAATTCCAGTTCTCATGGGTATCCCTGAATCCCTGTCCAGGCCCAGCGTGCGTGTCTCCACCTGTTTTCGGCCAGGAAACCTAATTTGGGAAGGAAACTGGCTTAATTTTTCTCAAAATGACGCAAGTCTTTCCCTCCGCTAGACTTTTACAACCCGCCCAGGCCCGACTACTGCCCTTTGTGGTGGAACTACTCCTGACCCCTCCTAAAGTCCCACGCCGCGCGGTTCGAATATTAGTCGTGACGGTCAGGTCCGCTACGGCGAGGAGGCGAATGACAGCCCCTTGAGTCGCAGGGACCAGGCCGCTTCCCGCACTGACCGGGGCGGGAAGATCTTCCATCCTTGATCGGGGGGAGTCGAGTTCCCTATCCGTCACTCAACTCGCTGGCGCAGAGAACGTTCGGACCGAAGCGGAGCGGGGCTCACTACGAGCCTGGGCTTGAGTCGCGAGGAGCGTTCTGCACTGGGGTACGTTCAAGGGCGGGGGAGGGGCTCTGCGGTGGCTCAGCGACGCCTCGGGCGGCCGGAGCCGGAACAACCGCCGGGCCGGGACTGTCACCGCGCCGACATGGTTCCTAACCGGAGGGAGGAGGAAACCTCCGTGGTCTCGCACCAAACTGGGCGAGTGGAGTCCTCGAGATGAAAAAGGTTTTTACAACTGGCCAGGTCGCGAAAATCTGTAAGGTCGCGCCTCGGACCGTCAGCAAGTGGTTCGACTCGGGCCGCTTGCGTGGTTATCGAATCCCCGGCTCACAGGATCGGCGCATCCCGCGGGAGCACCTCCTGCGGTTCCTCAAGGAGCATGGAATGCCCTTGGGCGATCTCGAGGCCGAGGTTTACAATAAAATCCTTGTAGTCGGGGCAGACGCTCCGCTCCAGGTCGTGCTCCGGGACCATCTCCGCGAGAGCGATGATTTCCGGATCGAGACGGCGGCGTCGGGTTTCGAGGCCGGCATTCGTGCCGAAAGCTTCCACCCCGATTGCATAATCATCGACATGGCCCTGGGCCGTATCGAGGCAGGTCAGATTGCGCAGAATTTGCGCAAAAGCCCGGACCATCTGGGTACCATCCTGCTGGCACTCACCAGCGACGAACCCGGCGAGGAGACGTTTTCGCTCGGCTTCAACGACGCGTTCAAGAAGCCGTTCGACGGTGCTCTGCTGGCCGAACGAGTCCGTCGCCTGATCTCCCAGAAGAAAGCGGAAGAACCCTGATCCAAGAGAGGCGGCGATCTACCCGAGGACCCGACGCCCCACCCCGGAACCCCGATTCGGAACTTCGAGCTCGAGCCGTTGCCTGGTTCCCGGCCAGGTGCGGATCTCGAGCTCGTCGGTTTTTCCAGATCAAGATCGAGGCTGCCGGCGATCCTGCCGCACCTCGACGCCGATCATGATTCACGGCAGTCATCCGCTTGGGCTAGAGCGGTCAGCCCGCACCTGCGGACTTGATCTACCTCCCCAAACCGCTCATCCTGGTTCCCTGAGTCGCAAGAGCAGCAAACGAAGGAGTTGCCCTCCAGGGTGGAAGGTAGGGTGCCTGGACGATGAAGGGGAAGGCCAGGGCGGACAGGTTTCGCGAAGCCCTCGCGGCTGTTTCACACGCACGGCTGGGACTGATGGCGGCGACGGTGGCCGGCCTGGCGGTCTTGCTGACCTTGGGTGATCCGGGGCTGTCCATTGACGAGCCCCTGGACGTTCGTCCCGGCCGCACCTACGTGGCCACCTTGCAAGCTCGGGGCTGGCGGTTCTTCGAGCGTGTCATCGTCGAGCAAGTCTTCGGTGACAATGCGGAGCACCCCCCCTTGGGACGCTGGCTGCTGGGCCTGGCCTCGAGCCTGGGGGAGCCTTTCCAGATCATGCTTTTCGGAGCCGACCCCACAGGGCTCTACGTGCTCTCGGGCCGGATTGCCCCCGCTCTGGCGTTTGCAATACTGGTCGGAGTCGTGGCCGCCGAATCCAGCCGACGCTGGTGTCGTGCCGCCGGGATCGGCGCCGGCTGGGCTCTCCTGGTCATGCCCCGTGTGTTTGCCCATGCTCATCTGGCCGCCCTGGATACGTTTCTCAGCCTGTTCTGGACCACGGCTCTCCTGGCCGGTGTGCGAGCCACCGCGCCTCCGGCCTCGACTCGTGCGATCATCAAAGCGGGAGCATTCTGGTCCCTGGCGCTGCTCACCAAGATCCACGCCTGGTTGCTCTTGCCGATCGTGGCGATCTGGGCGTTCACGAGACTTTCGTGGCAGTGTGCCTTCAAGACCATTGTAGTCTGGACTTTGACCGGGGTGGGACTGTTCCTCGCGGGCTGGCCCTGGCTCTGGTACGATACCCCGGCGCGCTGGAAATCCTACTGGGGGACGTCGGTGCAGCGTGCCACGATCATGGTCGAGTACTTCGGCCAGATCATGCCTGATCGTGACGTACCCTGGCATTACCCCTGGGTGTATTTTGCCGTCACTGTGCCGATCGGTCTGCAGCTTCTGGGAATCTATGGGCTCGTCGAAGGCTGGCGGCAGCGCCGTGTTGACCGCTTTCCCTGGTTGCTGGCCGCGACGATCATGGTTTTCCTGGGGCTCTTCAGCACCCGGATCCCGGTTTACGACGGTGAGCGGCTGTTCTTGCACGTCTTCCCGGCGTGGGCCATGCTGATCGGACTCGGTTTCGGCCGGCTCTGGCAGCGGTGGGGCACCATTCGTTCAGGACGCTATTTGCTGACCGGCCTTCTGGTCATGCAGTGTCATGGCGCCCTGGCCCTGCACCCATTCGGCCTGAGTTACTACAATATGTTGACAGGCGGATTGCCCGGAGCGCAGAGGCTGGGACTTGAGCTGACCTACTGGAGCGATGCCGTCGATCGCGTCTTGCTGGACCGACTGGCCGCCGAGATTCGCCCCGGCGCAAGGGCGGCACTGGCCCCGACACTCTATCCAGGGCAGGGGACCCTGACCACCACCGCCGCCTTGGTGCGACGCGATGTGGTCCTTCAGGATGACGAGGCCGCCAAGGGGTCCGAGTGGGTGGTCGTTTCCCGCCGCCGGGCCTACTGGAAGCCGGATCTGACGGCACGACTCGAGAGCGGGATGGGGCAGCGTATCTTCACCCGGAACCGGCAGGGAGTCTGGCTTTCCGCCCTCTGGCACTTCCCTCGTGCCGGTCCCCTCCGCGATCCCGCGGCACGCGGGGGATATCAAGATCGAAGCTCTTCCTCTTCTTCCAGTGCGGCAGCCGGTTCATCGCCAATTCTGTCGCCTTGAGTTTGCGGGAAACCAGAAACCCCCCACTAGCCGACGGGCGGACAATTCGTAAAATACGTTCAGAACGAATTGAACGAAATTGGGGACAGGCCATGGGTGAGCTGACACACTTTGACGAGGACGGGGCGAGCCGAATGGTCGACGTCTCCGGGAAGCAGCCCACGCTGCGATTGGCCCGGGCCAGTGGTTGGGTCAAGATGGAACCGGAGACACTTTCCTTGGTACGGGATCGCCGGCTGGCCAAGGGCGATGTGCTGGAAGTGGCCAGGCTCGCGGGAATCATGGCGGCCAAGCGGACTGGAGAATTGATTCCACTTTGCCACCCACTGGGGTTGGATAGCGTTGAAATTGCACTCAGTCCAGTCGCTCCCGACGCCCTCCGAATCGAGGCGATCGTGAAGATGCACGGGCGCACGGGCGTGGAGATGGAAGCTTTGACGGCGGTCAGCATTGCGGCACTCACGGTCTACGACATGTGCAAGGCGGTGGATCGAAACCTGGTGATCGGCCCGATCCAGCTCGACGAAAAAACGGGAGGAAGGCGGGGTCGTTTTCTCCGGCCCGCGACGGCCGCGGACAGCCTGGGAAAAGTCGTGTGTGAAACCGGGGAACGCGGCACCGACCCGACTTAAGGGACCTTTGGGGCGTGAGCGGTTCGAACGTTGGAATCTGGAGGGGGAACGGGTATGGCGAGTCGACCTGCGCTCGAAGTTGAGAACGCTCGGCGCACACTTACAGACCTGTTCCGACCGATCCGATCCGAACTCGCAGAGGCCGAACGTATTTTCCAGCACGAGCTGCGGAGTCAATTCGCCTTCGTTCAACAGCTCGTCGATCATTGTGGTGACTATCAAGGCAAGCGACTGCGTCCAGCCTTGCTGCTGCTGGCGGCGCGGGCGTCCGGCTCGATCACCAGCGCGCACCCGGTCCTGGCAGCGGTGGTCGAGATGATTCACACCGCAACACTAGTTCATGATGATATTCTTGATGAATCGATGGTCCGCCGCCACGCCGCCACGGTCAACGCCGAATGGGGAAACGAGACGGCTGTCCTGCTCGGAGATTACCTTTTTACCCACGCATTCCACCTGGCGGCGTCGCTCGATTCGACTCTGGCGTGCCGCTGGATCGGCCGCGCGACGAACATGGTCTGCGAGGGAGAGATGCATCAGGTCCATCAGCGCGGCAACCTTGACCTGGATGAGAGCTCGTATTTCTCGATCATCGAGGGCAAGACGGCCGAGCTGACCGCAATCTCCTGCCGGCTGGGTGCCCACTACGCGGGGGCCAACGAGGCCACGACCGAGGCACTCGACCGCTACGGTCGCAACCTGGGAATCGCCTTCCAGATCGCCGACGACGTCCTGGACATCTGGGGCGAGGAACGACTGACCGGCAAGAGCCTGGGCACCGATCTGGAGAAGCAGAAGCTGACACTCCCCGTGATTCGCTTGCTCGAAACCGCCGATTCCGCGACCGCCGCCAACGCGCGCAGAATGCTCGGCGAGGCCAGGGCGGAATGTCGCAAGCAACTGATCCCCTTGCTCGAGCATTCCGGGACCCTCGATTATTCCTGGCAGCGCGCCCGCTGGCATGTCAAGGAGGCCATCGATTCACTGGAGTGCCTGCGCGAGTCGGATGCCAAGCTCGTCCTCCGTGTGCTAGCCGACTACACGGTCCAGCGAGCCTCCTGACCGGATTCCTTCTCGAGCCCGTGGCGGGCTCGTTCCCCGCCTGTCCCGGGGCCAGATCACGGGCTCTTACCCATCTCACCACCCCGTCTCGGCCAATCAACTCGCCCGATCGATCATCCTCGGCCAGACTTTTTCTCGTTTTTCCGCCGAAAGACGCCGGCTCGTCGCCTTTTGAATTGCATCCGGTCAATTCTCAGTTATGATAAGGGCCGCCTCCTGCGACTGCTCGAGGAGGCCAGCGCTATATGGCCCCCATCCCTCTCGTGGCGATTCGATCGACCAGCGATGGCCAGGGCCGACGCAAGGAAAATTGGACTACGCTTTCAACCTATCTGACGCCGCGTCGCATTTCTCTGTTCAATCCCGAGATTCCAACATACTTTGAGCCCATGCAACCTGACGACCCTTGCGCTTTTCGGGGTACTGAAATATCATTGCGATTCTGAAAAGAAAGCGCTTCCCCGTATCGGGGAGACATTCTATAGTTCAGTCATGGAACTCAAGCTCAAGCTCAAGAACCTGATGAATGGCAAGGGGCTCAACGGGCAGAAACTCGCCCGCCTGTCCCAGGTCAGTGACTCGGAGATCTCGCGCATCCTGCAGGGAAAGTCGCGGCCCGGTCTGGATAACGCACTCCGCCTGGCACAGGCGCTCGGCGTGACGCTCGATTACCTGGCGAACGACAAGCTCGATTCCGAACCACCTGAACCCGCGGATTCCCTTGCGCCCGAAGAGCGAAAAATCCTCGGCATCATCCAGAAGATTGGTTGTGCCGAGGTCGTGACAATTCTCGAAAACCTGCGGTTTCTGGGCTACGAGGTCGCCATGAGTCGTCTCGTGGGAGCCAAGCCGGTGATCGAGATCGAGAAAGATGGGTCCGACCTCCGTCCCCCGCTCACGGCCACGTCCGCGATATCCGCTCGCACCAGTTCGGTTTCGGCCTGATCTTGTTCTCGGGCTCACCGAACGGGAAAATCGCCGCGGCGACCGCCTTGCGGATCCGGGAGCCAGAATGAGCCGCGGGGGCTGGTTGGGGGCAATGCTCGGCGGTCTCGAGCATCGTCGAGCATTGTGGGGCCTCGAATTGTTGACTCGCTCCGCGGATGGACCACGCTGAAGAGCCAGCGAGTGGGTCAGAATTGCTTGCGCTGGCGGCTGGATGGAATGTTCAAAGCCTGGCGGTACTTGGTCACCGTTCGCCGGGCGACCTTGAGACCCTGCCGGCCCATTTCATCGACGATTTCCTCATCGGAGAGCGGATTCTGCTTATCCTCTTTGGCGATGATCTCGAGCAGTTTTTGCTTGATGGTATCCCAGGCGATCTCTGCGCCGTCTGCCGTCATCGTGCCGCCACCGAAGAAGCGCTTGAGTGGAAAGATTCCCCGCGGCGTCTGAACCCATTTGTCGTCCACCGCGCGGCTCACGGTCGTCACGTGCACCCCAACGCGGTCGGCGATCTGCTGCATCTTGAGCGGTTCGATGAATTCGGGACCCTTGTCAAGAAACACCTTTTGGTGATCAATGATCGCCCGAGCGACCTTGAGCAACGTGTTGCGGCGTTGCTCGATCGATTCAATCAGCCAGCGGGCTGACTGAATCCGTTTCTGGATGAACTCTCGGGCTGCCGGGTCGGTCTGCTTGTTCCGGAGCTGCTTCTGGTAATACCGTGAAATCGACAGGTGCGGCGTGTGCTCGTCGACCAGCCGCACGTTGTACGACCCGTCGTCGTTCGGTTCAACGATCAGGTCGGGCACAACATACTGGGTGCCGCTGTCCGCGGCGAAGGACGCTCCCGGTTTGGGGTTGAGCCGGCGCAGGTGCTCGAGTGCTTCCTTGATCGTCTCGATGGGAAACCCGGTCTTCTTCTCGATCGCCGGCAGCCGATTGTGCTGAAGATCGTCCAGATGATGGCCAATCAGAGTCCGGAGCACGTCGTGACTCGGTGTTTCCGGGGTCAATTGCAGGAGCAGACACTCACGCAAATCGCGAGCGCCGACGCCCGGAGGATCCAGTTTCTGGACCAGCCGGAGCGCCTCCTCCGCCTCCTCCTGCGTGGCCTCGCCGCCGGTATCGCGGATCACCTCGTGCAGGCTGAGCTTGAGGTAGCCGTTATCATCCAGGTTGTAAATGATGTACTCGGCAAGCTTCTGGACCGTCGGTTCGCAATCGAAAAAGCCGAGCTGTTCGGTCAGATCATCGTGAAAGGAACGCGGACGCGAGGCCATGTTCTGCATGGCGTCTTGCTTGCGGTCACCTTCCTCGCTCAGGGAGGCCCGGCTGCGCCGCGGCCCCTCGTCGTAAAGCTCGCTCCAGTTCTCGTCCAGACCAATCAGGCTGTCGAATTCGTTCGGCTCGGTCTCGACCTCAGGCTCAGTGACAGTCGAGGTTCCCGCCTCTTCGCCGTCCGTCTCCGCAGGGGCGGCAGACTCGCGGAGATCCACCAGAACCGGGTTCTCACTCAGTTCTTGCTCGATGCGCTCCTGCAACGCCATGACCGGCAGTTGCAAGATTTCCATCGATTGGATCATCCGAGGCGCCATCCGCAGGCGCATCTCGGTCCGCATCTGCTGGGAGGTATCAAGACGCATCAGGCAATCCTCAGTTCCGTCGCAAGGCGGAAGAGTAAGCGGCGATAAAGAGGAATTGGATCTTTATCGCCCGGCCAACTTCCCACAGCAATTATTATGCCACAGATTCCAGATTATCAAGGAGAATCCCCGGGCCGAGGAGAAAATGGCACGGATCTGGGCTCATCGAGCGGCCGCTCGCTTGCAGGCAGTCATGCGTCGAGTGGAAGACTCTTTCAGAATGGCTGTCGCCCCGCGAGGGCGTCTGCCAGCATGTCGCGGCTAGCGAACTCGAGTGTGCTGCCGGATGCCAGACCGCGGGCAAGGCGGGTGATTCGCACGGGGCTGTCGGCTAACCGCTGGGCGATGTACAGGGCCGTGCCGTCGCCTTCGAGCGTCGGGTTGGTGGCCATGATCAGCTCGCGTACGATTCCCGAGCGGACCCGTGTTTCCAGGGCGTCGGCGGTGAGCTGATCGGGACCCATACCCTGGAGCGGGGCCAGCCGGCCCAGGAGTACATGGTAAACACCCTGGTAGGTTCCCGCCTTTTCCATCGCCAGCAGATCGCGTGATTGCTCGACCACGCAGACGACTCCCTGATCGCGCCTGGCGTCACGGCAAATCGCACAGACGGGCTGCTCGGCCTCGGTCAGGTGAAAACAGATCTGGCAGTGGTGGATCTCCTGCTTGGCCGCCCGAATCGCCTCGGCCAGTTCGAGAGCCTCCTCCGGAGGGCACTTGAGCAGATGGTGAGCCAGTCGCTCGGCCGACTTGGCGCCGATTCCGGGCAAGCGGCCCAGGGCCGAAGTCAGCCGGTCGACCGCGGCCGAAAAGCCCGGCATCGTCACGGCCTCCCAGCAGGCGAGCCGGGATCCAGGCCGCCCATCGGAAAGCCCAGAGGCATGCCGCCGGCCAGCGAGGCCAGTGATTGAGCCGCCGTGTCCCGCGCCTTGGTCAACCCCGCATTCACTGCCGCGGTGACCAAGTCTTCCAGCAGCTCGGTATCTCCGTCAGACACCAGCTTGGGGTCGATTCGGATGGAGACGACTTCGAGCCGGCCGTTGACCTTGGCCGTGACCGCTCCGCCGCCCGATGTTCCCTCCACCTGGAGCTGCCCGAGCGCTTCCGTGGCCTTGGCAACCGACTCGCGGAGCTTGCCGGCATTTTTCATCAATTCGGCCAGGTTTCCCAGTTGACTGAACACGTTGAACCTTCTTTAGTTGCAGAGAAACTGAGTGGGAAGTCCCCGATCATGTCGAATCCGGGTCGTCGTCGTATTCCAGGTGCAGAGGACGTGCCTCGAACAGTTCGACAACCTTTTGAACCATTGGGTCGGCCGCCAGGATCTCGGGCCGGCGTGGTTCCGGGAACGCCTCGTGAGCGCTGCCTTGCGCCGGTTCCACCGAGCGCTGATAGCGAACCACCACGGGCCGGCGCAGCAGCCTTTGCAGGCAACGGGCGATCTTCTCCCGGGCCTCATCGGTCCCGCAAGAATCGGCTAACGAATTGTAGCCCGGCTTGGCAGCGATGACCAGCACATCCGAATCCTCGACGCTGACCGCTTCGGCAACCGCCAATCGCATGCTCAACGGCGATCCGACCTTCTTGACGAGCTCGGGCCAGACCTGACGGATGGCTGCGAGTTCCAGGGCCGGCAACTCGGCCCCAGGTCCAGCTTCGTGTGCCGCTGGTCGCTCCTCGACCGGCGGCCGAGAGGCTGGAAGGGCCTTGGCCGGGCTCCCGGCCTGAGCCGATGAACCTATCACAACTCGAGAGTCCGCAGACGATTCCATCGCCGGGCTCGGTTTGCTGGCAGCCTCGACCCTGGTCCCCTCTGCCAGATCTGCGACCGGTGGAGCCGGATCGACGGCTTGCTCTCGAGAGCCAGATCGTGCCGGCGCGCTCCCCAGAACCCGTGGCGTTTCGGCAGCAGTCACGGCCTCCGTCGGTTGTGGATCAAGAGGGGTTAGCTTTTTTTTTGTGCCGTGTGCTTCAGTCTTGTGCGTCACCGGCGAACCGGACTCCATGGCTGTGAGTCGCTGGACCATATTGCTCAAGTCGGACAGATTCTCCAGCCGTGCAACTCGGACTAGTGCTAGTTCCGCAAGCAGCCTGGCGTGGGAAACGCCGCGCATTCGGGAACGAGCTTCCGCCAGGATCTGGAGCGCTGCCAGGATTGCGTCGATTGACCAGCGGTCGACGATGCTCTGAAGTCGAGGCTTTTGACGCGGAGTGACCGCCAGCAGGACCGGCTCGGCGCCCACGGAGAGAACCATGGCGTCGCGGAGAAACTCCAGGGCCCCGGCCAGGAGGTCGGAAGGTTGCACACCCTCGCCGGCACCCTGGTCAAGCAGAGTCAGGACCGCCGCGGGATCGCGGTCGGCCAAGGCCTCGAGAATGGCCAGCAAGCGCTCGTCGCTGGGGGTTCCCAGCAGCGTGTGGACCACCTCGACGGTCAGCCGCGGGCTACCCGAGGAAAGAAGCTGCTCCAGCAGCGACTGGGCGTCGCGCATCGAGCCTCCCGCGCGTCGTGCCACGACCTGCAGCGCCTCGGGCTCCGCATCGACCTGCTCGCTGGTGCATATCTCCTTCAAGCTATTCACGATGGCCTCGGACGTGATCCCGGCGAAATCAAACCGCTGGCAGCGTGAGAGCACGGTGATTGGAATCTTGTTCGCCTCGGTCGTCGCGAAGAAGAACTTGACGTGCGGCGGCGGCTCCTCCAGGGTCTTGAGCAAGGCGTTGAAGGCTCCGGTCGAGAGCATGTGCACTTCGTCGATGTAGTAAATCTTGTACCGCGACCGGCTGGGGCGCAGCGCTGCGTTCTGCCTTAACTCCCGCACCTGCTCGACGCCGTTGTTGCTGGCCCCGTCGATTTCGATCACATCCACGTCTTGCCCCGCGGCGATCGCCTGGCAGATGTCGCAGACCTGACAGGGCGTCTCGGTCGGCCCCCGCACGCAGTTGAGGCACTTGGCAAAGATCCGGGCCATCGACGTCTTGCCGACGCCTCGCGTGCCGCAAAACAGGTAGGCCTGGGCCAGCCGATTGAGGCGGATCGCGTTCCGCAACGCCTGCACCACGTGATCCTGCCCCACGACGTCCTCGAACCGCTGGGGACGATACCGCCGGGCCACCACCGTGTAATTCGCGGGCACGGCCGGCTGCACCGCAGAGGGAGCTGGCTGCGGGTCGGCCGCGGGCGTGGATGCGGCGGAAGAAGACTCCGGCGCCGGGGCGGTGGGAGCCTTGCTCGACCGCTTTTTCGACCCTGGTCCAGCAGCCAAGAAGCGCGCTCCGCGTGCCGGAAATGGTGTCAAGTCAAAGCGTAACTACGCGGGCCCAGTCGTCCACGCCCGCGACCACGATCTCTGGTCGCAAGGGGCCGAGGAGAGCCGGGGAGGTTCTCCTGGGCACATGAAGGTGTTGCTTATGGCTGCTGCGTTCCCGCCCTGACCAGGTTCACAAACCCCCATTGCCCGGGTCCCCCCCGGCTCACCGCGACCCCCGCCCAGCGGGAAACAGAAGAAACAACCATTGTCAGGCACGCACCCCCCCCGATGCAAGGGCAAGTAGGGAAGAGTGGCCAGTGGCCAGTAGCCAGTGGTCGGTCGACAGTGGCAGGCCAGACCGTGGGATTGCCGGATCCGCGAGGTTTCCCGAGGATACGGGATACTCTCCCGATTATGAAGGAAATACCGAATCTCAGGTCTGGAAATTGATCGACCCGCTGACTGCCCGGTTCTATTGCACGCTGGCCCAGTTGTCGGCGGCGCGATAAGGTGTTCATCACCGGATCGTCATTGTC
The DNA here is from genome assembly GCA_049516015.1 of Isosphaeraceae bacterium. Classification (GTDB taxonomy): domain Bacteria; phylum Planctomycetota; class Planctomycetia; order Isosphaerales; family Isosphaeraceae; genus Aquisphaera. Next base: position 16,101 of record JBEKTN010000061.1, on the reverse strand, counting down.
CCTTCGGAACGTGCGTAAGTGACATTCTCATCCATGTTTGAGCTAATGAGTGAGTCAAGATGAGCGCAGCATATACCCACATCGCAGACTTGGCCGCACAGGCGGAGCCGCCGGCCCAAGGTATCCTGAGCCGGACAATCCACAACGACGAGCAGCTCAAGGCCGTTGTTTTCGGCTTTGATCAGGGTCAAGAGTTGACCGAGCACACCGCCTCGAAGCCGGCGATCTTGCAGATCATTCGCGGCGAGGCGACGCTCACCCTGGGCGACGACACGCTTGAGGCCCAGGCCGGCGCCTGGACCCACATGCCGGCCGGGCTGCGCCACGCAGTCAAGGCAAGGACTCCGATGGTCATGCTGCTCTTGCTCTTGAAGTCGTGAGCCAGCAAGTCGGCCCAGACAAGGTCTTGTCGCAATCGCAAGCGAAAGCGGTTCCGATCGGCCTCGGTCGGTTCTCCCTGCCTGGTCGTTGAGAATCGACAGCGAACCTGGCGCGAATGATGCGGCTTCACCACATCTCTGGTTTCGCGCGACAAAGATCGCCTAAGCTTGATTGAAGGTCCAGGCAGAAGACAGGATTCTTTTCAGCCGGACCTCCCACCCACAACCCTCCCCGAGGATTTCCCCCCGAACGTGGCCCACCCACAAGAGAGAAAGAGAGAAGTGGAGGAAAGGATGAAATCGATGTTCGACGTGATGAGCGCCTATAACCTCATCGACTTCAAATTCTGGCTGGAGAATGCAGCCGTGCTCTTCGTCGCGACTGTGGGACGCGATGCGTTCTTCCAGCAGTGGCTGGGCAGCAGTCATTGAGGCAATCACGACTGCCGCGATGCCCACCACAGCCACACACGAGCGAGCGGGAGCAGCGGACATCGCCGACGCGAGCTCCAAGAGCGATTCCGATCCCGCTCAATTGGTTTTCGCGATCTTGCCGTCCTTTCAGTCGGCCCTTCTGCACCTGAATCCAGATTGGTGCCAGGATCCAGAGCGACAAGAGAGGTCAACACCGCGAAGGAAAAACGGGACGAAGTTGAGGAAGGCGATGCCCGTGTAGGTCACCGGAACGTAGCGGAAACCGCGTCGGATCAGCCACAAGGCGATCGCGGCGGCCATCCGCCCGCTCATTAATCCGGGACCCATCCGGGACCGGCAGGCCGACGGCACGATGTGGCGATACAGCAGATTGCCATCGTGCATGAGGCGGGCCGCTGCCCGAGCAAAAGCGCGCTTGGAGCGTGCGTAAATCTCTTGCCTTCAAGGAGTTAAGGTCCAAGAACGAACCCAAAATCCGGTTGCAACTTGATTCCTTGCAGGGGTTAGCGTCCAATGGCTTCGTTCGTCCGCCTGCCATCGAACCCAACCACGATATATGCCACCCCAAGAAGCCGGTGGAACAGGTCTCAATCCCAATCGCAGAACGAAACGGCCCTGGCAGGACCAGACCCCTGATTGACGGCCGCGCCGAGGGTCAGATACGGTGCAGGTCAAGCCATCCGGTCTGGCATGGTCCAGCCCCGGGGGGTTTGACAGGAGTGAACAGGAAGCCATTCCATGAGCTCCACGATCGCACCACCAGGTCACGAGGCGCGGTTGGTCGTGCCGGACGTCTCATGGCCCGTCTACGAGACCTGGGTGGACGCGCTTCCCGAGTCGACGCCGGTGCGGATGGCTTACGACGGAAGGAACCTGGAGATCATGACCAAGGGGCCGGACTATGAGGGTTACCGCCAGCTCCTGGGGCATCTTGTCGTCGAGATCGCACGGTCTTTGAAGTTGCCGCTGAAGGGTCTGGGCGAGACGACCTGGAAGCGATCGGAGATCCAGCGCGGGATCGAGGCCGATCAGAGTTACTATTTCCGCCCCGAAAAGCTGAGCGCGGCTGCGCAGTGCAGGGGGGCCAACGATGTCGCCTCGTTCCCGAATCCCGATCTGGCCATCGAGGTCGATCTCTCACCATCGCTGATCGACCGGCCCGCCATCTACGCCGCGATGGGCGTGGCCGAGGTCTGGCGGTTCGATGGCGAGATCCTCACGATCGAGCGGTTGGGCCCGGACGGCCGATACGAAGAAGTCGCGGCCAGTACCTTCCTGGGTGTCCGGCCCGACGAGGTCGCGCGGTGGCTGGTCGCCGAGGACACGAGCGACGAGATGGCCTGGCTGGAGCGGCTCTCTGCCTGGCTCAGGAACGAATGGAAGAAGCCGTCATGAATGAAGGGCCAGCCAGGGGAATCCTGGTCCTTCGGGACAAGTCTCCGGAATGCCGAGGGTTATGACGAACTCTCCCGGCTTCCGCTGACTTCAGATAGGATCCTACCCGCGATGTTTCGCATGATGGTCGGGGGTGGAAGCGGCTGACCCCTCCCTTTCATCGTCTCGATCCACTCTTCCACGATCTGGCAGAGTTCCGCGTAGACGTTCGCCTCATCGTCGCCGTGGCAGCATGGACCGATGATCCCGGGACACTGACCCACGAAGCAGCCATCTTCGTCAGACCATTCGACGAGCTTGACGTACCTGGCGCTGTCTTTCACGACTGGACCCCCTGAATCGCGCTGCGGACTTCTTTCTCCTGGTATGGCTTGGCGTCTTGCCCCGCCTTGCCGGATAGCGTCACCCGAAGACCTCGAGGGTGCTCGAAGTTTCTATGATCGCCCTTCCCCCCACGATCAACGAACCCCGCCCACTCGAGATCTCGAATCAACTCTCGGATCTTGCGTGGCATGGTCTCGTGGCTGACTCGCGAATCAATAAGTTCCACTTAGCGGAAGGCGACATATCGACAGAGCCGCATGTCGTTATCATAGCCGATCCACCCGAGGTTCGACAGGTCGGAATTGCACAGAACCAGTACCACCTTTGACTTCCGGCGCTCTGTTGCGAATCGGTCCTGAATCTGGAGGCAGCCGATGATACAATAGTTGCACAGGGCAACCCCTGCGCCTCATCCGCGCCGGGGTGGGCCCAGCAGCCCCGGACGCTGGTCGCCCTCTTCGAGAGGCGGCCGGCGCGGGGTACCAGGACGTCCTCTTATCATCAGGTGATCCAGGGGCAGCACGGACATGGCTCGACGATTCAAGGCCCGCCCCTCGGCTCCCCGGGTCGGCGATTTGCCGGTATTCGAGCGAGTTCTGGACAACGGCCTCCGCGCCTTGGTCCTGCCGCGCAGGCAAGTACCCATCGTCGTCTGCGACCTCTTCTATCCGGTCGGCTCGTTCGACGAACCGCCGGGCAAGACGGGGCTGGCGCACTTCCTCGAACACATGCTGTTCAAGGGGACCCAACGATTCCCGAAGGGCCAGATCGACCAGCTCGCGTTCATCGCGGGGGGACAGGCCAACGCCGAGACCGGCGAGGATTGCACGCACTTCTGGTTCATGTTTCCTTCGGACCGCTGGGAGCTGGCGCTGCAGATCGAGGCCGACCGGATGACGCTGGCGAGTCTCGATGTGGACGAGGTCGAGGCCGAGCGGAAGGTCATCGGCGAGGAGCGCGCCAGGGAGATCGAGTCGCCCCAGGCCCGGCTCGACCAGATGCATGAGCTGACCAGCTACGTGAAGCACCCCTATCGCAATCCCGTGCTGGGCTGGCCGGAAGACGTGGCACGGATCAGCCTCGACGACCTGGTCGCCTTCTACCAGGCGCACTACCGGCCCGACGGCGCGGTGCTGGTGCTGGCCGGCGATGTCGAGCCCGCCGCGGCTCTGGAGAAGATCGAGGCCCATTTCGGATCGTTGAGCCGGGGGGTGGGATCGCGCCAGACCCGGTCGTGCGACGAGCCGCCGCAGATCGGGCGCCGCGCGTTCACGCTGGCCGAGGCTGAAACCCTGCCCCGCGGTCTGCTTGGCTGGCACACGGTGCCGCGCGGGCATCGCGACACCGCGGCACTCGACGTGCTGGCCGACCTGCTGGGCGCGGGGCGGCGATCGCGGCTCTGGCAGGCCCTGGTCGAACAAGACAAGCTGGCGACCTGGGTCGAGGCTTCGCATGCGCCCTCCCGCCGGGCGGGGCAGTTCTTCATCCAGGTCGATTCAGTCTCCGGAGTCGATCCGGCGGCGTTCGAACGGCGGATCGCAGGCATTCTCGACGAGCTAGCCCAGCAGGGGCCGGCCGAGCAAGAGCTGACCCGGGCGCGAAACCGGCTCGAGGCTGGCTGGCGATGGGAACAGGAGGATGTGGCCGGACTGGCGGCGGGCATCGGTCACGCCGCTCTCTGGGGCGACTGGCGAGACTGGCAGGCGGAGCATGCCTCGGCCCTCGCGGTGGACGCCGCCGCGATCCGGCGCGTGGCCGCCCGCTACCTGGTCGAGACCAATCTCACCGCCGGCTGGTGGCTTCCCCGCCCGCGCCGCAGGCCGGCGCCGGCCGAAGCCCCGGTGGCCGGGACCGCCACAATGTCCTTGGCCTCGCGGAAGGGACAGATCGCGGCGAGGGTGCTTGAACGAGGGGCCGAGAGATCCAAACCTCCAGCCATACCTGCTCCCGCTGCCGCACCAGCGCCGGCGAACCTGGTTCCCTGCCTGCCCGCGATCGAGGTTCCCCGCGGCATCACGCGGCTGGTCGATTACCGGCCCCGGCGGTCGCGGCTAGAAAATGGATTGCGCGTCATCCACGAGCGGCGGCCCGAGACGGGAGTCGTCGCCCTGGAGCTTTATGTCGATGCGGGCTTCCTCCGCGAGGATCGGCCGGGGGTCTCGTACCTGGCCGGCCGGTTGCTGGAGGAAGGGACCAGGAACCGCACCGCAGCCGCGCTGGCCGCCGCGATCGAGGACGTGGGCGGGACGATGGAGGTCAGCTCGGCGTGCAGCTCGCTGCGGATCCGCGTCGAGGACCTTCCCCTGGCGTGCGAGCTGCTGGCCGACCTGGTCCGCCAGCCCGTCTTCCCCGACGGTGCCGTCGAATGGGCCAAGCAGCGGATTCTGGCCGATCTGCAAAACGATCGGGAAGATCCGGCCTGTCATGCCGACCTGATCTTTCGGGGTCTCGTCTACGGCGCGCACCCGCTGGGTCGAGATCCTCGAGGAAGCCTGCGTGATGTCCGGCTGCTGACTCGCGGCGATGTGGTCGCGCACCATCGCCGGTATTTCAAGCCCGACCGTGCGTTTCTCGTCGCCGTAGGAGATTTCGAGCCCAGAACGCTGGCGCGCCTGGTCAAGACCCACTTCGGTTCCTGGGCGCCTGGAGGTGAGCCGCCAGTCCCTTTGCCCAGCCTGCAAGAGCCGGGGAAGGTGCGGGTGCGCCGGGTCGAGCGTCCCGGCGAGCAGGTTCACCTGATGCTTGGCCACCTGGGAATACCCCGCCATCATGCCGATTTCGAGGCCCTGGTCGTGCTGGACTACATCTTCGGCACGGGCCCCGGATTCTCCGACCGGCTGGGCCGGATCGTCCGCGATGAGCTGGGACTGGTCTACAGCATCGGCGGCGGCATGACCGACTCCGCCGACTTGCTGCCGGGGCTGTTTCGTGTCTACGCCGGGACAATGCCCGAGGAGGCCGACCGCGTGGTCGCGGCGATCACCGGGCAGGTCCAGGCCATGCACGACGGGGCATTCAGCGACGACGAGGTGGACCGTGCCCGTCGCTACCTGGCCGGCGCCTACGTTTTCGATTTCCAGACCGTGGATCAGCGCGCCGAACGGTTGCTGGAGCTGGAGCGCCTTGGCCTGGGCCTCTACGAGCCGAAGCACTGGCCCGAGCGGATCTCCCGGATCACCGCTCGCCAGGTCCGCCAGGCCGCGCGAACCCACCTCCGGCCGGGTTCTCTCTTCCGCGTGGAATACGGTCCGCTCGTCCGCCGGGGACATAAGCTGCGGGCGGAATGCGCGTGAGGGGAGTCTGCGGGCCATCGGCGCTGCCGGCCTGCTCTCCGGGCGATAAACTGGATTCCAGTGGAACGCCCAAGATTCGGAAGGAAGGCCCGCCATGCCCAGTCCTTTTCCGGGAATCGATCCCTATCTCGAGAGCCAGGGATACTGGCCGGATTTTCATGCCAGCCTCACGACCTACTGCCGTGACGCCCTCAATGATGTTCTGCCCGAAAGCTATGAGGCTCGCCTCGGCGAGCAGCTTCGCCTGGTCGAGCGGAGAGAGCCCCAGGTCAGGACGGTCCTCCCCGATGTGGCGATCCTGGAAGGGGGACCTGGCAGGAGAACGAGCGCACACTCAGAGACGGCAGCCGGCGTGCTCACGCTCGAGCCCGTCACGATCGATTTGCCGGTCGAGGAAATCGAGGAGGTGCGCGATCTCTGGATCGAGATCCGCCATCGGCCCGACCGCGATCTCGTCACGGTCATCGAGATCCTTTCGCCGACGAACAAGCTGGGCGAGGGCTACTGGCAGTATCAAGGCAAGCGCCGGTCCTTGATCCGCCAGAACGTCCATCTGGTCGAGCTCGATTTACTGGTCCGGGGCCAGCGGCTGCCGATGGGGCAAGAGCTGCCCGCGGGCGATTTTTTCGCGTTCGTCTCCCGGGCTGATCGCCGCTCGAAGTGCGGGGTCTATGCCTGGTCGGTCCGCGATTGTTTACCGAACATCCCGATTCCCCTTCGATCACCCGATCCCGACGTCATTCTGGAACTCCCCGCCATCTTCGCTTTCGGTTACGCTCGCGGCCGCTACGCCCGGGCGCTGGACTACGCCGCACCGCTGGGCTTGCCCCTTGCCGCCAGCGACCGTGCCTGGGCCGAAGAGCACGCCCGCTCATCCCGGCCTTGAGGGTTGTCTGGTTCTGGATTCGCGACTGATGATCGGTTTCAATGCAAGTGGAAGCGGATTGAATTGCGATGAAGGTTCTCAGCCTCAAGGCTCGGAAACTGGGAGGTGCGGAGGGGTTTCTGATCCTTTGCCGGGTTCAGGACGAGAACCAGAAGTCGTGGTGGAACATCGGGGGCTGGGGCAATTCGCGCCATGCGATCGAGATCGGCGGCGAGGTCGGCCAGAGCGTGCCAGGCCACATCGAGACCGGGCGGTGGCATGACATCCGGATCGAGCTTGCGGGCTCGAGCATCAAGTGCTACCTCGACGGCAAGCTCGTGCACGACGCGAATACTCCCAGGATGAAGTCGCTCCACGCGTCGGCCACCCGTGAGAAATCGAGTGGAGACATCATCCTCAAGGTCGTCAACGCGTCCGACCAGGCACTGGCCACGGACATCGGATTCCGCGGCATCGCACGGCTGACAGGCCCGGCCAGGGCGCTGGTGCTGACTGCCGATAAACCGACCGACGAGAACTCGCTGGCCAGCCCCTCGAAAGTCGCCCCGGTCACGCTTGGCATCGATGCCGGCGAATCGGCCATTCGGCACACGTTCCCCGGTAACTCGGTATCGGTGATCTGGGTGAAGGGGGAATAGGTCGAGCACTTGCAGCCATCGACCACACCGTCGTTCTTGCGTATTCGGGATAGAGGTGAGTCGGTCTGGGCATCAGGCTATCCTCTGGCGCGCGGTCCTGAGGGAGTCGGAACCGCGACCTGGAAAAGGGGATAGTGAGCCGGGCGGAATCCCGGGGTGACAGGACGGCTATTGAACTTTTTCTGGAGGGTTTGAATGCTGCCGCGTCCTCTTTGCGCTGGTTTGTGTGACGCTCAGGGTGAGGAACTGTTGCATGTAATTCTGCCGCGCTAGGAGCCAAGCCAATGTTTTTTCAGGCTGGCATCGCCCGTAGCAGCGCGTCGGCACGGTCGTATACGTCGTCCGGATCGAGCCGGTCCACCTCCACCGGCTTGGACCAGTACCGACCGTGCCCCACCCAGTGCCGCGCCCGAAGGCACTCGCGGTACCGCCCAATGATGTTGTTGTCCATCACCTGGGTTTTCTTGAGCACATCAAGGATCCCACCGTCGTCGAAGTCCGGACGCAACTGCTTCTTAGCGGAGAGCGTCTTGTGCCACTTCCGATAAGCGACCGACAGCGAGTCTTTCAGCTTTTCCGCGACGCGGCGGAAGTAATCGACCTTGAGCGTCCCCTCCGCGCTCGCCACGAGATTGAGCACGGTGAGTCGATCGAGCTCGCGTCGATCGGCGTCATAGTGAGCGTCGACTTCCCCCTCCGTCATCCCCACAAATCGGGGAGCGACTGCCGAGCTCTGACGGATGGCATGCTGAATGGACGCGCGTTGCTCGACGAGTGCGTCGACAATGCCGTGGTGCCAGTCACGAATCTCATCGAGCGTCTGAGGCTCCGCAGTCTCGCGATCAATTAATGGGATGGGCATTACAGTCAATCGCACATCACGAGCTGTAGAATCTCGGCGAGCGTCGACTCATCGAAGGTGACAATACGCAGCATCGGCTGGCGCGTTTGTACAAACCCCCAGCGAGAATCGGGCTGCACAATCAGCGCCACTTCGCCACGCTCGCCGACTACGTCGACACGACCAACGGCACCTACGATGTTCCGCCCGCGGGGCGAGAAACGAACCTGCTCCTCTCCGATGACTAGGATGAGGTCGTCTACGGAGTACGTTCCGATATAGTTCTCGGTCAGCTGCTTTGGACGCCGCTGCAGCGTGACCGTCTTCTGCCCGATCGGCTCGGCGAGCATCGTCTCGATCTGGTCGTACAGATCCTTCACGGCAGCGAGATACTTGTCCCGGCGTTCATCCCAGTCGATGCCTGCGCTGGCTTCCGATTGCTTTTGCTTCTTCAGAAAAAAGGCAGTGAGGTTTTGATTCATCGTTCCGCTCCAGACATGGCGGGATTACGCAATGTTTCTAGACTAGCAGCTTTGCGATCGTACCGCAAAGCGTGGGCGGCGACTTTTATACGTTGAAGTCGAGTCGACCGGATTTGAACTCCTCGGGAATGCGGAGTTGGCCGGCGGGCCGCCAAGTTCGGTTGTCCGATTCAATCCCCCCGGGGTTCAGAGCAAGGGCAAAACGCAGATCATCGAGGCCAAGGCGTCAAGGTTACCCGGCGTTCGCCGGAGCGCGGCTTGACAGTCGCATAGGCGTTCTCTACGATGAATCCCGCTCAATCCAACCACGCCGGGGCCTGGGATCGATATCCATGATCCAGGGCGCTGCCCGACCTCAAGCTTGGTGCCGGGCGGATCGGGTCCATGGCGGCTTCTCTGATCCCTCTCGGGATGCGAAGCTGGGAGATACTCCCGGCTGCGGCATCCCGTCGTCGTTTCGACGCGGATTCGTATTCGGGATGAAATCAAGCCAGTGGGAGTGATGTCATGCGGATAGCCCTAGACGCGATGGGAGGCGATTTTGCTCCCGGACCGATCGTCGCGGGCGCCGTCGAGGCCGTGCGTGAACAGCCTGAGCTGACTGCCGTACTCATCGGCGATCGCGAGCGGATCGAGGCCGAGCTGGCCAAGGCCCACGACGCCCCGCGTGATCGCCTGCCGATCGTCCATACCAGCCAGACGATCGGCATGGAGGAGAAGCCGGTCGATGCCCTGCGGAAGAAGCGGGACAACTCGATTTCCAGGTGCTGGGGGCTGCTGGCCGCCGGGGAAGTCAAGGCGGTCGTCTCGGCGGGCAACACCGGGGCCATGGTGGCCTCGGCGCTGTTCAACGCCAAGATGTTCCTGCCGGGGGTGCGGCGGCCGGGGATCGCCGCGATCTTCCCCTCGCACCAGGGGCCCATCGTCATCATCGATGTCGGGGCCAACATGAACGCCAAGGCCGAAGACCTCTACCAGTATGGCATCATGGGGGCCATCTATGCCGAGGAGATCCTGGGGGTGACGCACCCGCGAATCGGCCTGCTGAACGTCGGAACCGAAGATGAGAAGGGGACCGACCTCACCCGCGCCACACGTGCTTTGTACCATGCCAGCCCGTGGGCCAGCCGGTTCGTGGGCAACGTCGAGGGGCGTGACATCTACGAGGGCCACGTACGGGTCGTCATCTGCGATGGGTTTGTGGGAAACGTCCTGCTCAAGGCCGGCGAGGGAGCCGTCGAATTCCTGTTCTCGACGCTCCGCGAGGAGCTCGCCCGGATGCTGCCGGAGCTTCCCGTCGGGGCCGGCCAGCGGATCGCCGCCAGCCTGAACACGCTCAAGAGGCGGTTTGAATACGAGGAATTCGGCGGTGGCCCCCTCCTGGGAATCCGAGGCGCCTGCATCATCTGCCACGGGGCCTCGGGCGTGCGTGCCATCAAGAACGCGCTTCGGGTCGCCCACGCCATGGCTGAGGATCGCCTCAATTGCCGGATCGTCGAACACCTGGGCGCGAAGCTGGCCAGTGTGGCGGATGAAAGTCCCGAGGCCTCCGACGCCCGTGAGTGACGAGGTTCACCGATCATGCCCAAGATTGCCTTCTTGTTTCCCGGCCAGGGTGCGCAGACTGTCGGCATGTGCCAGGAACTGGACCGCGAGCTGCCCGCGGTCCGGGCCCTGTTCGACCGCGCCGGTGAGGTCCTGGGATACGACCTGCGAGCGCTTTGCTTCGAGGGGCCTGCCGATGCTCTCGAGGCCACCGACGTCAGTCAGCCGGCGATCTTCCTCGCCAGCCTGGCGGCGCTCGAGAGCCTCAAGGCCAGCGAGCCGGCGGTCGTGGAGGCCTGCCAGGGCGCGGCCGGTCTGAGCCTTGGGGAATACACGGCCCTGGTGTTCGCCGGCGCGATGGATTTCGCCTCTGGTCTGGAGGTGGTTCGACGGCGCGGCCAGGCCATGCAGGCTGCCTCTCTCGCCACACCCAGCGGCATGACCAGTGTGCTGGGGCTGGACGAGGCCAGGGCCGACGAGCTCTGCCGCCGCGTCGCCTCGACCGGACGGCTGTGGAAGGCCAACATGCTGGGGCCCGGCAATATCGTGGTCTCGGGCGAGGCCGCCGCGCTGGCGGCCGTCGAGACGGTCGCCATCGAGCTCGGGGCCATGAAAGTCGTTCCCCTGCCGGTCGCCGGCGCGTTCCACTGCGACCTCATGAGACCGGCGGATCTCCAGCTTGCCGAAATCCTCGCAAGGACCTCCATGGAACGCCCGCGAATCCCTGTCTATTCCAATGTCGACGCCCAACCGCACACCGACCCCGACGACATCCGGCGCACGCTGGTCGCCCAGGTTCTTCAGGGCGTTCGCTGGGAGGACTCGATGCGGGGCATGCTCGCCGACGGCTTCGACACCTTCTACGAAATCGGGCCCGGCCGAGTCTTGACCGGTTTGCTCAAGCGCATCGACCGCAAGATCCCGTGCACGAATATCCCCGCGCGGTAAAATGAGGGACTGCCAACCGTGGAAGAGGATGGCTCGCCTGTCGAGATTGAGGAAAGGTCCGATCCATGAGCACCGCCCGCGTTCGCAGGCCGAATACGGCTCGGCTGGGTCGCCTCTCCAACGGCATGCTCATGACGCCTGAGGAGTTCGACGCGGCAACCGACTTCGATGAGCTTTACGGTTACGAGCTGATTCATGGGGTGCTGATCGTGAGCCCTCTGCCGGCGGAATCAGAGCGAGATCCAAACGAGGAACTGGGGCACATTTTGCGGACCTACAAGTCGGATCACCCGGCCGGCTCGGCTCTCGACAAGACCCTTTCGGAGCAGTACGTCCGCCTGCCCGACAGCCGGCGCCGGGCGGATCGCGTGATCTGGGCCGGTCTGGGCCGAATCCCGGATCCGAAAACCGATGTTCCAGCAATCGTGGTCGAGTTCGTCTCCAATCGGCACCGTGACCGGGTGCGGGATTACGAGGAGAAGCGCCGGCAGTATCTGGCCATCGGTGTTCAGGAATACTGGATCATCGATCGGTTCCAGCGAATCATGACGGTCTTCCGCGGCCGGCCGGGGGAGCCAGCCGAACAGATCATCAAAGAGAACGAGGTTTATCGCACGTCGCTCTTGACAGGGTTCCAGCTTCCTCTGGCCCGGCTCCTGAAAGTGGCTGACGACTGGGCTCCGCCCGCCAAAGCACGCAAGCCGAGCGGGGGAAGAAAGGCCTAATCCATGAGCACCACCCGCGTACGCAGATCGAAGAAGGCCCGGCTGGGTCGCCGCTCCAACGGCATGCTCATGATGCCCGAGGAGTTCGATACTGCAACCGACTTCGATGAACTTTACGCTTACGAGCTGATTCATGGGGTGCTGATCGTGAGCCCTCCGCCAGGAGAATCGGAGCGAGATCCAAACGACGAACTGGGGCACCTTTTGCGGGCCTATCAGTCGGCTCACGAAGTCGGCTCGGCTCTCGATAAGACCCTTGCGGAGCAATATGTCCACCTCTCCGACAGTCGGCGCCGGGCGGATCGCGTGATCTGGGCCGGTCTGGGTCGAATCCCGGATCCGAGAACCGATGTTCCAGCCATCGTGATCGAGTTCGTCTCCAAGCGGCACCGTGACCGGGTGCGGGATTACGAGGAGAAGCGCCGGCAGTATCTGGCCACCGGGGTTCAGGAATACTGGATCATCGATCGGTTCCAGCGAATCATGACGGTCTTCCGCGGCCGGCCGGGGGAGCCAGCCGAACAGATCATCAAAGAGAACGAGGTTTATCACACGACGCTCTTGATAGGATTCGAGCTTCCTCTGGCCCGGCTCTTGAAGGTGGCCGACGACTGGGGACCCGTCCGAGGCCGCAAGCACAGCAGGGGCTCCCGGGGCTCAACACCCCAGTGACAAATGCCATGCTCGGCATGCTTCGCATGACTCCGCTGGAGTCCCCCGGATTGGTTGCCTGGAAGATATGCTATTTAGAGCGGAATTGCCTGTCGCGCAGGGTTTTGGGGTTGAAGCGTTCGATTGGCCGCGATTATAACCAAATTCCTGTTTTGCTCTCGTTGATCGAGGGACCGGTTACGTCCGGGATGATCAGAAGCGCACCAGCCCTTCCAGCTCATCCGGGCATCTCGACCGGACGGTTACTGCCGACTCACATGAGCAGGATGTTACGAACATGGCCGAGGGAGCAAGCGCCAGCCCGCACGCGGATTTTCAGGTTGATTTGAAAGGCCAGGTCGCACTGGTCACGGGGGCCTCGCGCGGGATCGGCCGGGCCATCGCCGTCAGGCTGGCTTCATGCGGGGCAACGGTCGTGGGTGTGGCCCGAAGCCTCGAAGGCTTGCAGGGGACCCTCCAGGCGATCCACGATGCGGGAGGGATCGCCGAAGGGTTCGCGGCCAACGTTGCCGATTCCACCGAGGTCAAGCGAATTGTCGATGAAGTGGAAGCGAAATACCAACGAATTTCTGTCCTGGTCAATAACGCAGGCATCACGCGCGACGGCCTGATGCTCCGCATGGAGGACGACGCTTGGCAAGAGGTGATCGACACGAACCTGAAGGGAACGTTCCTCTTTTCGAGGGCGGTCGGCATCGTTATGATGCGTGCAAGATACGGCCGGATCATCAATATCAGCAGTGTGGCCGGGCTGGTCGGCAACCCCGGACAGGCTAACTATGCGGCCAGCAAGGCTGGGGTCATCGGGTTCAGCAAGACAGTGGCCCGAGAACTCGCGGCGCGGGCAATCACGGTCAATGTGATTGCTCCTGGTTTCATCATGACTGATATGACGGCCGTCCTGCCCGAGAAGATCAAGACCGAAGTGAAGGAGCGTATACCCTTGCGACGGTTCGGAACGCCCGATGACATCGCCGATCTGGTCTGCTATCTGGCCAGCCCCGGAGCGAGTTACATCACCGGTCAGGTGATCGCTGTCGATGGCGGCTTGACCGTCTGAGTCCGATCGATGGAGCCCATTCGAAGTTCTGATCCACGCAAGCCCCGATAGTTCCGCAGCTCGTCCCTGAGGTGGGTCGATCCGCCAGGAAACCTGTCCCGAGCCCGGGAGTGCTCCCGATCGCGCGACGGACGTCGGATGGACATTTTATCCGCGTCATGCTAAGTTGGCTCATTCTCGCGACCAAGGAGGACCGAACGGCCCCGGACCCCCGGCCTGGTTCAATGCCGTAAACCTAATCCAGCCAGGAGTTTCGATTCGCGAGCCGCAGATTTCCCGAAGGCCGCCGTGGGCTCTGCCGGCACCCGGCTGCGGGTCGTGTGCCGTCTCGGTTCGACTCCAGAACCGTTTTGATCCAATTCCCGGGAACTGTCACCACGCCATCGTCCTGCTTGAATCACAACGGCTCAAGCGGTTCGTGGTCGTGATGGCGTGAACGAATGAAAAGTGAAGACGAGGAGGTTCGCCCGTGTCCGTGGAAGAGCGTGTCATCGAAATCGTCAGTGAACAGATGGGAGTCTCCAAGGACCAGGTCACCCGGGAGACCTCCTTCATCAACGACCTCGGTGCCGATTCGCTCGACACCGTGGAACTGGTGATGGAATTCGAAGAAGAATTCGACATCACCATCCCCGATGAGGAGGCCGAGAAGATCCAGACCGTCGGCCAGGCTATCGATTACATCGAGCAGCACGCGCACGCCAAGTAAGCCGCCACTGCTGGTTTATGAGTAAATATAATCCCATGAATTGATAAGTTGGGGGCGACATGGGACATTCGCGGCGCGTCGTCATCACCGGCATGGGGGTGGTCTCGTCGCTGGGGGAGAACCTGCATACGTTCTGGGAGGCGCTGTGCGCCGGCCGTAGCGGTGTCGGGCCGTTGACCCTTTTCGACACGACCGAGTTCAAGGTTCACTTCGGCGGGCAGATTCGCGACTGGGACCCAGTGGCCCGCTTCGGGGTCAAGGAGGCAAGGCACCTCGACCGCTTCGCGCAGTTCGCACTGGTGGCTGCCGAGGCCGCGGTGCAGGATGCGGGCATCGATTTCTCCAAGCTCCCCGCCGACCAGTGTGGCGTGTTCATCGGTTCGGGAATCGGCGGGTTGAACGAGTTCGAGGCCCAGCATTCCACGATGATCCACAAGGGCCCGTCACGAATCAGTCCGTTCATGATACCCAAGCTGATGGTCAACGCCGGCAGCGGACAGGTCTCCATCCGCTGGGGGCTGCACGGTCCGTGCTCGGCTGTCGCGACTGCCTGCGCCTCGGCCTCCAATGCGATTGGCGATGCCTACAAGCTGATCCAATCGCACCATGCCGACGTGATGATCGCCGGGGGCAGCGAGGCCGCGATCACTCACATGGGACTGGGGGGCTTCGCGGCCATGCGGGCCCTCTCGCTGCGCAACGACGACCCCCCGCGCGCCAGCCGCCCCTTCGATCGCGACCGCGACGGGTTCGTGATGGGCGAGGGAGCCGGAATCGTGATCCTCGAGGCCGAAGAAACAGCCCGGGCCCGCGGCGCGCGGATCCATGCCGAAGTGCTCGGCTACGGCATGTCCGCCGACGGCTGGCACATCACGGCTCCCGACGATCAGGGCCGAGGCGCGGCCCGCGCCATGAAGCGCTGCCTCGCCGATGCCAGCCTTCCCCCGGACGTTGTCGACTACATCAACGCTCACGGAACCAGCACCCCCTTGGGCGACCTCGCCGAGACGATCGCCATGAAGTGCGTCTTCGATGGCCATGCTCCCCGGCTCCAGATCTCCAGCACGAAAAGCCAGCTAGGCCATCTCCTGGGTGCCTCTGGCGGCGTCGAGTTGATCATCTCCGCCCTGGCCATCCAGACCGGCCTGCTACCCCCGACAATCAACCTGGAAGAACCCGGCGCGGGATGCGATCTCGACTACATCCCCAACGTCGCCCGCGAGGCAAGAATTAACTACGTGATGTCCAACAGCTTCGGCTTCGGCGGCCACAACGCCAGCCTGCTGATCGGCCGCTACTTCCCGAGCGGCCGAGCCTGATCGAACGGACGGGGCCGACCCCGCAAGCGGGGTTCCCCCCGCCCGTGCTGGTCTGTTGGGCCCCTTCCGGGCGCGTTCGATTCACTGACTACTGACTACTGATCAACGCCGATTATCGCGGAGGCGTAACTTGCCTCTATGACACCCAACTTCTGGGCGCCTGCTTGCATGTATCCGAGTCCGGGAGCGGGAAGCGGAGCGGGAAGCGGGACAGGAGCGGGAAGCGGGACAGGTCCGCTATTGGCAATATGGGCAAGCATGGGAGTCACCTAACTTAGCAATATCGGACCTGTCCCGCTTCTCCCGTGTCCCGCTTCTCCCGAGGAGTGGATCGCCCGGGCCGAAGCGTCCGGGATCAAGATGCTCAAGTCGTTCGCCAAGACTCTGCGGGAGCATCAAGCAGGAATCCTGGCCTACTACAACTTCCGAATCTCCACAGGCCCTTTGGA